>CAYWKV010000052.1:1851-9580 GCA_964458835.1 uncultured Gammaproteobacteria bacterium | reverse complement strand
TTCTCGATCAGTTTGAGGATGGCGTGCATGAGGGCGGCGGGTGTGGGCGGGCAGCCGCGCACGATGCCGTCGATGGGGATCACGTTGCCGATGCCGCCGCTGCTGGCGTAGCTGCAGCCGAACTCGCCGCCGTCGGCGCCGCAGTCGCCGACCGCCAGCACCAGCTTCGGATCGGGCGTGGCGTCGTAGACGCGCCGCAATGCGGCTTCCATGTGCCTGGACACCGGACCGGTCACGAGCAGCAGGTCGGCATGGCGCGGCGAGGCGACGAAGTGCACGCCGAAACGCTCGATGCCGTAGTAGGGGTTGTTGAGCGCGTGAATCTCCAGCTCGCAGCCGTTGCACGAGCCGGCATCGACGGCACGGATCGCCAGGCTGCCGTTGAACAGTTCGCCGACGCGCGCCTGCAGTTTCTCGCCCACCGCCTCGAAGGACGGGTCGGTGGCCGGCGCCGGCTCGGTGATTACGCCGATTTTGCGGATTTTGTTGAAGATCCTAAGCATCGCTGGTCATTGCCCGACGGGTCGGTTCATCCTGGAAAAATTCATTTCAGCCACGGAAGCACACCAAGTGCACTCACAAACACTGCGGACCCCGAAACCCGAAAACCCATTGGCCACGGAAGCACACGGAACAACACGGACAAGATCCTATTGATCTTTACCTCACCTTCAGCCCGCTCCTACAGGTGTCAACCTGTCAGGTAATGCTCAATAGGCTTCACGGACCAACCCACGTCATCCGCCACGTGTCGAGGCGACGCTCCGCGACGTGGTTTTGTTTCCGTATCTTCCGTGCTTTTCCGCGTGCTTCCGTGGTCAATGCGGTTTTCATGTTCATGTGCTGCCGCCGTCACAGGTCATGCCCCGAGTACGAGCCGTTCACCGATTTGTTGCACACCGGAAAATCCGGGACGATGTTGCCATGGATCAACTGCTCCAGTGCCGGCCAGGTGAACCAGCTGGGGTCGCGCGGGAACAGGCGCGCGATCCGGCCGCCGTCGCCGAAGCGCACGTGGCAGAGGATCTCGCCGCGCCAGCCCTCGACGATGGCCAGGCCCTCGGCATCCGCCGGCGGCGCCACCCAGTCGGCCGCGACCGGCCCGCCCGGCAACTCGCGCAGCAGCCGTTCCAGCAGGTCGATGGAGAGGAGGATCTCCTCCGCCCGGACGCGCAGGCGGGTGGCGACGTCGCCGTCCTCGTACACCGGCACCTTCACCTCCAGACGGTCGTAGGGCGCATAGCGCAGGTCGCGGCGCGCGTCGTAGTCCTGTCCGGACGCCTTGCCGACATAGCCTGTCGCGCCCAGGCGCGCGGCCACGTCCCGGCCGAGGAAGCCGGTGGTGACCAGGCGGTCCTCCAGCGACGGATTCTCGTCCAGGATGGGGACGAGTTCGCGCATTTCCCGGGTCAGCGGCTGCAGGCCCGCGGCCAGCCGGCTGACGGCATCTGCATCCGCATCCACGGCCACGCCGCCCGGGACGACGCGGTCCATCATGAAGCGGTGCCCGAAGGCCGCCGCGCTGTCGCGCTGCCAGTTCTCGCGCAGCCGGCTGAACTGGTACTGCGCGAAGGCGAAGCCGACGTCGTTGCAGATGGCGCCGATGTCGCCGAGGTGATTGGCGATGCGCTCGCGCTCGGCCATGACGGCGCGCAGCCAGAGCGCGCGCGCGGGCACCTCGATGCCGGCGGCCTGCTCCATGGCGCGGCAGGCGGCCCAGGCGAAGGCCACCGTGCTGTCGCCCGAGACGCGCCCGGCCAGCCGCGCAGCGCCGGCGGCGTCGCGGCCCTCGGCGATCTTCTCGATGCCCTTGTGCACGTAGCCGAAACGTTGCTCCAGATGGAGGATGTGTTCGCCTACCGCCTGGAAGCGGAAGTGTCCGGGCTCGATGATGCCGGCGTGGATCGGCCCCACGGGGACCTCGTAGACGCCCGCGCCCTGCGCCTGCAGGAAGCGGTAATCGTGATCGGTGCGCATCGGGCCGGGGCGCGTGCCGGCGGCCGGGAAGTCCTTGCGCAGCGGATACTCGTTCTCGGCCCAGGCGTGGTGGCGCGCCCAGCGCCGTGTATCGGGATGGTCGAGGAAGGCGATGCCCAGCATGTCCTGGGTGCGACGCTCCATGCGGTCGGCGGCGGGGAAATGAGGCGTGTGCGAGGGCAGCGCCGGCGTCGCCTGCGGGACGCGGGTGCGCAGCAGCAGGGCCTCGCCGCCGTGCATCAGGCAGGCATTGACCAGGAACTCCCCGTCGGTCTGTTCGCCCCAGCCGCCGGCCCAGCGCAGTCCCGCGGCGGCTGCCTCCTGGCCGGCACGGCCCCAGTCCTCGTGCTCGAGCTCGAGCATGCGCGCGTCGCCGACCTGCGACAGCTCGACGTCCTCGGCGACGAAGACGAACGCGTTCCGGAGGCGCGTAATGAAGTCGGGCAGCCAGGCGTAGGCGTTCACAGGAAGTTGCTCCCGGTGATCAGCAGCGTGGCCTGATCGAACCACTGTGCCAGGAAGGTCGGGATGGACAGCCCCAGCCACAGCACCAGCAGCAGATGCACCGCGACCGGCAGCATGTTCGCGCGTACCGCCGCCTGACCCTCGGGCACCTGCCCGTAGACCATCGGATGGATGTTGCGGAACAGGCCGGCGAAGGCGATGCCCAGTCCGGACAGCAGCACCACCGTCAGCCACGGCCAGCTCTGCATGGTGGCGGTCAGCAGCAGGAACTCGCTCATGAACACGCCGAAGGGCGGGAAGCCGGCGATGGCGGCGGTGCCGATCAGCAGCCCCCAGCCGACCGAGGGCTGGGTCTTGATCAGGCCGCGGATCTTCTCGATGGACTGCGTGCCGGCGATGTGCGTGGCGTGGCCGACGGTGACGAAGATCGCCGACTTGGTCAACGAGTGGACGGTCATGTGCAGCAGGCCGCCGAAGGTCGCGAGCGGGCCGCCCAGGCCGAAGGCGAAGGTCATCAGACCCATGTGTTCGATGGACGAGTAGCTGAACATGCGCTTGATGTCGCGCTGCCGGTGCAGGAAGAAGCCGGCGATCAGGAACGACACCAGGCCGAAGCCCATCATCAGATGGCCGGCGAGCTGCGGGCTGGTCCAGGCCGGGTCGGCGAGCGCCGGATCCACCAGCATCTTGAAGCGCACCACGGCATACAGTGCGACGTTCAGCAACAGACCGGAGAGCACTGCCGACATCGGCGTCGGGCCTTCCGAATGTGCGTCGGGCAGCCAGTTGTGCAGCGGCACCAGGCCGATCTTGGTGCCGTAGCCCACCAGCAGGAACACGAAGGCGATGCTCATCACCGTCGGGTCGAGGTTCTGTGCGGCGTCGCGCAGCACCGTCCAGTGCAGGCCGGTCTCGGGCATCTGCAGCACGTTGGCCGCCGCGAAATACACCAGCACGGTCCCGAACAGCGCTTGAGCGATGCCGACGCCGCACAGGATGAAGTATTTCCACGCCGCCTCGACCGATTCCGGCGTACGGTACAGCGACACCAGCAGCACGGTGGCCAGGGTCGCGCCCTCGACCGCCACCCAGAGGATGCCGAGGTTGTTCGTCGTCAGAGCCAGCAGCATGGTGGCCAGGAAGGCCTGATACATCGAGTGGTACAGGCGCATGCGCTTCTCGCGCACCCAGCCCTCGCCCAGCACGTACTGCATGTAGGGGCGCGAGAAGATGGCGGTGGTGACGCCGACGAAGGCGGTCAATGCGACCAGATAGACGTTGAAGGCGTCGATGTAGAACATCTCGCCGGGGCTGAGCAGCGGACCGTCCGCCAGCACGGCGAAGGCCACGTCCAGCGAGGCGAGGAAGGTCGCGCCGCAGATCAGCACGTTCAGCCAGCCGGCGAGCGCGGGGCTGCGCACCAGCGCCAGGAGTATCATGCCCGCGAGCGGCAGCAGCAGAGTCAGGTAGAGGCCGTTCATTCGTTGGTTCCGTTCGGTTCCGCGCTCTCGGACAGGCGGTTGAGCCGGTCGACGTCCAGGGATTCGATGCTGTCGCGGATCTGGAAGAAGAACACGCCGAACAGCACCATCGCGACCAGCACGTCGAAGGCGATGCCCAGCTCGACTACCATGGGCATGCCGTGCGTGGATACGACGGCAACGAAGAACAGGCCGTTCTCCATGGACATGAAGCCGATCACCTGGCTGACCGCCTGGCGCCGCGACACCATCATCAGCATGCCGATGAGCACCACCGACATGCTGATGGCGATGGTGTTGCGGGTCGACAGCGTGGAGAGCTTCTCGATGGGCAGCGCCACGTAGTAGCTGAACACCACCAGTGCGGCCGCCGCCAGCAGGATCATGGCGGGCCGTACGACCGTTTCGACGTGATGCGCGATGCCGAGCTGCCGCACCAGCCTGTGCAGCATCCACGGCAGCAGCAGCGCCTTCAGCACCAGCGTCAGCAGGGCCGAGAAGTACAGATGATGCTGGCCCGAAGTCAGGGCGATGAGCGCAGTCGAGCCGGCCACCAGGAATCCCTGCCAGGCGAACACATGGATGGAGGCGAGGATGCGCTGCTGTGCGAGCAGTGCGAACGAGGTGAACAGCACCAGCGCCGCGAAGAAGATGACGGCCTGCTCCTGGAGACTGAACTGCGCGATGTTCATGTGCCCGCCTCCAGGATGATGTGGCTGAGGGCGCCGAGCAGGGCGAGCAGGAACGCCAGGTTGAGGAACTGCGGCACCAGGAACAGCCGCATCTTCGCCAGCGCTGTCTCGGCGATCGCCAGGATCGCGCCCAGTACCGCCAGCTTGACGGTGATGGCCGCCAGCCCCGTCGCCAACGCGGCGGCGCTGAACTCGGTGGCGATGCCCCACGGGAAGAAGATGTTCGCGATCAGCGCGCCGAAGATCATCAGCTTGAGCTGTGCTGCCCATTCCATCAGGGCCAGATGGCGCCCGCTGTACTCGAGGAGCATCGCTTCGTGCAGCATGGTCAGTTCGAGGTGCGTGGCCGGATTGTCGACCGGGATGCGGCCGGTCTCGGCGACCGCGACCAGCAGCAGCCCCAGCAGTGCGAACAGCAGCGACGGACGCAGCACCAGCCCCGACTCCAGCAGGTGGTTCACGGCGCTCGACAGGTTGGTGCTCTGTGCGCTCATGGCGATGGTGAAGACGACCATGAGCATTGCCGGCTCGGCGAGCGACGCCAGCGACACCTCGCGCGACGATCCCATGCCGCCGAAGGCCGTGCCGATGTCCATGCCCGCCAGCGCGAGAAAGAAGCGTGCCAGGGCCAGAAAGCCGATCAGCACCAGCATGTCGGCGATGGCCGCGGTGGGCAGCTCGGTCGCCACCAGCGGCACCGTGGCGGCCGCGACGATGGTCGACGCGAAGACGATGTAGGGCGCCATCCGGAACAGCGGCGAGGCATTCTCCGCGAGCACCACCTGCTTGCGGAACAGCTTGGCGAGATCACGGTAGGGCTGCACGTAGCGCGGCGGACGGCGATTCTGCCAGAAGCACTTGTTGCGCTTGATCCAGATGGCCAGCAAGGGCGCACAGGCCACGAACAGCGCGGTCTGCAGGAGGGCCAGCAGCCAGCCACCCCAGGTCATGATATCAGCCATAGCAGCAGCACCAGCGTGAAGAACGAATAGGCCAGATAGACGCGGATATTACCCTGCTGCAGCCGGGCGACGCGCCGCGCCGCCAGCACCACCCAGTGGCCGATCGGCTCGTACAGCGCCGTCCAGGAACGGTCGACGATCTGCAGCTGATGCGACAGCCGCGTGACGCGCAGGCCATCGGCATCGGTCTGCCGCTCGATGCGTTCCTCGATCTTCCACACCGGTGCGAAGATGCGCCGTATCGGCTGGGCGAAGGCGGTGCCGGTGTACTGCATGCGCGAGCTCAGCGGTCCGAAGCCGCAGTCCCAGACATTGCCGCGGCGGATGCTGCGCGGCCCGCGCGGATGCAGCAGCTGCCAGGCCACGAACCAGGCGAGCAGCAGTCCCAGCAACACCAGCGGCGCGCTGTAGGACGCTACCTTCGGCGACACCGGCGTCAGCCACAGCCAGCCGTGGGCGGTGGCGGACGTCAGCCCCGTGCCGAGCAGCTGGAGCGGGATCTGTGCGATCAGTTCCACCGCCATGGTGGGGAACACACCGGCCAGCAGGCACGCCAGCGCCAGCAGGCCCTGGGCGCCGCGCATGCCCCAGGTGACGTGACGGGCATGGCGGGCGCGGCGGCTGCGCGGCTGGCCCAGGAAGGCGACACCGTAGGCCTTCACGAAGCAGACGACGGCGAGCGCTCCGGTCAACGCCAGCATCGCGGCGGTGAACGGAATCAGGATGCGCAGCACGCCGTTGTCCAGCGCACCGGCCTGCAGCGCGGCCTGGAAGGTCAGCCATTCCGAGGCGAAGCCGTTGAAGGGCGGCAGCGACGAGATGCTCATGACGCCGACCAGGAAGAACACGCCGGTGTACGGCAGGCGCATCAGCAGCCCGCCCATGCGCTCGAGGTTCTGCTCGTGCGAACGCTGGATCACGGCGCCCGCGCCGAGGAAGAGCAGGCTCTTGAACAGCGAATGGTTGAAGGCGTGGAACAGCGCCGCGACCAAGGCCATGACGCCGAGTTTCGGGTGGCCGCTGCCCATGAACACCATCGCCAGCCCCAGGCCGATGAAGACGACGCCGATGTTCTCGATGGAGGAATAGGCCAGCAGCCGCTTGAGATCGTTCTGCTGCAGTGCGTACAGCACGCCGAGCAGCGCGGACACGCTGCCGACCAGCAGGGCGGTGACGCCCCAGCCCCAGTGCACGTCACCGATCAGGTCCAGGCTCACGCGTATGAAGCCGTACACCGCCACCTTGAGCATCACGCCCGACATCAGCGCCGAGATATGCGACGGCGCCACGGGATGCGCCTCCGGCAGCCAGGCGTGCAGCGGCACCAGGCCGGCCTTCATGCCGAAGCCGACGAAGGCCAGCGCGAAGGCCACGCTCGCCCACAGCGGCGACAGTTCGGCCACGCGCATGGCCGAGAAGGCGAAGCCGTCGCCGAAGGTCGCCAGCACGCCGTAGCCGAGCAGGATCATCAGCCCGCCGACGTGGGCCATCAGCAGATAGAGAAAGCCGGCCCGGCGGTTGGCCGCGTGTTCGTGATGAAACACCACCAGGAAGTAGCTGGACAGTGACATCAGCTCCCAGGCGACCATGAACATGAAGGCGTCGTCGGCGAGCACCACCAGCAGCATGCCGGCGATGAACAGCCCCGTGAACACACCGAGCTGCACCAGCGGGTGATCGCCGTGCTCGTACTCGCGCAGGTAGCCGGGGCCGAACAGGGCCACGGCGAAGGTGACGATGCCGATGATGGCGAGGAACAGGGCGCTCAGCGTGTCGAGGCGGACCTGCCAGTGCAGCCAGGGCAGGCCGATGGGCAGCGTGTCGGTGAAGACGGCGCCCGACGACAGCGTGAGGACACCCGCGACGGCCGCCGCCGCGCCCGCGATGCCGAGCAGCGGGAACGACAGGATGCGCAGGACCGCGATACGTCTGTGGGCGCCGAGAGACGCCGCGGCGGACAGCAGCGACGCGATCACCGCGGCAAATGCAAGGTTCAACGCCAAGAGACTTCGACCTCCGCGCGAAGGGAAAATGGAATCCGGGAATGAACAGGTCCGACTTGGGCCGGTCCCGAGCTCGGTTCCGCGGGACACGGCCGGCGGAGATTCTACTTGACTCGATGGGGGTTTGAAATGCGTCGCGCGGTGCGGGC
>CAYWKV010000052.1:0-1751 GCA_964458835.1 uncultured Gammaproteobacteria bacterium | reverse complement strand
CGGGACATGGACAGCCACATCGGCTGGCATATCGACCAGCTGCGCGAACGCTTCGGCTACAACTACATTGAGCGCGACATCGGTGACGGCACGCGGGCCTACACCTGGGTCTGGGCGGAACACAGCCTGCGGCCCGGCTACCGCGCGCCCGACGTCATCCACACCTACCGCACCGAAACCGGGACGCGCTCGGTGATCTACCCCGGCGAGTACTTTCCGCCCGACTACTACGAGTACTACTGCGAATTCACCTTCATCGTGAATCCGCAGGGCCAGGCCGTCAGCTGGCGCGCGCACGGCAACGGCTGCGCCGCCTATCCCGGCCCCGAGAACGTCGTGCGGCACGGCGTGCCGGTACGCCCGCCGCCTGACGGGCTCCCGCCGGCGGGCGCGCCGAAATAGGACTGGCGCCCGGCGCGCGGAACCCGTATAGTGCGCGCTCCTCCTCCGGGAGGCCCAAGCCGTTCCTGACCTTCCCCGTAGTTCCATCATCGGTTACCTGGTTGGCAACGTGCAGGCCGCTTCCGCTGTGAAGCTGCCTTGAACTGAACCAGGTGCCGCGATTGCCCCGCGCAATTCCGCCTTCGTTCGTGTCTTCAATCCTGACGGACCTGTCCCTGGCAACGGCGGCAGGCGGGGTGCTTAGCGTGTCTTTCGAAGCTCTGAATCTGAATGCCCAACTGCTGCGCGCCATCCAGGCGAGCGGCTACACCAACCCGACCGACATCCAGCGCGAGGCGATCCCGCTGGTGCTGGCCGGCCGCGACCTGATGGCCTCGGCGCAGACCGGCACCGGCAAGACGGCGGCCTTCGTGCTGCCGGCCCTGGAGCGCCTGCTCAAGCCGTCGGCCGTGCGCGGCCGCGGTCCGCGCGTGCTGGTGCTGACGCCCACCCGCGAACTCGCCAACCAGGTGAACGAGAACATCCGCCAGCTCGGCCGCTTCTGCCGCTTCACCACCGGCAGCGTCGTCGGCGGCATGCCCTATCCGCCGCAGATCAAGCTGCTGCAGCAGCCGCTGGATCTGCTCGTCGCCACGCCGGGCCGGCTGATGGACCACATGGCGCAGGGCCGCGTCGACTTTTCGCGCCTCGAATTCCTGGTGCTGGACGAGGCCGATCGCATGCTGGATCTCGGCTTCGTCGACGCGGTGCGCGACATTGCCGCCGCCACGCCCGAGACGCGTCAGACGCTGCTGTTCTCGGCGACCCTCGAGGGCCGCGTGCTGGCGATCGCCAGGCAGCTGCTGAAGGATCCGGCGCGCGTCCAGCTCGCCGCCAACCACGAGCAGCATGCATCCATCGAACAGCGCGTGCACCAGGCCGACAACATCGGCCACAAGCACCGCCTGCTGTCGCACTACCTCGGTCATGACGCGCTGACCCAGGCGGTGATCTTCACCGCCACCAAGCGTGGCGCCGACGAACTCGCGAAACAGCTCGCCGAGCAGGGCCATGCCAGTGCCGCGCTGCACGGCGACATGGGGCAGGGCCAGCGCCGCCGTACCGTCGAACAGATGCGCCGCGGCCGCTTCCGTCTGCTGGTGGCGACCGACGTCGCCGCCCGCGGGCTGGACATCAAGGGCATCAGCCACGTGATCAATTTCGACCTGCCCATGGTGGCGGAGGACTACATCCACCGCATCGGCCGCACCGGCCGCGGCGGCGCCACCGGCACCGCCGTCACCCTGGTGGGTCCCGACGACTGGCGCAAGCTGTCCGGCATCGAACGCCTGACCGGCCGGCGCATGGAC
>CAYWKV010000051.1:0-17403 GCA_964458835.1 uncultured Gammaproteobacteria bacterium | reverse complement strand
AGGTAAAACCGAATAAGGTTCTTGTCCGTGCTTTTCCGTGTGCTTCCGTGGCTAAAAAGGTTTTCTCCTCACTCCTCCCTCCTCACTCCTCACTCCTCACTCCTCACCTCCCACTCAAACCCTGCGGAACACCAGTGTCGCGTTCGCACCGCCGAAGCCGAAGCTGTTGGACATGACGGTGTCGAGCCTGGCGTTGTCGATGCGTTCGCGCGCGATGGGCATGCCGGCTGCGCCCGGGTCGAGCGTCTCGATGTTGGCGCTGGCGGCGATGAAGCCGGCCTCCTGCATGAGCAGCGCGTAGATCGCCTCGCAGACGCCGGCGGCGCCGAGTGCGTGGCCGGTGACGGACTTGGTGGAGGTGATGGCGGGGATCCTGTCGCCGAACACCGTGCGCACCGCTTCGAGCTCCTTGGTGTCGCCGACCGGCGTGCTGGTGCCGTGGGCGTTGATGTAGTCGATCGGCGTGTCGACTGTGGCGAGCGCCTGCTGCATGCAGCGCACCGCGCCCTCGCCGGAGGGCGCCACCATGTCGTAGCCGTCGGAGGTCGCACCGTAGCCGATCAGCTCGGCGTAGATCTTCGCGCCGCGCGCGCGGGCGTGTTCGAGTTCCTCCAGCACCACCAGGCCGCCGCCACCGGAGATGACGAAGCCGTCGCGGTCGGCGTCGTAGGGGCGGGAGGCCTTCTCGGGGGTCTCGTTGTACTTGGAGGACAGCGCGCCCATGGCGTCGAACAGGCAGCTCATGGACCAGTGCACCTCCTCGCCGCCGCCGGCGAAGACGATGTCCTGCTTGCCCCACTGGATGAGCTCGGCGCCGTGGCCGATGCAGTGCGCGCTGGTGGAACAGGCCGAGCTGAGGGAATAGCCCACGCCCTTGATGCCGAAGGCCGTGCCGAGGATGGCCGAGGTGGTCGACGACATGGTCTTGGTCACGCCGTAGGGGCCGATCTTCTTCACGCCCTTCTCGCGCAGGGTGTCGGCGGCGATGACGACGTTGGCGGTCGAGGCGCCGCCGGAACCGACGATCAGGCCGGTGCGCGGGTTGGAGATCATCGCCGGCGTCAGGCCGGAATCGCGCAGCGCCTCCTGCATGGCGATGTAGTTGAACGCCGCAGCGTCGCCCATGAAGCGCCGGAGCTTGCGGTCGATCAGCGCCTCCTGGTCCAGGCCGACGATCGGCCCGCAGACCTGGCTGCGGAAGCCCATGTCCCGGTATTCCTCGCTGAAGCGGATACCGGAGCGCCCGCTCTTCAGGCTCTCCAGCACGTTCTGCTTGTCGTTGCCGATGGAGGAGACGATGCCGATGCCCGTGACCACTACCCTGCGCATTGTCCTGGACCTCAGAAATTCTCGGTGGAAGTGAACAGACCGACGCGCAGATCCTTGGCGTGATAGATCTCGCGTCCGTCCACGGACATGATGCCGTCGGCGATGCCCATGAAGAGCTTGCGCTTGATGACGCGCTTCATGTCGATCTGATAGGTGACCAGGCCGTTTTTCGGCGTGACCTGGCCGGAAAACTTGATCTCGCCGCCGCCCAGCGCGCGGCCGCGGCCCGGGCCGCCGCACCAGCCCAGGAAGAAGCCGATCAGCTGCCACATGGCGTCCAGGCCCAGGCAGCCGGGCATGACGGGATCGCCCTCGAAGTGGCAGCCGAAGAACCACAGGTCGGGCCTGATGTCGAGTTCGGCCCGGATCTCGCCCTTGCCGTGCGCGCCGCCCTCCTCGCTGATGTGGCTGATGCGGTCGAACATCAGCATCGGCGGCAGCGGCAGCTGGGCGTTGCCGGGGCCGAACATCTCGCCGCGGCCGCAGGTGAGGAGTTCCTCGAAGGAGAACCGGCTGGGGCGCTGCAGGGGGTTGGTGTCGGACATCTGCGGACTCTTCTGCGGGATGATCGGATTCATGGGATGGACTCTGGCCGGGTCGGGGGCGGCGGATGAAGGCCCGTATTCTAGCCCAGGCAGGTGCGGGAATTAAAACGGCCGGCCGGGGGGGGCGGTCGGCGCGGCGGTTGCGTCCCTTGCGCCAGTCATCCATCATTCCCGGCCCGGCGCCTTGACTTGGTGCAGGGCGCCACCGTTTCAACGCGACAGGATATGCCGACATGGCCGAACTCTCCTTCTCCGTCCACGCCAGCCAGACACTGGAGGCGATCCTCGAGCAGCTCGAGGGCCTGTCCGCCTGCGACGATCTCGACATGGACATCGTCGACGGTGTGCTGCAGATCGGCTTCGAGGACGGCGGCCAGATCATCGTCAACCGTCAGGAACCCGTGCGGCAGATCTGGGTCGCCTCACCGCTCGGCCCGGCGCATTTCTCCTTCGACGCCGGGCGCGGCGTGTGGGTGGACGACAAGACCGGCGCGACGCTGATGGACACCCTGGGCCGCGCCCTCACCCGGAAACTGGGCGTCGCGGTGACGCTGCGGGATTGACCCTTCAGATCGAAAGCCTGAAACACGAAGGCGCCGAAGGCGCGCGAAAGAAAACCAGAATCATATTAGCCACGAAATCCACGAAACCCACGAAACTCCGTGAACATAAAAACCCGACTCATATCCTGTTCGTGGATTTCGTAGCAATAACAACCGTCGTGATGTTCCTTTGTGCGCCTTCGGTGCCTTCGCGTTTCAAGGCTTCTACCTGAAGTGAAGGCTCAATCCCGGAAATTCTGGTACTGCAGCGGCAGCCCGACGTCGGCCTTCCTCAGCAGGGCGATGGCTTCCTGCAGGTCGTCGCGCTTCTTGCCGGTGATGCGCACCTGGTCGCCCTGGATGCTGGCCTGAACCTTGAGCTTGCTGTCCTTGACCAGCTTGACGATCTTGCGCGCGGTGTCCTGGTCGATGCCCTGGCGGACCTGGATCTTCTGGCGGGCGCGCTGGCCGCTGACCTCGACCTTCTCGATCTTCAGCGCGCCGATGTCGACGCCGCGCTTGGCGAGCTTCTTCTCCAGAATGTCGCGCATCTGATCGACCTGGAATTCGCTCTGCGCGTCCAGGGTGAGGGTATCGTCGGCGATCTCCACCCGGGCATCGCTGCCCTTGAAATCGAAGCGCGTGCCGATCTCGCGGTTGGCCTGGTCGGCGGCGTTGTTCACTTCGTGCAGATCGACTTCGGATACGACGTCGAAAGAAGGCATGGCGGTACTCCGCAATCCGGTTGCGGGGCATGCTACCACAGGTGGGTGGGACGGGCCGGGAACGGCCTTATGTTCGCCGCCCGCCGGTCGGCAGGGGTGGCGCTCAAGCCGTTTCCGGCGGCACCGCGGTGTCGAGGGCGGCGCGGATCCGGGCCAGGGCGTCGGCCAGGCCGCGCTGTTCGGCCGCGTCCCACTGCTCCAGCAGCGGCAGCAGCCGCAGCGTCAGCGTGCCCAGGTAGGGCCTGAGCAGCGCATGTTCGCCGCGCTGCAGCAGGGTCAGTGCCTCTTCGAGATTCGGCGCGGGCTGTTCCGCGGTCTGGGCGCCGATGAAGCCGGGCTTGTCGGCGGCGGGTTCGGGAATCAGTGCCGTGCCGGCCGCGGTGCGCGTAACGGCCGGTGCTTCGGTCGGGGCGGACGCTTGGGATCGGTCCTGTGCCGGGGCGGCTTCCGCCGTCGGCCGCGGAGTCTCCACCGCAGGGGGCGGCGGCGTGGCGGTGTCGATGATCTCGCCGCCCCGCTGCAGCGCCCGGTCCAGCCGGGCGATGAGTTCCGCGAGCAGATCCTCGAAGCGGGCGTTGGGCTGCACCACCGGCGTCAGTATGCCGGCGCTGAGCGTCACGGTGAAGCTGCCGTCCCTGCCGTCGACGGGCATCCCGGCAAGGCGCGCGGTGATGCGCTGCACCAGATGGCGCGCGCCCACCGCGTTGGTGGAAGGCATGACCAGTCCGAAGCGCGCCATGCTCAGCCGCGCGGACATGTCCTCGCGGCGGACCTCGGCCTGCAGGGCGGCGGTGACCGTCTTGAGGATGGCGCCGCCGACGGCCTTGCCCTGGCGCACGAACAGGTCGTCGAAGCCGTCGACCTGGAACAGCAGCAGCGTGAATTCCGTGCGGTGGCGCAGCGCGTGCGCGAGTGCCTGCTGGCCGTTCTGCTGAAAGGCGTGGGCGTTGCCCAGCCCCGTGAAGGGGTCGGTCGCCGGCTTCTCGTTGAGCGTCGTCGCCGCCTGCTTGAGCTCGACGGCGGTTTTCTGCAGGCGGATGTGCGAGCGGGTATGCGCCAGCAGCTGCACGGAGTCGAATGGCTTGCTGATGAAGTCGGTCGCGCCGGCGGCGAAGACGCGGGACTTGGCGCCGTCGTCGTCCTCGGCGCCGGTGACGATGATCATGGGCAGGCTGCGCAGCTGCTCGCTCTCGGCTGCGCGCAGCCGCTGCAGCAGCCCCATGCCGTCGAGGTAGGGCATGGACAGATCCGAGATGACGAGCGCGATGTCTTGGTGCGCCGCCAGCAGTTCCCAGGCCTCCTCGCCGTCGCCGGCTTCCAGGGTGTCGAACTCATCCTTGAGGATCTTGCGGGCGGCCACGCGAATCACGCGCGAATCGTCCACGACCAGGACGCGGGGTTTGCTGGGGGATTCTTCGCTCGACACGCTGATTCTCCCGGGGCTCGCTCGGGCGCAACGGTTGCTTGTGGGCTGAGGCGGCGGTGCGTCCCTGCGCCGCCCGGACGGGTGTGTCCCTGTTGATCCCGTCCATTGTGACTTGTTGAAGCGCCTGATGATCTTCGGCCGCGGACCGCCGATCTTTAGGTCGCTGCCGGAGGGGTGAAGGCTCAGGCGTCGCCCGCGCAGGGGCGGTGGATGGCGACCTCGTCGACGGCGTCCATCGCGAGCAGCGCGGACCGGATGCGCGCCTCGATCTCGCCGGCGAACGGGCAGTGCGGGGTGGTCAACTGCAGCTCGATCTGCACGCGGCCTTCATCGATGTCGACGTCGCGGATCATGCCCAGTTCCACCAGGCTGTGGTTCAGCTCGGGGTCCATCACGTGATCGAGGATCGCGTAGATCTGGTTCTGGGTGGGTTGCACGGCCATGGAAATACTCCTTTACGTCCGGTTGGTGGCATCGTTGTCCAGTATCGCAGGGCCCGCCGATGCAGGAATTGCGCCAGATCAATCGAGGCGTGGCGTGCGCACCGATTCCGGGGCGCAGACCGGCGATGTCCCCTCTCCCTTATAATAGGGCGCCAATGGGCATACCACCCGGTCCACGGGTGGCGGCCGGCCGGGAGACAAAGAACGTGAACGAAACCCAGTGGCGATGTCTGCGCGAGCTGTTGGCCGTCCCCACCGCGCCGTTCCGCGAGCAGCAGGTGCGCACCTTCGCGGAGCGCGCGCTGGAGGCCTGGGGGGTGCCGCACTGCCGCGACCCGCATGGCAATCTGCTGGTCGGCGTCGCCAGCCCCACCGCCTACCGGCGGCTGCTGGGGATGCGCAGCGACGTCCCGGTGCGGCTGTTCATCGCGCACATGGATCACCCCGGCTTCCACGGCGTGCGCTGGCTGGACGCGCGCAGGCTCGCGATCGCCTGGCACGGCGGCTCGCCGGTGAAGCATCTCGCCGGTGCCGGCGTCTGGCTGTCGGCGGGGGCCGGCTATGTCGGCAGAGGTGAACTGCGCGACATCGAACTGCATCCCAAGGGCTACGCGATCGGACGCGCGGAGGTGCGGCTGCCGGATGCGAGCCTCCGCACGGTCGTACCGCAGGCACGACGCCTGTTCGGCGGTTTCGCGTTCCGTGCGCCCGTCTGGCGCAGCGGCCCGCGCATCTACACCAAGGCCGCCGACGATCTCATCGGGGTGTTCGCCATCCTGCAGACGGCGCACGCGCTGTTCCGGCGGCGGACGGCCGAGCCGCCGCCCTTCATCGGCCTGCTGACGCGCGCCGAGGAGGTCGGCTTCGTCGGCGCGATCGCCCACTTCGAACTGGACTGGTTGCGGCGTCGTCGGCGGCCGCTGGTCGCCGTCAGTCTCGAGGCCTCGCGCACCCTGCCGGGTGCCGAGATCGGCAAGGGACCGGTGGTGCGCCTCGGCGACCGCCGCACGGTGTTCGATGCCGACGGTATGCAAGTGCTGTCCGAACTGGCCGGGAAGGTGCTGCCCGGGCGGCATCAGCGGCGCATCATGGACGGCGGCGCCTGTGAGGCGACGGCCGCGACGGCCTTCGGCATTCCGACCCTCGGCCTGACCGTACCGCTCGGCAATTATCACAACCAGGGGCTGGAGGGCGGCGCGGATTGTCCGCGGTTAGCCGGCCCGGCACCGGAGTTCGTGCATGTGGACGATGTGCGGGGACTGCTGGCACTGTGTCGCGCGCTGGTCGACCGGCCGTTATGCTGGGACGATCCCTGGGGCGCGGTGCGTGCCCGGTTGCAGCGGAACCGGCGTGCCTATGCGCGCCACCTCGATCGCGACGAGGAGACGGTGCATGAAGATTGACGGACTCGGGCGCACACTCGTGGCGCTGGCGGCGCTCTCGGCGGCCGGGTGCGGCGGATTCTGGCAGCCGCGGCCGGTACCGTTCGCGGCATCGGACAGCGTGCTGATGGTGCAGCGCCCCATCGCGTTTCCCGCCGGTACGACCCGTATCTATTTCCAGCACGGTGGGCCGGTCACCGAGCGTCAGCTCACCGTGTGGGAACATCATTGCGCGCTCGCCATCGATCACGCGTTGGATGCCGCGGTCGTCATCGAGCCTGGCCCGCAATCTGTTGTACATACGCAACGACGCCGCACCATCGGCGAGTGGGGCTACGGTGTCATGACCTATGAGAGCAGCTTCGTGTTCGCGACTGATGCGCGTCCCTTGTACGCGCTTTACTGCGAGCTCTGGACGATGGGCGGCGACCATGTCCGGCATGCGCACATCACGCCCGAGGAACTCGCGGAAGTGCTCGGCGACGGGTTGTCGCTGACCACCAAGACCGAAGTTAACTCTTTGAAATAAAAAAGGCCCGCAGAGCGGGCCTGGAGATCAACAGGGGGCTTTCAGGCTGTCTGAAGCCGCTCGTTATTTTTGAGCGGTCTACTTCTCAGGCGGCCTTCTTCGCGGTTTTCTTTTTGGCGGTTTTCTTCTTCGCGACCTTTTTCTTGGCGACCTTTTTCTTGGCAACCTTCTTCTTCGCTGCCTTCTTCTTGCCGCCCTTCTTGGCGACGCGCTTCTTCGCGACCTTTTTCTTGGCGACCTTCTTCTTGGCCGCCTTCTTCTTCGCAGCGCCCTTCTTCGCGACGCGCTTCTTGGCGACCTTCTTGCCGGCGACCTTGCGCTTGGTGGCGACCTTCTTCTTGGTCGCGACCTTCTTCTTGGACGCCGTCTTCTTCTTCACTGTCTTCTTCTTCACTGCCATGAGGTGACCCTCCTAGTTAATGGTTCGCGCAGACTAACGGCATCCGATTATAGAAACTTTAACGAAAAAGGAAAGATACAGCTGTAAAATAATGTCGTGCGCGACCTTCCGGGGGTAACTTAGACAGGGCGGTAGAGGATGAAGCTGAGATCGTCCGGCTTGCTCGGCATGTCCGACGCAGCGCCGGTCATGCGCGCAAGCGAGTCCAGCCGCAGGGCGTTCGCCCCTGTATTTATAGGGCCGCAGCGCATGCGCTCGACGATCTCGTCCAGGTGCAGGTTGTCGAACAGGCCGTCGCTGGCGAGCAGCGCGGTATCGCGGCGGGCGAGCTCGACCGCCGTGCCGATCTCGATGCGCATGTCGGGCGTTCCGATCATGTTGGAGATCAGATGACGCTCCGCGTGGTGCATGGCCTCCTGCGCATCCAGGAATCCGGCTTCCACGGCGTAGCCGACGGGGGAGTGCGACACCGTCTGCAGCTTGATGCGGCCGCGCTGTCCGCTGACCAGGATCATCGAGTCGCCGACGTGATAGGGCCTGATCAGGGTGCCCTGGATCTCCAGCAGCACCAGCGTCGTCGCGGCGCCGACGCCGAGTCCGGTGACGCTGCGATTGGCTTTCTCGATGCCGTCGAGGATCGCCTCGCGCAGGCCGCCGTTGCCGGGCGGCGCGGCCGCGATGCTGTCGGCGAGGCAGGCTGCCGCGGTACGCGACGCGTCGGCACCGGACGGCTGCCCCCCCAGGCCATCGCAGACCACGAGGACCCCGCCGTGCTCGCCCCAGGGGATCAGACCGAGGGTGTCCTCGTTGGGGCTTTCCTTGCCGGGTGCGCGCGCGGTGAAGTAGCAGATCTCCCCGCCGGCGAAGCGCCGGACGATGGGGTCCGGCATGTCGGTGGCGGCGATGATCGTCGCGTGCCCCTGCGCCGCGGCGGTCGGCTTCAATCCCATGTGATGTTTTCCAGATACTCCCGCAGCTGGCCGGCGCTGCGGAACTTCTTGAGGATCAGACTGCGCCTCAGGCCGCAGCAGATGGCCTTGACCTGCCGCGGCTGGCGGGCATAGTGCCGCTTGCCGCCGATGGCGTCATAGAAAATGCGGATCAGGTCCACGACGTCGTCGTGGATGTTCTCCTTTTTCGGCGCGCCCCAGTGGAACAGGTCCAGGAGCTTCAGGTCGAAGCCGATGCCGTAGCGCTGGACGATGATATTCTCGGCATGCAGATCGCCATGGTACTCCCGCATCTGATGGATGCATTCGATGCCCGAGGCCAGGGCATGCAGCAGGTGCAGGCCCTGGAAGGCGTTCAGGCGCTTGCCGGGCTGCTTGTCCAGGAACTCGCTGAGCAGGTCGCCCTCGACGAAATCCGAGACCAGGAAACTGATCCGCACGCCGCGGTAGAGGATGGTCTCCTGGGTGTGGTACTGGATGACGATCGGGCAGTGGCGCAGTTTATGCAGCTTGCGCGCATAGAAGGTCGCGGTGCGGTCGCGCGGGTTGCGGTGCGGGAAGAAGAATTTGGCGGCGCGGTCGATGCCGGTGGTGCGCTCGCGGACCATGTAGACCTCGCCCTCCCAGCCGCGGCCGAGGTGCGAGACGACTTCGTACTTGCGGGCCAGGATGCGTCCCGGCTGGAAGTCGAAGCGGTCGATCTGTGGCGGTTGGGCGCGTGGCGGCATGCAGTGGCTGCGGGACGGTTATTTTTGCCTGATTGCTTTATAGTGATGCCGGCAGGCAAAGGCAAGCGATGAGGGGCCGGAAGTCATGACCAACTTCCTGACGACAACGCGTGATGCCGTCATGGGATTCGTCTGGGGCGGCGAGCTGCGCAACCTGCCGTGGCCGCGCCGTCTGGCGGCGCGGGTGCTGCGTATGCTCTACGTG
Source organism: uncultured Gammaproteobacteria bacterium (assembly GCA_964458835.1). GTDB lineage: Bacteria > Pseudomonadota > Gammaproteobacteria > Thiohalobacterales > Thiohalobacteraceae > JAHJQQ01. The sequence continues at coordinate 8,199 of CAYWKV010000051.1, read as the reverse complement.
ATCGCGCGCGACGTTGCCGCCGGTGATCTCAATCTGCGCGCCATGAGCATGGTCTACACCACCCTGCTGTCGGTGGTGCCCCTGCTGGCCTTCAGCTTCTCCGTGCTCAAGGGCTTCGGCGTCTACAACCAGCTCGAACCCCTGCTGTACCGCTTCATGGAACCGCTCGGACCGAAGGGTGCGGAGGTCGCGGGCCATGTCATCGACTTCGTCGCCAACGTGAAGGTCGGAGTGCTGGGCAGCGTCGGTCTGGCGCTGCTGATCTATACCGTGCTGTCGCTGCTGCAGAAGATCGAGTCGTCGTTCAATTACGTCTGGCGCATCGAGCGCCTGCGCAGCATCGGACAGCGCTTCAGCAATTATCTCAGCGTCATCCTGGTCGGGCCGGTGCTGCTGTTCAGCGCCCTCGGCATCACCGCCACAGTGATGAACAACGCGCTGGTGCAGCGGCTGATGGAGGTCGAGCCGCTGGGTACCCTGGTCCTGGAGTTCTCGCGGCTGGTGCCCTACCTGCTGGTGGTCGCCGCCTTCACGTTCATCTACATGTTCATCCCGAACACCCGGGTCAGGCTGGGGGCGGCGCTGGTGGGCGGGCTGATTGCCGGTGTGCTGTGGCAGAGCACCGGCTGGGCGTTCGCCGCCTTCATCGCCTCCTCGACCCAGTACGCCGCCATCTACTCCAGCTTCGCCATCCTGGTGCTGCTGCTGATCTGGCTGTACGTGAACTGGCTGGTGCTGCTGCTCGGCGCACAGATCGCCTTCTACGTGCAGCACCCCCAGTACCTGGTGCAGACGCGCGTGCGCCTGACGCTGAGCAACCGGCTGCAGGAGCGGCTGAGCCTGATGCTCATGTATCTGATCGCCGATCACCACCACCGTGACCGGCCGGCCTGGGGCGCCGAGGCGCTGGCCAGGCACCTGGATCTGCCCATCGCGCCGCTGCAGCGTCTGATCGACAGCCTGGTGGAGCAGGGCCATCTGGTCGAGCTCAACAGCGAGCCCGTGACCTATGCGCCGGCACGCGACATCGCGACCATCCGCGTCGCCGATCTCGTCGAGGACGTGCGGAGCGCGGACGAGAGCCGCTTTCTGAGGCAGGACCGGCTGATGCCGCTGCCGGCGGTGGACGCCGTCATCGAACGGGCCAATCGCGCCCGCGCCGAGAGCTTCGGCGCGCTGACGCTGCGGGATCTGCTGGAGGAGGGTGCCGCGGACAAACCCCTGTGATGGCCACGAAATCCACGAAACCCACGAAAGATATGAGAGGGAAAACCGTCTCTCGGAAAAGGCGGTTTGCAGCCCGGTACGTGTCCGTGCTTTCCGTGTTTTCCGTGGCCGGGTTTTCCCCTTAATGACTTTCGCGGGTTTCGTGGATTTCGTGGCTAAAAAGGGTTTTGTCCGTGTTTTCCACGGCTGTTTTTCAGCTCACTATCGGCGTCATCCGCGTCAGTCCGCATCGTTCAGCGCGAGGGCGTAACGAGTCGCCGCGTCCTGATGGTAGAGGGCCGTGCCGCGGTGGAACAGCGCCAGCGGCTGGCTCGACTGGGTCATCATCCACTCGGGCAGGTGCTCGCTCACGGCGCGCGCGTAGCGCTGGGCGCTGACGCCGCATTCGGCGAGGCGCGGTTCCCAGCGGATGCGCACCTCCCAGCCCGTGAAGCCGCCAAGCGATGCGGGGGCCGCGGCGAGCACGGCGCGGCCATCCGGCTCGAGCCTGCCGGAGAACAGCCAGGTTCCGCCGCACAGCTCCGCCTCGGCGGCCTGCTTGGCCTTGGCCAGCGCGATGTGCGCGACCGCTTCCGCGACGCCCCCGGTCTGGGCGCGCTCGCGGGGTACCCAGGCGAGGACCAGATCATGGCCGGGACTCAGGTGGGGCAGGTCGGCCTGCTGCCCGCCCGTGCCGAGGCTGGCGCAGCCGGCGCACAGGCCGGCGATCACGGCGAGCGGCAGGAGACCGGTCGATGCAGGGGCTGGAAAGCGGGGGCGGCGCGGCGTCATCGATCGGCTCGGCTGTGGTCGGGGGCGGCTGCAGGTTAAGATAGTGCCGGGGCCGTGACCGGAACGGCGTCAACATATCGCCATCCCGGCAGGCCGCTGCCGGATTCTGTGAACGAACGCACATTGGGTGATTCTCCACTCTTGGACACGCAGACGGGTGCCAAGGCCGGACGGCCACGCTACCGGCGCTGGCTGCTGGAAGCGCTGGTGCTGGCGGCCGCGCTGTTTGCGGTGCACCTCTATCAGACGCGGGATGCGGTCGAGGGCCGCGCGCCGCCGCTCGAAGGCGTGGACCTCGACGGCGCGCCGCGCACGCTCGCGGAGTTCCACGGCCGGCCGGTGCTGGTCTACTTCTGGGCGACCTGGTGCCCGGTGTGCCGGGCCGAGCAGGGGACCGTCCGCGCCATCGCCGAGGACCATCCCGTGCTGAGCGTGGCGCTGGAGGATACCGCTCCGGCGACGCTGCGCGCCTATGCCGAGGAACACGGGCTGGACTTTCCGGTGCTGCGCGATGCCGACGGCGGGCTCGCGCACCGCTATGGCGTGCGCGGTGTGCCCGCCTTCTTCGTCGTCGACGGCGCCGGGATGATCCGGTCCGCCTCTGTCGGCTACACCACCGGGCCCGGCCTGCGGCTGCGGCTGTGGTGGGCCGGCCGGTCGGCTGCCCGTGCCGCGGCCGCCGCCGGGGAGGAAGCGCCCTGACCACCGGCAGCGCCCGTGTCGATCGGCGGGTCGAGGCGCTGTGCGGGCACGGCTGCGGCGCCGTGCGCGAGTACATCCAGGCCCTGCGGGACGGGCGGCCGCTGCCACAGTTCGAGGGGCTGGACGCCGGCGAGCGGCGCCTGCTGCAGCAGGAACTCGAGTCCATCATGGCCGTCTACGGCAGGCCGCCGGGCGGTGCCTGAACACCGCCGGGGCCCTGGCCGGGCAATCCGCGCCCCGATGTGAGACAATGCCGCCCTCGCACGACCGTCCCCCTCCGCAGTACGCACCCCGTATCCGGCATTTCAGGGACCTCGCCCGGCGCAGGCTCCCCCGGTCCCTGCGCGCGTTCAATGTCACGATTCTGGAAGCAGCACCTTGATCATCACCGCCAACATCACCATGCAGTTCGGGCCCAAGCCCCTGTTCGAGAACATCTCGGTCAAGTTCGGCAACGGCAACCGCTACGGCCTCATCGGCGCCAACGGCTGCGGCAAGTCGACGTTTATGAAGATCCTCGGCGGCGATCTGCAGCCGACCTCCGGCAACGTCAGCGTCGACGCCGGCGAGCGCGTCGGCAAGCTGCGCCAGGACCAGTTCGCGTTCGAGGAGTTCACGGTGCTCGACACCGTCATCATGGGGCATGCCGAGCTCTGGGGCGTGAAGCAGGAGCGCGACCGCATCTACGCGCTGCCGGAGATGAGCGAAGAGGACGGCATGCGCGTCGCCGACCTGGAGGTGCGTTTCGCCGAGCTGGACGGCTACACTGCCGAGGCCCGCGCGGGCGAGCTGCTGCTCGGCCTGGACATCCCCCTGGAACAGCACGCCGGGCCGATGAGCGCCGTGGCGCCCGGCTGGAAGCTGCGCGTGCTGCTGGCGCAGGCGCTGTTCGCCGACCCGGACATCCTGCTGCTCGACGAGCCGACCAACAACCTGGACATCAACACCATCCGCTGGCTGGAGGGCGTGCTCAACGCCCGCAACAGCACCATGGTGATCATCTCCCACGACCGCCACTTCCTGAACAGCGTGTGCACCCACATGGCCGATCTGGACTACGGCGAGCTGCGCGTCTATCCGGGCAACTACGACGACTACATGATCGCCTCGACCCAGGCGCGCGAGCGCCTGTACGCGGACAACGCCAAGAAGAAGGCGCAGATCGCCGATCTGCAGGCCTTCGTCAGCCGCTTCTCCGCGAACGCCTCCAAGGCCAAGCAGGCGACCTCGCGCGCCCGGCAGATCGAGAAGATCAAGCTCGAGGAGATCAAGCCGTCGAGCCGCGTGAACCCCTTCATCCGCTTCGACCAGGCCAAGAAGCTCTATCGCCTCGCGCTGGAGGTCGAAGGCCTGAGCAAGGGCTACGGCGACGCACCGCTGTTCCAGAGTCTCAAGCTCATGGTCGAGGTCGGCGAGCGTGTCGCGGTGATCGGACCGAACGGTATCGGCAAGAGCACGCTGCTGCGTACGCTGGTCGGCGAGCTGGCGCCCGACGGCGGCACGGTGAAGTGGTCGGAGAACGTCGACATCGGCTATTTCGCCCAGGATCACGCCGCCGACTTCGCGACCGACATGACGCTGTTCGACTGGATGAGCCAGTGGAAGAAGCCCGGCGATGACGAGCAGGTGGTCCGCGGCACGCTGGGCCGGATGCTGTTCTCGTCCGACGAGACCGGCAAATCCGTGAAGGTTCTGTCCGGCGGCGAGCAGGGGCGCATGCTGTTCGGCAAGCTCATGCTCGCACGCCCGAACATCCTGGTGATGGACGAGCCGACCAACCACCTGGACATGGAGTCCATCGAGTCGCTCAACACCGCCCTGGAGAACTATCCCGGCACGCTGATCTTCGTCAGCCACGACCGCGAATTCGTCTCCTCGCTGGCGACGCGCATCATCGAACTGACGCCGACCGGTATCGTCGATTTCAGCGGCAGCTACGACGACTATCTGCGCAGCCAGGGCGTCGAACTCGCGAGCCGCACCGGGACCTGACTGCCTCCGCGCCGCGGCGCATCCGGCCCGCGGGCCGCACAACCCCTCATGCTATGCTGACAACCGTGGCTCCCGCCTGGTGCGGGACCGCACCGTCACGTCTTCTCCGGCCTCCACGAACGGGTGCAGCATGTTTCCCTGGGAATTGCTCTTCATCCTGGTGTTGATCCTCCTGAACGGATTTTTCGCCATGTCCGAACTGGCCGTGATCTCGGCGCGGCGTGCGCGGCTGCAGTCCATGGCGGAGCAGGGCAGCCGTGCGGCGCGCAGCGCGCTGCGTCTGCTTGAGTCGCGTGGCCGCTTTCTGTCCACGGTGCAGGTCGGCATCACCCTCATCGGCATCTTCGCCGGGGCCTATGGCGAGCGGAGTCTGGCGGCGCCGCTGTCGGCGTGGCTGGCGGAGATCCCGCCGCTGGCAGCGTACAGCGACGTCCTGGCGCTCTTGATCGTGGTTGGCGTGATCACCTATCTCTCGCTGATCTTCGGTGAGCTGGTGCCGAAGCAGATCGCACTCGCCAACGCCGAGCGCGTGGCCGCTTTCGTGGCGCGGCCGATGCAGCTGCTGTCGGCCATGTTCACGCCACTGGTGGTGATACTGGATGTCTCGTCCCGAGTGGTGTTGCGGCTGATGGGCCGGCATGCCGAGCACCGTCAGAAGGTCACGGATGAAGAGATCAGGATGCTGCTCGCCGAGGCCGCGGAGACCGGCGTGGTCGAGTATGCCGAGCGCGATATGATCGGCGGCGTGATGCGCCTCGCCGACCGCCGCATCGAGGCGCTGATGACGCCCCGCGTCGACATGGTGTGGCTGGACATCGACACGGCGGAGACGGAGCTGCGCGAGCGGCTGCGCGACCGCCCCCACAGCCGCTTCGTGGTCAGCCACGGCGAGCTGGACGAGGTGCTGGGCCTGGTACAGGGGCGCGACCTGCTCGCCCAGCTCCTCGATGGCCGCCCGCTGGCGCAGCGCGGCGCGCACGTCCAGCCGGTGTTCGTGCACGAGGGCACCGGCGCAGCTGCTCGAGCGCCGCCAGCGCGCCGGGCGCCGATCCCCGTCGCCATCGTGGTGGACGAATACGGGGGCGTGCTGGGGCTGGTGACCGCTATCGACATCCTGGCGGCGATCGCCGGCGAGCTGGCCGAGACGCAGGAGGCCGGCGAGCCGGCTGCGATGCGGCGCGAGGACGGCTCCTGGCTGCTGGACGGCGGGCTGCCCATCGACGAGCTGCGCGAGCTGCTGGAGCTGCGCGGCGAGGCGGAGGCACCGGGCTTCCATACCCTGGCCGGCCTGGTGCTGCAGGAACTCGGGCACGTCCCGCACAGCGGCGAGCGCTTCGAACTGGAGGATTACCGCTTCGAGGTGATGGACATGGACGGCCACCGCGTCGACAAGGTGCTGGTCACGCCGAAGGCGGAGCCGGAGCCGCCGGACGCGCCGGTGGCCTGAGCCCTGATGAAGCGGTCAGAGTGCTTGACATGTCATCTGCCGGCTCAGGCCGCTCCAACATGCAATGTCCTGGACCGGATAACGACAATATGATCCGGATTACTCCGCCGCCCTCGCCATCCGCTTCCGATCCTGCTCCTTCAACTGCTTCTTGCGCAGCCGGATGTGATTCGGCGTCACTTCCACGAGTTCGTCGTCGTCGATGAACTCCAGCGCCTGTTCCAGCGACATGCGGATCGGCGGGGACAGGATCAGGGCCTCGTCGGTGCCGGCGGCGCGGATGTTGGTGAGCTGCTTGGCTTTGAGCGGGTTCACCACCAGGTCGTTGTCGCGCGTGTGGATGCCGATGAGCATACCTTCGTACACCTCTTCGGCGTGGCCGATGAACAGCCGGCCGCGTTCCTGCAGATTGAACAGCGCATAGGCCAGTGCCTTGCCGGGGCCGTTGGCGATCAGTACGCCGTTGTTGCGGCTGCCGTACTCGCCCTTCTTCACCGGGCCGTAGCGGTCGAATACGCTGTACAGCAGGCCGGTGCCCTGGGTGGCGGTGAGGAATTCGGTGCGGAAGCCGATCAGGCCGCGCGAGGGGATGACGTAGTCGAGGCGCACGCGGCCCTTGCCGTCCGGCAGCATGTCCTTGAGCTCGCCGCCGCGCTGGCCGAGTTTCTCCATCACCGTGCCCTGGTGCTGTTCCTCGACGTCCACGGTGAGCTGCTCGAAGGGTTCTTCCTTGACGCCATCGATGTCGCGATAGATCACCTCGGGGCGCGACACGCCCAGCTCGTAACCCTCGCGGCGCATGTTCTCGATCAGGATCGACAGATGCAGTTCGCCGCGGCCGGAGACGCGGAACTTGTCGGGGTCTTCGGTATCGGCCACCCGCAGCGCGACGTTGTGCAGCAACTCGCGCTGCAGGCGTTCGCGGATCTGCCGCGAGGTGACGTACTTGCCGTCCTTGCCGGCGAATGGTGAATTATTGACCTGGAAGGTCATGCTCACCGTCGGCTCGTCGACCGACAGCGGCGCCAGCGCCTCGACGGCATTCGGATCGCACAACGTGTCGGAGATGTACAGCTCCTCGATGCCGGTGAAGGCGATGATGTCGCCCGCATTGGCCTCGGGCACTTCCACGCGCGTGAGGCCGAGGAAGCCGAAGATCGATAGGATGCGGCCGTTGCGGCGCTTGTTGTTGTGATCGACGATGACGACCTGACTGTTGGTCCTGATGCGCCCGCGCACGATGCGGCCAATGCCGATCACGCCGACGTAACTGTTGTAGTCGAGCTGCGAGATCTGCATCTGGAACGGGCCTTCGATGTCCACCTGGGGCGGATGCACGTGCTTGACGATGGTCTCGAACAGTGGATTCATGTCGCCGCTGCGCGCATCGGGATCGAGACTGGCGTAGCCGTTCAGACCGGAGGCGAATACGATCGGGAAATCCAATTGCTCCTCGGTCGCGCCGAGGCGGTCGAACAGATCAAAGGTCGCATCCAGCGCATAGTCGATGCGTGCGCCGGGGCGGTCGATCTTGTTGACCACGACGATGGGCTTGAGGCCACGTGCCAGTGCCTTCTGGGTCACGAAACGCGTCTGCGGCATCGGGCCTTCGACGGCGTCGACCAGTAGCAGTACGGAGTCGACCATCGACAGCACGCGCTCGACTTCGCCGCCGAAGTCGGCATGCCCGGGGGTGTCGACGATGTTGATCCGGTAGGTCGTGTCACCCTGGCGCCAGCGCACGCCGGTATTCTTGGCCAGGATGGTGATGCCGCGCTCCTTCTCCAGTGCGCCGGAGTCCATGGCACGCTCTTCGAGCTGGGTGCGCGCGTCGAGGGTGTCGGACTGCTTCAGGAGCTGGTCGACGAGGGTGGTCTTGCCATGGTCGACGTGGGCGATAATGGCGATGTTGCGGAGGTGTTCAATCACGGCGGCACTACCTGAACGAAAAAGAGGGCGGATTATACAGTAGCGGCGTTCCGCAGGACGGAATTTCTGCGGCGCCCGCGCGGAGGAGGTATCCATGGTGTTCCAGAAGGGTTTCGAGGTCGCCACCCGCG
>CAYWKV010000050.1:0-17408 GCA_964458835.1 uncultured Gammaproteobacteria bacterium | reverse complement strand
GCCCATGTCCGCCTCCCCCCCCGACGCCCTGCTCCTGATCGCCAACGGCTGCCCGCACTGTCCCACCGTGCTGGCCGGCCTCAGCGAACTCATAAAACAGGGCCGGCTCGGCCGCCTGGAAGTCGTCAACATCACGCAGCGGCCCGACATCGCCCAGGCCCACGGGGTGCGCGGCGTTCCCTGGCTGCGGCTGGGGCCATTCGAGCTGACCGGCCTGCGTTCGCCGGCCGAGCTGGCCCGCTGGGTCGAGCGCAGCGCCTCGCCGCAGGGCATGGCGGACTATTTCAGCGAACTGTTCGACGAGGGCCGGCTGGCGGACGTGGCCGCGACGGTGGAGCGTGAACCGCGGCATGCCGCCGTGCTGACCGCCCTGCTCGGCGACCCGGAGGCGGCACTGCAGGTGCGCCTCGGCGCCGCTGCGGCCATCGAGTACCTGGAGGGCAGTGCGGCGCTGCGCGCCATGACGGAACAGCTCGCCGGACTGACGCGGCACGCGGACGCCCGTGTGCGCGCCGACGCCTGCCATGCCCTGGCGCTCGGCCACGACCCGGCGGCCCGTCCGCACATCGAGGCGCTGCTGCAGGACCCGGACGCCCTGGTCCGCGAAGTCGCCGCCGAGAGCCTCGCGATGCTGTAGGTCGCGGCACCGTCATGGCCAGGGTCATCGTCTGGTTCCGCCGCGATCTGCGCCTCGCCGACAATCCCGCGCTGGCCGAGGCCGCCGCCTGCGGCGCTGCGGTCCTGCCGCTCTACATCGATGACCCGGCCTGCGCCTGGCCGCCCGGGGCGGCGAGCCGCTGGTGGCTGCACCACAGCCTGCTGGCGCTGCAACGGCGGCTGGCCGGGCTGGGCGCGGACCTCGTCGTGCGCCGCGGCGATTCCGCGCGCACCCTGATCGAGCTGAGCCGCCGCCATCACATCGACGCGGTGCTGTGGAACCGCCGCTACGAACCCGGCGAAGTGGTGCGCGAGCGCGCGGTACGGACCGCGCTCGGCGAAGCCGGCATCGCGGCGCGCAGCTTCGACGCCGACCTGCTCATCGAACCCCGGCAGCTGCTCAAGGCCGACGGCGACCCCTATCGCGTGTTCACCCCGTTCTGGAAGGCGCTGCAGCAACGCCTCGGGGAACCGCTGCCGCTGGCTGCGCCGGCCGCGCTGACCGGCATCCCCGCGAGCGACGGCAGTGCGATCGATACGCTCGGACTGCTGCCGGACCGGCCGTGGGACGCGGGCCTGCGCGCCACCTGGAAACCGGGCGAGGCCGGTGCCCACCGGCGCCTGCGCGCCCTGCTGGACGGCCCCCTGGCGGACTATCCGCGGCAACGCGACCTGCCCGACCGCGCCGGTACCTCGCGCCTGTCGCCGCACCTGCACTTCGGCGAACTCGGGCCGCGCCAGGCATGGTACGCCGTGCGCGCCTGGGCGGCGGAGCACCGCGGCGCGGGCCGCGTGGCCGCGGCGGACAGCTGGCTGCGCCAGCTCGCCTGGCGCGAATTCGCCCGGCACCTGCTGTTCCACTTCCCGGACACAGCCGAGGCCCCGCTCGACCGGCGCTTCCTGCAGTACCCCTGGGCGACGCACTACGGGGAGGCGCTGCGCGCCTGGCAGCGCGGCCGCACCGGCATCCCCATCGTCGATGCCGGCATGCGTGAACTCTGGCGGACGGGCTGGATGCACAACCGGGTGCGCATGCTGACCGCCTCGCTGCTGACCAAGAACCTGCGCATCCCCTGGCTGGAGGGCGCGCGCTGGTTCTGGGACACGCTGGTGGACGCCGACCTCGCCGACAATACGCTGGGCTGGCAATGGGTGGCCGGCTGCGGTGCCGACGCCGCCCCCTACTTCCGCATCTTCAATCCCGTGCTGCAGGGCGAACGCTTCGATCCGCGCGGCGGTTACGTGCGTCAATGGCTGCCGGAGCTGCGCGCGCTGCCCGACGCGTGGATCCACCGCCCCTTCGAGGCACCGGCGGACGTGCTCGCCACGGCCGGCATCGAACTCGGGCGCGATTACCCGCAGCCGATCGTCGACCTGGCCGCGTCGCGGCGAATGGCATTGGAAGCTTGGGACCGGATAAAGAAGACCGGGAGCCGCACCGCGCGCCCGGCATGACGCCCTGCGGGCCGGCAACGGCCCGTCAGACCTTGAAACGCTGCATCAGCTTCTGCACCTGCGCCGCCTGGTCGGCGACGTCGTCGCTGGCCGTGTCGACCTGCTGCATGGCGGCCGCCACGCGCTCCATGGCTTCGCGAATGAAGCCGACGTTGCCGTTGATCTCGACCGCCACCGCGCTCTGCTCCTCCGCGGCGGTCGCGATCTGGCCGTTCATGTCGTTGATCCCGGAAATGGCGTCCGCAATGCCTGCCAGCGACTGCGCGGCCTTCCCCACCTGCTCCGAGCACCGCCTGGCCGCCGCGTCGGCCAGGCCCATGGCGTCCGCCACACCGCCGGCACCGGACTGCAGACGCTCGATCATCGCACGGATTTCCTGGGTCGCGGTCTGCGTACGGCTCGCCAGCGCCCGCACTTCGTCGGCGACCACGGCGAAACCGCGGCCCTGCTCGCCGGCGCGCGCCGCTTCGATGGCCGCGTTCAGCGCCAGCAGATTGGTCTGCTCGGCGATGCCTCTGATGGTTTCGGTGACCGCGCTGATGCCGGCCGACTCCACCTGCAACGTATCGATCGCCGCCGCGGTGTTGGTCATCTCGCCGACCAGTGTCTGGATGCTGCGCTGAGCATCGGACGCGACTCCGCGCCCGCCGGCGGCGTCGCGATCGACCTGACTCGCCGAGGCCGCGGCCAGCTCGGCGTTGCGCGACACCTCGTGGACGGTGGCGGCCATCTCGTTCATGGCGGTGGCCACATGCTCCACCTCGATCTGCTGTCGTTCCACGCCGCGTCGGGTGTCGTCGGTGATGGTGGACATCCGGTCGGCGGAACCGGCGGTCCGCGTCGTGGCCTGGCCGATCTCGGCGATCACTTCGCGCAGGCTTTCGCTCATCCGGTTGAGGCTGTCGATGATGTCGCCGATGACGTCATGGCTCCGCAGATCGTAGCGTTGCGAGACGTCGCCCTGGCTGATGGCATCCGCGAACCGCGAGATGTGCCGCAGCCGTCTGATCAGCACCGCGTTGACGAGCCAGTAGTTGGCGACCCCCAGCACCACCCCGGCGACCAGACAGGCTGCGACGAACCAGACGAGCATGCCGGGCTTGAAGTCGACGAATACCCGCGCGAAGAGTGGGAATGCGCCACCCATCACGAGACCGAAGACCAGACTGGCCACCAATAGATTCCGAAGGATACTGGGTTGCATGCGGGCAATGCCTGTGAATGTGCCGGCGAGGTTAGCGGCACCGGCCCATCGATCCTGAGCGGGTCGGCGGCGCCCGCTCCGGGGCGGGAGCGGGCGCGGGCCGGCCGCCGGCAAAGCTCAGAAGATCGCCAGCAGCTGCAGCGAGACGCGGTCATCCATACCGTCGAGGATCCGGTTCGGCACGGCCGTGCCCGGCAGTCCCGGCGCCTCGGCCTCGCGGACTTCATAGTTGAGGATGGCGCGGGTCTTGTTGTTGAAGAAGTACTGCGCGCCCAGCGTCAGGGTGCTGAAGCGGCGCTCGTCGGCCGCGGTCCTGGTCGCGCGGTTGAGCCGGTCGTAACGGACATCGAGTTCCAGCTTCGGCAGCAGCTTGTAGCCGAAATCGAGGTACCAGCCGTCGGCTTCATCCTCGGGCAGCATGTTGAAGGACGCCACCGCCGTACCGGCGTTGTTGAGTGTGCCGGCCACGGCGCCGGCGTCGGTGCCGTTGAAGATCATGCCGTCGGCGGCGATGTATTCGGCCGACCCGCGGTATTTGCCCTTACGCAGCGTGGTGCCGACGCCCCAGCGTTTGCGGTCGAAGTCGGCCACGGTCTGGGCGGCGCCGGTCGCCAGCGTGCGCTTGCCCTGCTGGTGCCAGGCGTAGAGTTTCCAGCCCTCGCGTCTCGGCCCCTGGCCGCCGAGCACGCGCTCCGAGGACCAGTACAGGTGGATGTCCTTGTCGCTGTTGTTGTCGCCACGGGCGATGCCGTTGCCGTTGCCGACCATGGCGGCGTAGCTGTGTTCCCAGTCGCCGGTGCTGAACCAGTCGTAGACCTGAATACCGACGTCGCGGAAGGCTCCGACAGAGCCATTCGGCCGGTTCGCGTCCATCCCCGATACCGAACCGTCGCTGTCAAGGAAGCGCTCCAGCGTGAGCTGATCGGTCACGCTGGTGAAGTTGATGTAGTCGAACACATGGATGGCCATCAGACCCTCTTCGGAGCCGGGATACTTGAATTGGCCGACGCGGATGCGCGCGCCCTCGATATGGTTGAGCGTGATGCTGGCGTCCGTGACCTTGACGCTGCCGCCGCCGTTGCTGGTGATGCCGTTGTTGCCGGCCTCGATCAGCAGGAAATAGTTGACCTTGCTGTCGAGCGGAAAGCCCGTGCCGCGCACGCCCAGGCGTGCGCGGCGGATATTGAACGTGGAATGGCTGTCCTGATCCGGCCCGATCATATTGAAGGCGGCGGGCTGGCCCGCGAACGGACCGGCCTGCAGTTCCGTGCCTTCGGTGTACTGGTACTCCGGCTGCACGAACCCCCAGAGCTTCGCGCGTTCGGCGGCGCCGGCCGGCTCGTTCCCCTGCAGAGCCAGCCAGTTGGCGGCCTGCGCCGACGTGATCCCCAGCAGGGCGAGCGCGATAGCCGCGACCGTTCCATTGTGTTTCGTCATGAATGATTCCTCGGCGGTGGTTTTCCGTCTGTTCTGTTCGAGCTTCAGGTTGCGGGTGGAACCGCCTCAGGGCTTGACGAGCCTATAGCCCTGCCCGGTCAGATCCAGGATCCGCACGATGCCGGCCTGGACCCGGCCGGCCCGCGGATTCAGCGCCGGCGGCGCCCCCAGCGCCCGGCTCATGGCCGCGACGGTGTTCTCGCAGGCGGAGAATCTCACCCCGGAGGATTCCGCCAGCGCACCGATGCGATCCTTGTTGACGTTCTCCGCGAACAGCAGCCGCAGCCCTGGCCCGAAGGCGACGATCTCGATGTCGACCTTGTCGGCACCGTAGTGGTTGACGAGGTTGCTGGCGACGTTCAGCACCAGCGTCTGCTTGGCCGGGTCGTCGTCGCTGATCTGCAGGACGACCTTGTGCTCCGCGAACGGCTTGTCACTTTCGACGCTCGCGGCCTGACCCGCCAGTGCGAGCAGCAGCGCCGCCAGCAATCCCCACAGCATTCCCGGCGCCCGCATGCGTCTGGACAGATACGGCATCTTGTGTGCTCCTCTATGGCGTCTGGACAGTCAGGGCTTGATGTAGGCGTAACCCTGGCCCTGGAGAATGGCGAGCTGTGCCACCCCGGATGGCACGATGTCGGCGTCGTGGACGTCGTACAGCGCCTCCAGCGGCACCTTGCGGCCCTTGATGGTGTTGTTGCACACCTGGAACTGCACGCCCTGCTCCTTCAGCCCGGCGATCTTCACCTGCATCGCCTCGGTGGCGTTGGCGCTCTTCATCTTCGTGCCTGCCAGTTCGTCCGGAAACAGCAGCAGCGACAGGCCGTCGCCGTGCAGCACGACCTTGACGTCGAGGTTCCCGGTGCCGGCGGCGGCGATGTGGTTCTGGATGTTGGTCAGCGCGGCCATCTGCTGTTTGGCGTCGCCGCCGTTGATGTGATAGACGGCCTTCTGCTGCTCGGCGGCCACGGCCGGCCCGGCGAAGGCCAGCAGCGCCGCCAGCATCATTCCGACAAGTCTGCGCATGATCTTTGCTCCGCTGGTGTTCCCGCAGTCGGCTTCCTAGAGCGCGGGCGAGTGCGGTTTATTCCCGGAAATTTGCGCGATCGCGGGCATGCCGAAAGTTGGAATAAAGAGCACGCGCCGGGCATCTACCACTCACAATGAGCCTCATCGACCGCCTCTGTGATGCCCGCGCCCTGCGTCAGCGCATTGCCTCATCCCGCGACCGCCTCTACAAAGTGGCGCTGGCCTGGAGCGGCGACGCCATGGTCGCGGACGATCTGGTGCAGGAAACGCTGGAGACGGCGCTGGCCAAGGCGCATCAGCTGCGCGAGGTGGAGCGGCTCTATGCCTGGATGTACTCGATCATGAACAACTGCTGGCGCCACTACCTGCGCTGCCGTCGCCCCGACTGCGAGCTGGACGAGGAACAGTTCGCGGCCGACTCCGACCCCGAACAGCTGAGTGGCCAGCAGGAGATCATCGTCCATGTGCGCACGGCCATCGCGCGCCTGCCGGTCGGCCAGCGCGAAGTGCTGACCCTCGTCGATCTCGAAGGCTTCGCCTATCAGGAAGTGGCCGACATACTCGAAATACCGATCGGCACGGTCATGAGCCGGCTGAGCCGCGCGCGCGGCTTCCTGCAGACCGCCCGGCGCGGGCTGCGGGCCGATGCCGTCCCCGGCGCCGGTCGCTTGCGGAGAGTACAGTGAGCATGCACGACGAATTTTCCGACACTCGGCTGCACGCCTTCATCGACGGGCAACTGCACGGGCGCGACCGCGAGCGCCTGCTGGCGGCGATGGAGTCCGACCCCGTGCTGGCCGAGCGGATCTGCGCCCTGCAGCGCACCAAGGCATGGGTCAACCTGGCTTTCGAGGACGCCCGCGCGCCGCAGCATCCCTTGCCGCGCACGTCCGGCGGCGGCCGCTGGATCCGCATCTTCGGCCTGGCGGCCTCGCTGCTGCTCCTGGCGTCAGGATTTCTGCTGGGCTGGCTGACTGCCACCTCGCCCGAGCCGCTGCAGCGCGTCGTCCTGCGCGACATCGAGGCCGGGCACCAGAAGGTGCTGCTGCACATCGACCGCGCCGACCGGGCCCGCTTCGATGAAATCCTGGACGGTGCCGAACACCTGCTGCGTACCTACCGGAATCAGGGCATCGCCGTCGACGTGCTGGCCAACGCCGGCGGCGTAGACATGTTGCGGGCGGACGTTTCCCCCTATGCGGAGCGTATCGCGCGCATGCTGCGCGACTACGACAACCTGCAGTTCGTCGCCTGCACCAATACCCTGCAGCGGCTCAAGGAAAAGGGCATCGCGCCCGTGCTGATCGAGCACACCCGCCAGGATGCGACGGCGGTCGGACACATCATCCGCCGCCTGCAGCAGGGCTGGACCTACATCCGGGTCTAGTTGATAAACCTCACCGGGACCGGATTTTTCCCGCATCGGGGAAAGATGCCCCGTGGCCCGATCCGCAGTAAAATGTCCTGATCCAAACCGGCTCAGGAGAGTCCGATGACGGTATTGAATGACGATCCGCGCGTTCCGGCGCCGCGCCCCCAGGTGTTTCCCCTGCCGGGCAGCACCCCGGCGCCCGACTATGCCCCGGGCGAACGCGAGGAACTGACGGCGCGCATCAAACGGCTGTTCAAAGAGCAGGATGCGGTGCTGGTGGCGCATTACTACACCGACGAGGACCTGCAGCGCATCGCCGAAGAGACCGGCGGCTACGTCTCCGACTCGCTCGACATGGCGCGCTTCGGGAACGAGCACCCCGCCTCGACGCTGGTGGTGGCAGGCGTGCGCTTCATGGGCGAGACGGCCAAGATCCTCAATCCGGAAAAGCGCGTGCTCATGCCGACGCTGGAGGCGGAATGTTCGCTGGATCTCAGCTGCCCGGCCGAGGATTTCGTGCCCTTCTGCGACGCCCACCCCGACCGCACCGTGGTCGTCTACGCCAATACCAGCGCGGCCGTGAAGGCGCGCGCCGACTGGGTGGTGACCTCGAGCATCGCCGTGGATGTCGCCAAGTACCTGGCTGCGCGCGGCGAGAAGCTGATCTGGGCGCCGGACCGCCATCTCGGCCATTACGTGCAGCAGGTGTCGGGCGCCGACATGCTGCTGTGGAAGGGTGCCTGCGTGGTGCACGAGGCGTTCAAGGCCGTCGCGCTGCAGGCACTGATGAACCAGCATCCCGGAGCCGCCGTGCTGGTGCATCCGGAATCGCCCGAGAACATCATTGCGCTTGCCGACGTGGTAGGCTCGACCACGCAGCTCATCAAGGCCGCGCACGACCTTCCCAACGACACCTTCATCGTGGCGACCGACAGCGGCATCCTCTACAAGATGCGCCAGGCGGCACCGGGCAAGAAATTCCTGGAGGCGCCGACGGTCGGCGCAGGCGCCACCTGCGTGTCCTGCGCGCACTGTCCGTGGATGGCCATGAACAACCTGCGCAATCTCGCCGAGGTGCTGGAGACGGGCCGCAACGAAATCCATGTCGACGAGGCGATCCGCGTAAAGGCGCTGCGCTCGACGCAGCGCATGATCGACTTCGCGCGCGAGCGGACGGCGGCCCGCAAGGTCTCGGGTGACTGAGCGCCGGTGACGCCTACAGCCAGCACTCGAGATAGAAGATGAACTGTCCTTCAGAGGATTTCGAAGGGCCGATCACCAGCGCCGGATGGCGGTGGGCCGCAGGGTCGGCGGCGGCGCGCGCCGCAGCTTCCGAGTCCATGATCTCGACGTTCCCCGCCGGAAAACGCTTGCGGTTCAACCGCGGCGTGTAAATCACCGCGAAACGCTCGTCCGAGACACTGGTCTCGGGATCGGGTGGCACCAGTCCACGCATGATTCACCTCGTCTGAGTAATGCCGGGGCGGCTGCCGTCAGCCGCGTTTCTCGCCGGTCTTCTTCTTGCGGGCGATAAACTTGACCACCACCTCGTCTGGGGGCTGCTTGTTGGCGATGAGATCGGCGACGGTATAGTTGTTCAGCGTCCCCAGGAAACTCTCGCGCGCGGTGATGAGCGCCGCCTGCAGCGCGCACTCGGGCAGCATCGGGCAGTCGCGATTGCGCGGGTTGAAGCATTCGGCGAGATCCATGTTCTCCTCGGTGTCGCGCACCAGATCGCCGATGTGGATCCGGTCCGCCGGCCGCGCGAGCCGCATGCCGCCGCCCTTGCCGCGCAGCGTCTCGATATAGCCGTGCTGACCGAGGCGATGCACGATCTTCATGAGATGGTTCTCGGATACGCGGTACATCTCGGCGATCTCGGCGATGGTGACCAGCCGCTCGTGGTTCAGGCCCAGGTACATCAGCGTGCGCAGTGAATAATCGGTGAATCGCGTCAGTTGCATTGTTCTCTCCACTCGCTGACGGGCCAGCGGCCGTGTCGCGATTGCAGTCCATGCTGCCGGTTCGAATCCCATTATACAAGCGGCGTATTTATGACCGCTGCAGTCCGTACTTCAGAGACAGTTTAGTCGTTGCCGCGTTCACGGCCTCTTGACACGCGGCTTTTAAGATGTATGTTATCCGCATCTTTAAAACTGGACCGACCGGAGGCCGGAAGTGAACGCGACATCCGCACCAAGAATCCGCAACTACCGTTCTGCCATGCTGACGTCCCTCGCCCTGACCTGCGCCGCGCCGGCGCTGGGCTGGGCGGAGGCGCACACGTTCGAGATGAACATCGAGGACACCCGAATCACCCTGGTGGGCAAGCAGGATTTCCACACCTTCGCCTTCAACGGCCAGGTCCCCGGTCCGCTGATCCACGTGAAGGAAGGCGACGAGGTCACCGTCAACGTCAACAACCTCACCACCCTCCCCCACACCATCCACTGGCACGGCCTCCTGCAGCGCGGCACCTGGCAGATGGACGGCGTGCCGGACGTCACCCAGCCCGCCATCAAGCCGGGCGACACCTTCACCTACAAATTCATCGCCGAACCCAACGGCACCATGTGGTACCACTGCCACGTGAACGTCAACGAGCATGTCGCCATGCGCGGCATGTGGGGCCCGTTCATCATCGACCCCAAGGAGCCGACGCCGATCGAGAAGGAAGTCACCAAGGACTTCATCCTGATGCTGTCCGACTGGGCCTCCGCCTGGGCCTTCAAGCCCGGCTACGGCGGCGTGCCGGGGGACGTGTTCGACTTCTTCACCATCAACGGCAAGGCCTATCCGGATTCCCAGCCGATCCGCATCACGAGCGGCGACGTGGTCCGGCTGCGACTGATCGGTGCCGGCGAGTTCGCCCACGCCATCCACATCCACGGCCACGTCTTCCAGGTCGCGTTCAAGGACGGCCGTCCGCTGCCTGCGCCCTACGACGCCGACACCATCGTCGTCCATCCCGGTGAGCGCTACGACCTCATCCTGAAGGCGGACAACCCGGGCCGCTGGATGGTCCACGATCATGTCGACTCGCACACCATGAACGGCGACAAGCCCATGGGCGGGCTCATGACGGTGATCGAGTACACCGACCTCAACGCCAAGGACAGCTTCTACGCCTGGAAAGACAAGCAGTTCGCACCGGATTTCTACTACGAAGAATCCCTGAAGAAGCCGCATGGCATGCATGACGCGGCAGTCTTCAAGGGACAGGCCATCCAGTAACAGCAGGAGTCGCACATGAAACGAGCAACCGTCATTGCCGCGGTGGTGGGACTTGCCGCGTCCGCATCGGGGCACGCCCAGAACGGGCAGTCCATCGTCGAGTCCCAATGCATCGCCTGTCATGCGGTGGCGAAGCCGGACAAGGCCGGCATCGACCATCTCTGGGAACGCAAGGGGCCGGATCTGCACTACGCCGGCAGCAAGTTCAATCAGGCCTGGCTGGAATCCTGGTTGCAGAATCCGGCACGGATCCGTCCGGCCGGCGAGCTCTACACCAAGCACCTCAAGGCGACCGACGCCGAGGATGCCGTGGACGAGACGACGCTGCAGCCGCACGTGAAGCTGTCGGCCGCCGACGCCAAGGCCGCGGCCGAATACCTCATGTCGCTGAAGGCTCCGGATGGGCTGGTGCAGGCCGGCGCCTTCAAGGGCGGCAAGGTCAGTCCGAGCATGGGCGCCATGTTCTTCAACAAGCTGCGCGGCTGTGGCGCATGCCACAGCACGGCCTCCGGCGCGGGCGGCGCGAGCGGCGCCGAGCTGCACACGGCGGCTGAGCGCCTGCAGCCGGACTACATCTACGCCTACATCAAGGATCCTCAGGCTTTCGACCCCGGGATCTGGATGCCCACGCTGAATCTGTCCGAGCCCGATCTGCAGCGGCTCACGGGCTACATCGTCCAACTCAACGGCAAGGGGGCCACGCCATGAATCCCATCCGATCGGTTTCGATGCACGTTCTCGCCGCCGTGTCCGCGGCCTGCCTGACGCTGGCCGCGGCACCGGCCAGCGCCGCCGCCGACCAGCACGCGCGCGCCCAGCGCAACTACGACACCTATTGCGTGCAATGCCATGGCATCGAGCGCAACGGCAAGGGCATCAACAGCAAGAACATGTCGGTGCAGCCGCGCGACCACAGCGATGCCAAGGGCATGACGGACATCCCCGACGACGAACTCCTCCATGCCATCCAGGACGGCGGCCTGGCGGTGAACAAGTCGGTGCTGATGCCGGCCTGGGGCAACGTGCTGTCGCCGGAAGAAATCAAGGAGATGGTGGCGTATCTGCGCCATGTCTGCAACTGCGGTATCAGCCAATAACGAGGAATGAACATGCCGACACACAACCACGCTTTCAGCGCCATCGCACTGGCCGCGGCACTGGCCGCTCTGGCCGCGCCAGCCTTTGCCGAGGTCGTCAAGGTCACCATCCATGCCACTGAGGTCGATCTGCCCATCGACAACAAGGGCACGATGTACAAGACCTGGACCTTCGACGGGAAGGTGCCCGGACCGCTCGTGCGGGTCACCGAAGGCGATACCGTGGAGTTCACCCTGGTCAACGACAAGGAGAACAAGAACTCCCACTCCATGGACTTCCACGCGGCGCGCGTCGACGTGGTGCAGGACTTCGGCTCGATCAAACCCGGCGAGACCAAGACCTTCACCTACACGGCCGACTATCCCGGTGTGTTCTTCTACCACTGCGGGTCGGATCCTATGATCCAGCACATCGCCCGTGGCATGTTCGGCGCCATCATCGTGGATCCGAAGGATCCGAACGCCATGCCCAAGGCGGACCGCGAGTACGTGCTCGTCCAGTCCGAGCTGTACCCGAACCCGGACGCCAAGGAAGCGATGATGCGCAACGAATGGAGCAACGTCGTGTTCAACGGCGGCGTCTTCAAGTACGATCCCGTGCATGATCCGGCCGCCACCCGCTGGCTGCAGGCCAAGCCGGGCGAGCGCGTGCGCATCTACTTCGTCAACGCCGGCCCCAACGAGTTCTCGTCGTTCCATCCCATCGCCGGTATCTGGGACCGCGTCTACGCCAGCGGCAACCCCAAGAACGTCACCGTGGGCATGCAGAGCTTCGTCGTCGGTCCCGGCGACGCCGCCACCTTCGACCTGATCTCGCCGGTGGAGGGTGCCAACGCCATCGTCACCCACTCCCTGAAGGGCGCGCTGACCGGCGCCATCGCCGTGCTGATGTTCACCAGCGACGCCGATCCCGAAATGGGCCGCGGTGAGCAGATCCTGGTGCGCTGAGCGAGCGCGGGGCGGCCACGCCGTGGCCGCCCCGTCCATTACCGAACATCGATCACGCCATCGACACCGCGATACGGGAGACTCCCCATGCAAGGTTTCACATCGCACGCCCTGCGCGCCCTGATTGCCGCGCTCGCCATCGCCGCCGGCAGCCTGACCGCCGCGCCCCTGTGGGCGGCCGAGGATGCGGCCCGCGTGGCGGTGCAGCAGACGGCCGCCGTCGGCCAGATCGTCGATGATCTCGACGCCGACGACGGCAAGCTCTGGTACTGCCCCATGCACCCCGAGGTCGAGAGCCACGAGCCGGGCCGATGCCCGGAGTGCAAGATGAAGCTGGTCCGCAACCCGACCGACCCCCATTAAGACCGGCAACGGCCATCGGCGGCCTGCACGCCCGCACCGATCCGCCGGCCGTCCGGCGGGCGCAGGCGCCGCATGCCCCGCCGCACCGGCCCGATCCATCCACGATCCCCATGCGACGCATTCTCCCGATCCTCATCGCTCTCCTGGCCGTGCTGCTGGGCGCTTACGCCTATTACGCCGACCGTGAGACCGGCCCGCCCGCACACGCGTCCGGGACCACGCCGACGGACGGCGCGCTGCCCGCCATCGGTGCCGCCGACGGCGTTGCCGCGGCCTGGGTGTGCCCCATGCATCCGCAGATCGTCCAGGACCACCCGGGCGACTGCCCCATCTGCGGCATGGATCTGGTCGAGACCGGCCACGACCATGCGCACGCACCGGCGGGCGTGACCGTCGACGCCGCCACCCGCCAGCGCATGGGTGTGCGGCTGGCGACGGCCGAGGCACGCGAACTGAACCGGGAGGTCCGCAGCTACGGCGAGATCGTCCTCGATCAGTCCGCCGTCCTGAACATCGCGCCGAAGATCGACGGCTGGGTGAAGCGCCTGCACGTGAGCGCCGCCGGGCAATCCGTGCAGGCCGGCGACCCGCTGTACGCCATCTATTCGCCGGCGCTGGTGCAGCGCCAGCGCGAGTACATCGAACTGCTGCAGCGCCGCGACCAGCTGCTCGCCAGCATGAGCAACCTGGTCGGGCAGAACGCCCGGGTGGCCGCCAGCCTGGCGCGTGAGCGCATCCGGCTGCGTGAACAGTTCGCCTATGCGGACGTCGACCGCGACGTCCTCGATGCGCTCGACGCCAAGCGCCGCACGGTGGATATCGTCACGGTGCGCGCGCCGCGCGCGGGCTTCGTCACGCGGCTCGACGTGCGCGAAGGCGATTATGTGACACCCGCGACGACCCTGCTGTCGCTGGCCGACGCCGCGGCGCTGTGGATCGACTTCGAGCTCTATCCCGACCAGCTCGCCTGGGTGCGGGAAGGCGATCCGGTGGAACTGCGCGCCCAGAATGCCGGGCGGACGCGCGTGCGCGGCACCCTGCAGTTCACCAGCCCGGTCGCCGAGGGCCTGGCCCGCACCCGCAAGGCGCGCCTGGCCGTGCGCGATCCCAATGGGCGGCTGGCGCCCGGCACCTTCGTCGACGTCGTCGTCAACGGCGCGTCGCGCACCGCCCTGGCCGTGCCGCGCTCGGCGATCATCCGCACCGGCAGCGGCACGCGCGTCATGCTGAGCCGTGGCGAGGGGCATTTCCTGCCCGTGCCGGTGGACACCGGCCTGGAGACCGATGAGCTCGTCGAGATCACTGACGGGCTGGAGGCGGGCGCCGAGGTCGCGGTGAACGGCCAATTCCTGCTGGATGCCGCCGCCTCGCTGAACGACAGCATCCAGCGCCTGCGCAGCGGACCGTAGGCATGCTGCAGCGCGTCATCGAGTGGTCGCTGGCGAACCGCCTGCTGGTGGTGCTCGGAGCCGTGGTCCTGGCGGTGTGGGGCGTGCAGTCCGTCCGGCAGATGCCGCTGGACGCCATCCCCGATCTGTCCGACACCCAGGTCATCGTCAAGACGGATTACCCGGGCCAGGCGCCGCGCCTGGTCGAGGACCAGGTCACCTATCCGCTCGCCAGCGCGCTGCTGGCCGTGCCCGGCTCGACGGCGGTGCGCGGCTTCTCCATGTTCGGCGAGTCCTACGTGTACGTCATCTTCGCCGACGGCACCGATCCCTACTGGGCGCGCAACCGCGTGACCGAGCAGATCTCCCAGCTCGGCGCGCGCCTGCCGCCCGGCGTCGCGCCCGCGCTCGGCCCCGATGCCTCCGGCGTCGGCTGGATCTTCGAATACGCGCTGGTGGACCGTGGCAACCGCTACGACGCCGGCGAGCTGCGCGCGCTGCAGGACTTCTTTCTGAAGTACGAGCTGCAGAGCCTGCCGGGCGTCGCCGAGGTCGCGAGCGTCGGTGGGCAGGTGCGGCAGTTCCAGGTCGAGGTCGATCCCGACCGCCTGGCGCGCTACCGCATCGATCTCGAGCGCGTGAGCCGGGCGGTGCGTGACAGCAACGTCGCCGGCGGCGGTTCCGTGGTGGAGATGGGCCACGCCGAATACATGATCACCGCCGACGGCTACCTGCGCACGCTCGACGATTTCCGCGATATCCCGCTCGGCCTGGATGCGCGCGGCCTGCCGCTGCGCCTGCGCGACGTCGCCGAGGTCGGCACCGGTCCGGCGCCGCGCCGCGGCGTGGCGGATCTCGACGGTGAGGGCGAGGTCACGGGCGGCGTCGTCGTCATGCGCCACGGACACAACGCCCTGGAGACCGTCGCGCGGGTGAAGGCGCGCCTGGCGGAACTCGAGGGCGGCCTGCCGCCCGGCGTCGAGATCGTCGTCACCTACGACCGTTCCGGACTCATCACCCGCGCGGTGGACAATCTGCGCGCCAAGCTGATCGAGGAATCCGTCGCCGTCGCGCTGGTGTGCCTGCTGTTCCTGTTCCACCTGCGCTCGTCGCTGGTGGCTGTCGTCACCCTGCCGATCGGCATCCTGACGGCCTTCATCGTCATGCACCAGCAGGGCGTGTCGGCGAACATCATGTCGCTCGGCGGCATCGCCATCGCCATCGGCGCGATGGTGGACGCCGCCATCGTCATGATCGAGAACATGCACAAGCACCTCGAGCGCGCCGGCCCCGATCCCGACTACTGGGCGGTCACCCGCGCCAGCGCGGTCGAGGTCGGGCCGGCGCTGTTCGTGTCGCTGCTCATCATCACCGTGTCCTTCCTGCCGGTGTTCACCCTGACCGGCCAGGAGGGCCGGCTGTTCGCGCCGCTCGCCTACACCAAGACCTACGCCATGGCTGCCAGCGCGGGACTCGCGGTCACGCTGGCACCGGTGCTGATGGGCTGGTT
This sequence comes from uncultured Gammaproteobacteria bacterium, assembly GCA_964458835.1. Lineage (GTDB taxonomy): Bacteria > Pseudomonadota > Gammaproteobacteria > Thiohalobacterales > Thiohalobacteraceae > JAHJQQ01. The sequence goes on along the minus strand of CAYWKV010000050.1, from coordinate 1,714 downwards.
CATCCGCGGCCGCATCGTGCGCGAGGACCGCAATCCGCTGAACCGCCTGCTGCAGCGCCTCTACCGTCCCGCGCTGCTGCTGTCGCTGGACAACGCGCGCCTCACGCTGATCGTCGCCGCGCTGCTGTCGGCCACCGCGCTCTGGCCCATCGCCCGCCTGGGCAGCGAATTCATGCCGCCGCTCTACGAGGGCGATCTGCTGTACATGCCGACCACCCTGCCCGGCCTGTCCATCGACGAGGCGGCGAACGTCCTGCAGATCACCGACCGGCTGATCGCGCAGATGCCGGAGGTCGAGCGTGTCTTCGGCAAGGCCGGGCGCGCCGACACCGCCACCGATCCCGCGCCGCTGTCGATGCTGGAGACCACCATCCTGCTCAAGCCGCGCAGCGAATGGCCCGAGGGCGGCAGCGTCGAGGATTTCATCCGCCGGCTCGACCGCGCCGTGCAGCTGCCGGGCCTGACCAATTCCTGGGGCTATCCGATCCGCACGCGCATCGACATGCTCTCCACCGGCGTGCGCAGCGCCGTCGGCATCCGCCTCAGCGGCCCGCATCTGGACGGCGTCGCGGCCCTGGCGCAGGAGATGGAGGCCGTGCTCAAGACCGTGCCGGGCACGCGCTCGGTGTTCGCCGAGCGGGTGGCCGCCGGCCGTTACCTGGACGTGGCGATCCGCCGCGACCAGGCGGCGCGCTACGGGCTCACTGCGCGCGACGTGCAGCGCTTCGTGCAGACCGCCATCGGCGGCGAGAACATCGGTACAGTGATCGCCGGTCGCGAGCGTTTCCCCATCAACCTGCGCTATCCGCGCGGCATGCGCGACTCGCTGCAGGCGATCGCGGCGAGCCGCGTCACCACCCCCGGCGGCGAGCAGGTGCCGCTGGGCCTGCTCGCGGACCTGCGCGTGATCGACGGCCCGGCGGAGATCAAGAGCGAGAACGGCCGTCTCATCGGCTACGTCTACATCGACATCGAAGGCCGCGATCTCGGCGGCTACGTCGCCGCCGCGCAGGAGGCGCTGGCGGCGCAGGTCACCCTGCCCGCGGGTTACGCCATGAGCTGGGCCGGCCAGTACGTGAACCTGATGCACGCCAAGACGCGGCTGTACTGGGCCGTGGCGATCACGGTGCTGGTGGTGCTGGTGCTGCTCTATCTGTACTTCCGGCGGATTCCCAGCGTGCTGCTGGTGGCCATGTGCATGCCCTTCTCGCTGGTCGGCGGGTTCTGGCTGACCTACGCGCTCGGCTACAACCTGTCGGTGGCGGTGGCCGTCGGCTTCATCGCGCTGGCCGGCGTCGCCGCGGAGTTCGGCATGGTGATGCTGCTGTATCTCGACAACGCCCTGGAGGAATTCCGGCGTGATGGCCGCCTCACCGGCCCGGCCGCCCTGCGCGCCGCCGTCATCCAGGGTGCCCTGCTGCGCGTACGCCCCAAGCTCATGACCGTGGCCGTCATCGTCGCCGGCCTGCTGCCGGTGATGTTCAGCGACGGCGCCGGCTCCGACGTCATGAAGCGCATCGCCGCCCCGCTGCTCGGCGGCATGCTGACCGCGCCCCTGCTGTCGCTGTTCGTCGTGCCGGTGCTGTATGCGCTGTGGAAAACGCGGGCGATGGCCGACCCGGCCGCCGCTACGGCTGCGGCACCGGCCGGTAGACCAGCCGGTACAACGCCGGCAGCACCAGCAGGGTGAGCAGCGTCGACGAGACGATGCCGC
>CAYWKV010000049.1:5987-17856 GCA_964458835.1 uncultured Gammaproteobacteria bacterium | reverse complement strand
TTTCAATCCACGCCCGCTCATTCGAGCGGGCGATACCCCGACTCACCCGGTACCCGTCCATCGACTCCATGTTTCAATCCACGCCCGCTCATTCGAGCGGGCGATACTCCAGACATCACCCGCTCTTCCGTCCCTTGGAGGGCTGTTTCAATCCACGCCCGCTCATTCGAGCGGGCGATACCTGATCAGGATCTCGCGCTGGGCGCGGTTCATTTGTTTCAATCCACGCCCGCTCATTCGAGCGGGCGATACCTCATGCGGAGACTGCCAACGCGGTCGCTCAGGGGTTTCAATCCACGCCCGCTCATTCGAGCGGGCGATACATCGCGGGCTGGACGAGGACGAGGCAAAAAACTCCGTTTCAATCCACGCCCGCTCATTCGAGCGGGCGATACGTCGGCCAGGCAGCCAACGATGCCAAGGAGGATCTGTTTCAATCCACGCCCGCTCATTCGAGCGGGCGATACTCGCGGGCGGACTGGCTGGCGCGCCGAAGGTCCAGTTTCAATCCACGCCCGCTCATTCGAGCGGGCGATACCCTGGGGTCAGTTCGAGCACGTCAACACCGGCGCGTTTCAATCCACGCCCGCTCATTCGAGCGGGGGATACGCCGCGCATTCCGGCTTTTCCTGTCGGGATGGATGTTTCAATCCACGCCCGCTCATTCGAGCGGGCGATACGCCATTGTGGCAGATCTTTGATGCGTTGGGTCTTGAAAGGGCAGTTGCGCGAACCTACCCACGGGGTGGGCTTCAAAGCGTGTGCCCTGACTTAGGGTAGCAAAAAGTATTTTGTAAAATAACATGTTGGCGAGATCGCGAACCTCCCCGGGCGGGCGGGGTTGCTCCTGGTTCGCGCGTTACACGAGCAGGGGGGCTTCGAAATCGATGGAGCGGGTCTTGCCATATTGTCTGACGCGGACCTCCGTGGGTTCGGTGATGCGGTAGAAGCGCAGGCTGTCTTCGGTCTCGTCGATTTCCGCCAAGAGATCGCGTATCAGTTGTTCGTATTGCATTTCATTGACTTGGCACTCGAACACCGATTTTTGCACCCGCTGGCCCATGCTTTCGCAGGTCTTGGCTACCCGGCGCAGTCGCCGACGGCCAGCAGCGGTTTCAGTGGAAACGTCGTACGTCACGATGATGAGCATGGTGCAGTCATCCTCATTTTGCCAGGAAGGGGAGGTAGCCTTCCATTTCACCGCGCAGTGTGCGAGCCAAAAAACGTGCTTGCAGGAACGGCAGGAGGGCCAGCGGCATTTTGCTTTCCGTGAACGGATGCGTGATTTCCTCCTGTTTGCGCTCCTGCCAGGCCGTGACCACTGCCCGGCGACCCGTGTCGTTGAGCATGACGGCACCGCCCTCACGTTCGTCGAAATCGTCCACCCCGACCTGGCCACGGTTGACGAGCGTCAGCGCCAGTCGATCAGCCAGGATGGAGCGGAACTCCTCCTGCAAGTCCAGTGCGAGGGCCGCCCGACCAGGTCGGACGGCATGAAGGAATCCCAACTGTGGGTCCAGTCCGACTGCTTCCAATGCGGAGCGGCAATCGTTCATGAGCATGGCGTAAAGAAAGGATAGAAGGGCATTGAAACGGTCTAAGGGCGGGCGGCGCGTGCGGCCGTTGAGGCGGAAATTTCCGCGCATGGCCGGTTTGACGACGAGGTTGAGGGCGCTGAAGTAGCCGCGTGCCGCCTCGCCCTCGATACCGCGCAGCGTATCGAGATCCTGGGCCGACTTGGTCGCGCGTAGCGAGGCGGCAAGGTCATCAGCCGTGCGCGCCAGGGATTTGGCTTCTGCGCCATCGGCGGATTCACGGGCGCCACGCAGGATGACAGATCGGCTGTTCCTCAATTTTCCGGCCACGATGGCGCGGGCGATCTCGAGGGTGACCAGCATGTCGGATGATTTCTGGTGTTGGGCCTGTCGCAGCAGGATGTTGCCGGATACCGGGCCTTCCAGACGCGCTTTGAAGCGACCGGAACCATCGAGCAACACAAGGCTCTTGCCCTCGTCGGCGAGTCTGTGCATCAGGGCCGGCGACACCATCACATTGCCGAAACAGACCAGTCCACCCAGGTGATGCAGCGGTACCTGGAGTTTCTTCTCGTGTTCCACATCGATGCGCACCGTGGCGTTCTCCAGATGGGCATAGGCGTTGGGTGTCATGACATAAAGCGTATTTTGGAGGGTGTACACTCAGGTCTCCTCGTCGAACAGGTGCCGTCTCTCATCGTGCAATCTGCGCGTGGCGGCAAGGACTTCGGGCTGGCAGATGTCCTTGAGGGAACACTCCCGGCAACGTCCGTCATTGGCGGGGCTGGGCAGAACGCCGGATGCCAACATGGCGCGGATGGCGTTGGTCGTGGTTTCAACGTGTGCACGCAATTCAGGCGTGATCGCTACCTCACGGCGCCGGCGGCTGCTGGCATGGTAGATGGCGCCCTGCGGCACGGGGCGGCCAAGCATGCCCTCCAGGCACATGGCCTGGGCGGCGAGCTGAATGTCGTCGTGGATCTTCTGCCGTTTGCGACCGTGCTTGAATTCCACAGGATAGATGGAGCCGTCGGGATGAAACTCCACCAAGTCCGCCTTGCCGATCAGGCCCAGACGATCCGACCACAGCGGCAGGGCGCGTTCTACTTTGACGCCGGATTGCATCTCGTAACCTGGTTCGTCGACCAGATGATGGACAGCCTGCCCACGCGCCGTATGGATGTTATCCTCGAACGCTTGTTCCAGATGGATAAGCCCACATTGGCGCGGGCAGTAGGTCCAATGCTGCAGGGCGGAGATGGGTATCGGGTCTGTTTCGGGCATGGCCTAGCTGCTAGTATTGCCTGTAACATCATGGCGGTATTGAACGGAGGGTTTCGTCATGGCTGTGACCCTTGAAGAACTGGAAGCGCAGGCGCTGAAGCTCTCGCTTAAGGAACGTAGCGAACTGGTCCAACGCCTGATCGTCAGTCTGGATGGAGAACAGGAAGGTACACCCGAAGAAATTGCCAAGGCCTGGGAAGACGAGATCGCACGGCGGGTAGCGGACATGGATGCGGGGCGAACGAAATGGAATTCACCGGAGGAAGTCATGACCGAGCTGCGTGCGAGGATCAAGACTGCGGAGGCCGATGCGGATAAGTCTTAGCGACGAGGCCAAAGCCGATGGCCGGGATGCTGTCGACTGATATATAGACGAAGGAGCGTTTTCCGCAGCTAGCGCGTTTGTCGGTGAGCTCGAACATACGTTGCGCCTGCTCCAGCAATTTCCCGAGATGAGTATGTCCGGCCGATACAGCACGCGTCTGCTGCCGTTGCAGACGTTCCCGTATTCCCTGGTCTATCGGATTCATGGTCCAGTGGTCCGCGTCGTTGCCATCGCCCACCACAGCCGCCGCCCAGGGTATTGGGCGGGGCGGCGGTAGGTGAGTTCAACACAACTTCAACAGTTGCACGCCTTGCGGCATCCCAGATTCATCTACGGCGATCTCGTAATCGCCGAAAGCGCGGGGCACGGCTACGTCGGTTTTGAGTTTCGGCCGGATGCGGTCGAAGAGCGCATGTGCGGGCGCGTTGCCGAGTTCGGAATCATGTTTGAAGACATACAGGCCGCGGGTGGTCATTTCACCGCGCGCGGCGGAACGGTCATGTTCGAACATGTTTTTCAGGGCTTCCCACAAGAGATCGAGGTCTTTCTCATCGAAACCGGTTTCCCCGGCTAGATGGGCCGAGACAAAGCCGTGGGCACGGTAGAGCCCGTAAGGGACGGTGAACTTGCGCCCCATGGTGCGTTCTTTCTCCAGATCTTCTTCTTTGGTCACTGCCATGCGGGTGATGCTGTGCTCGGAGCTGACCACCGGGTCGATGGAGCGGGCGAAGGTAAGCTGAACGGGGCCGCGCACCTGGCCTGCATTCACTTCAGTACTCATCACGGCGCCGAAGGCGCGAATGTCATAGAAGTTCTTGCACATCCAACCCCTCACCCGCCGGGCATCTTGCTCGTTCTTGGGCAGCTTCTTGGCCTCGGGGGTGAGGTCGTAGGCGGCGTAGGCACGCTGGTGCTGGCGGTTGAGCACGGCCTTTTCGCGTACGTAAATTTCGAAGCGGTTGGCCGCGAGATCACCCTTACCGCCCTGGGTTTCCTGATCGCCGGCATGCTTCATGGCCACAAAGTTACGCACTTTACGCTTCAAGGCCACATCGGTAACCAAGCCCTGGCCGGATTCGGCATCCACGCGCGGCAGGTTGCCGGCGTCCGGGTCGCCGTTGGGGTTGCCGTCGCGAACATCAAAAAGCAGAACAAAGTCATTGCGGTTGCAAATCGCCATTGTTATTCCCTCATATGGTTGGATCGCCATTTGGTTTGCCATCATTTACGTCGTTTCAATCCGCTCCCGGTTTCTCCTCCCGTGAGAAAATGGCCTGGCGTTGCTGGTAGTAGCCGAGAACAAAGCGCCCCTGGTCTGGCAGCGACAGCGTGGCGGGGAAACCGATGGCGCAGTCCACACCCTCGTTGAGGATGGCCTGCATGAGCTTGTCCCGGATGATAGAAAGGCCGGGCTTCTCCTTGCGCAGCTTGGCGATGTGGTGCTGATTGCGCCGCACGATGGTGGGAAACACCGCGCCCGGCGTGCTCATGGCCGAACCGAAGTAGCTGTCGCGGATCGTGGTGTTGATTTTGTCGGGGCCGCCGGCGGCATCCTGCTGGATGCGCTCCAGCGCCGCGAACAAGCGACCGAGGCGGTAGCCAAGGTTGGTGCAGCTTTCATCGAGGGCCATTTCGATCTCCCTTTCCTGTGGATGATGGTTACGGATGTGACGGTTGAGCCACGCCTTGATGAGCGTGGCGCGGGCATAGGTGACGTGCTCGACAGGTTTGCCGTTGTCCCGTTTCTTGGCCTGGTCAGCGCGGATGCGGGTGAGCGCGGCTTGCAGCAGCGGCTGGGGATACGGCAGCCCGTTCAAGATGGCATGCATGAAGTCCCCGGCCAGTTTGGGCGGCAGGCTATCGATGTCGCCGTCGCGCCGCTGGGCGGAGGGCGGGGCCACTGCCGTGAGCAGGGTTTTCAGGGACAGGAACGGGTTCGCCACATACTGAGGCCGCACGATTTCCAGATCCTGGAAGTGCTGGCGGATGTGTCCGGCCATCTCGCCCACGGTGGCGACTTGCCAGAAGCGCACCGAGACGCGCGCGGCATTGGGAGACAGGCCAAGGACATAGAAGCGGGTGCCGTCGTCATCGATGGCAGGTGTGCCGGCCTTGGGCGCCTCGAACAGCTCCTTGACGGCAAGCGAGCCTTTTTCGCTGTCTTCGCCCATGAGCTGATAGAGCAGGGGTTCCATGCGGTTGGCCTGCGCCGCCCAGAACACGGTGGTGGCATCACCGACTTGTAACCGCTGGCTTGAGGCGAGTAGATGGTTGAGAGCAGTGGAGTAAGCAAAGGCGGCCCGCTTGCCAACGGGTGCATTGAAGCCTTTGACCTTGCCGTAGGAGTCCAGCCCCTGGTTTTCCTGGAAGGAAACCAAATACTTGCGGGCAGTCGATCCTGGTTTATCGGTTATGCCTTCCAGCGAGTTATGCAGACGAGCGATGGTGTCTTGTTCGCCGGTAATGAGACATGTGCCGGATTGAGCCTCCATATCTGATTCCAGACTGACATGCACGTGGACGTCGGGTCTATGAGCAATGAAGGTTTCCGCGTCTTCCGAGAATCGGAAGGTTACCGTGCCGTTCTTCTCGTCCAGAAGTTTGCGCATTTCTGCTTCGCGGATTCCGGGCATGGCCAGCGCCTGTTCACGAAACTGCTGCGAGCGGGCGAAGCGAACAAGGAAACGTCGCAATCCAAGAATCGCCGGATCGTCGGTCTGGCCTCGGAACCAGTCGCGTAGCAGCCTGCGGAAATGTCGGGCCTTTTTGCGCCCATTCTTGCCCAGAGCCAGCGAGAAGGCAGCGTTGTCCCACAGCAGGTTGGGGTCTTTGCCGGAATTATTGTGCTTGAGGAATTGAGGCCCGATGGCAGGCATCGTGACTGGTTGACCAACCCAAGCCTTGCCCTTTTTCTCTACGAGGGGGTCGAATGCGCGGCAGTTGCCATCGGCGTCAACCACGATGACAAAATCAATCTCCTTGATCCCCCAACCCTCCTTGGGGAGTTTGTTTCTCTCCCTTTCGTAGTATTGGTACAGAGCCTGCAAAATCATCGCCGCACCTCCACGCCATCGAGGTCGATCACTCCTTGCTTCATCACCGCACGGAAGAAGCCCGGTTTCATGCCGTCGGCGTAGTCCAGGTCATAGAGCATCCAGCCGAAATCCTGATCCGAGGCGATGGGCGGCTCCTTACGGGCGGCCTCCTGCGAGTCTTCCACCAGCTCGAAGTACGCCGAAAACTCCCGGCAGCCGAGATAGGGCTGATTGAAACATTGACCTTTGCGGGCGCGGCGCTGGAACATGGCCAAATACTTGGCCGGGTTCTCGGGCTGGCCCACTTCGGGCTCTGGCGGGAAACGGCCTTTGAGTTCCGGATAGCAGTGGATGTGCTTTGATCCGTCCACCACGTCGAAACGCGCGTGGAGTCGATAGGCCACGTCGCGCAGGAAGAGTCCCGCTCGCTGCTGGCGCTGATCTTCGATGTATAGCCCGCCGCTTTGCTTGGCCGTGGTCTCGGAGGCGATGGCCCCCACCTCGTTGCGGCGCACGGATATCCACCGAATGGGGCTCAACACCTCGATCTTGGTCACCGTCCAGCGGATTTCCGGCTTCCAGAGGATGGCCTCGAAGACGGCACGCGCGGCGGACGGGGTGATGACGTCGTAGGACACCCGCTCCACCTTCATCTCTGGGCGGGTGAAACAGGCATGGTCGCCCCAGACCTTGAGGCACAGGGTTTTCGGCATCGTCTCTTTCCTCCCTCAGATGACCAGGTCCTGGGCCGCATAGGCGGCCGCATCCTTGGCGCAGCCCAGGAACCCGAAGGTTGCATCGTAAATGAGATCGTTGGCCTGCACGTACAGATCGGGCAAGGCTTCCCGGACATCGCCTTGGCCAAGGAGCTGGCTCAGGCAGTCCGGGTGCACATTGACGGTGTAACGCTGGAGCTTGCGCAAGAGCCAACGGTCGGGCTTGCCGGCGTCCAGTTGGTCGATAAGATCGGACGATTCGCCCCAGCGCACGATCACCGGCAGGCCCTCGTTGTCGATCAGGCGGAATTCGTCCGCGGCTTCGCGGAAGCGGAATTCCAACTTGTTACCCGGCAGGAGCAGGCGGCAGATGTTGGCCTTGTCCCAGGTGTTGACCTTGGAGAGCAGTAACCGGGAGTAGCGGTCGAACATCTCCGGAAAAAGTGCGGGTCCCGTGTTCGTGGCCAGCAGTTCGCGCGTGGCCTGCTCGGCCTTGAGCAACAGCCCGGGAGGCGAGGGCTCGGGCGGTATGAAGACATGCACCTCACCCCGTTCGAGCCGGCCTTCCCGGTTGCAACGCCCCGCTGCCTGGGCAATGGCGTCCAGGCCGGCAAGGGAGCGGAACACCACCGGAAAGTCCACGTCCACCCCCGCCTCTATGAGCTGGGTACTCACCACATGTAACGGGCAGATTGGCAGCCCGGCCAGGGCGCGTTCGTGATTTGCGGCCAGGCGCAGGCGGATTTCCTCGATGCGCTCGGCCCGGTGGGCGCCGCAGAGATGGGTCGAGAGATAAAGCGCTCCCGGCAATTTTTCGGCCAAGGCGCGGGCGTGGTTCTTGCGGTTGACGATGGCCAGGGCCTGGGGATGCGCCGCCATGTGTTGCGCGACCGTGGTCCAATCCTGGGGCGCCATCGTCGTTGGCCATTGCACCCGGACGCGTTCCAGGGCTGTGTAGAGTTCTTCGGGCGCCTCTATGTGTGGGCCGCCGTGCATGAGTTCCTGTACCCCGGACAACCCCGCGAACTGCTTGCCGTTGACATCACGCGGCAGGAAGGCAGGCTGGGTGGCGGTACATAGCACGAACGTCACGCCGTAGTACGCGCTCAGGGTGCGGATGGCGGCCAAACAAGGGTCGATCCAGTCCGGGGGCAACAACTGGGCCTCGTCCAGAATCACTACCGCATCCACAATGTTGTGCAGCTTGCGGCAGCGGGAGGTGCGAGCCGCATGGAGTGATTCGAAAAACTGCACGTTGGTGGTGACGACAAGCGGCGCGTCCCAGTTTTCGGCGGCCAGGCGGCTTGCCACATTCTCCTTGTCCGGGTCCAGATGGCTGTGGTGTTCGATGACCACATCTTCCCCGAATACTTTGCGGAACTCATTGGCCGTCTGCTCGATGATGGAGAGATAGGGGATTACGTAAATCACCCGCCGCTTGCCGTGAGCCTTGGCGTGGCGCAGGGCGAAGGCCAGCGAGGCCAGGGTCTTGCCGCCGCCGGTGGGCACGGTGAGCGAGAACAGCCCGTTGCCGCGATCCTGTCCGGCGCGCTCGATGCACTGGGCCAGCACGCGGGCGCGGAGGGCATTAACCGCCGTCGCCGGCGCCTGGGCATGCAGCTTTTCCATGTAGGCGGTAAAGCGTGCGAGCAGTTCATCGATGGTGGGGTGGGTGCGGCGCCGGGCCGTCTTGACTGGCGCCATGTAGGCCTCGGTGTCGAGAAAATCTGCATCCACCAGGCAAGAGAACAACATGCGCAGCCAAAGATGCAGCTCCTCCGCCTTGCCCTTGGGTCGGCTCGATGGCTTGAGATCATCGGCATCGAGAATGGCCCGCGGTGGCTTTGCGCCGAGAACCTCGTCGAGATGACCTTCCCGACGCGCCTTGTCCAGACGCTGATACAGGCTCGATGGGCTGCCGTTCCAGTCCGGCAGCCCCGCATGGTGGCCGGAGATCAGATAGGCCAACAGGCGGCCTTGGGGTTCGCCCAGGGTTGCGATGGCATGCAGCGCGCCGGCGGCGGAATGCTCTACCCGGCCACTTTGGCCCTCGATGTGGGCGTTTTCACGGTCGAATCCAGACCTGTCGCGGATGTAGGCCTGAAAGTCTGGTCGGTATTTACCCAGGTCATGCCACAGCCCGGCGAGCCGTGACCAGTCCTCGCCGAAATCGCGTGCGAAACAGGCGGCCAAGGCGGAAACCCCGGCGAGGTGATGGGCCAAATCGTGCGGGTTGCGCCACGATCCCACTTCATCACGTGAAACATGGGCGATGGGTTGGGCTGAATCGGTAGTCACTGGTCTAGTGGTCACGTTGTTATTCGTATCTCAGCAGTCTATATCCCATCCCTGCCAAATCCTGACCGCCTCCCGCCGGTTTCCGCGATTTTTCTCAGCGGTCCTTGCTCAGGCAGCACTTCTTATACTTCTTCCCGCTCCCGCACGGACAGGGATCGTTGCGGCCGACCTTGGGACTTTCTCGGACGTAGGTTTCCGGCCAGTGAGGCAGGTCATCGTAATCTTCGCGCCATTCAGCAGCGTCCCGGTCTTCTTTTTCCCAACGTTGCTGGCGGGCAGCGATGGCTTCCGGGCTGTAGAACCTCCAGGGATCGGAGAAGCGTTCCCAGTCTGGACGGTCTTCGCCGCGTGCGTAGGCGTGTTCGATGTCCCGGGTATCGAAATGACGGCCGAGTTTCCGTTGCTGTGCGGCAAGCCGTTGGAGGAGGGTGCGGTGGCGATCGCGCGGGAAGTCGAGGAGGGTGTTGCCGAGGTTGAGTCGGACATACTGTTCCTCGGTCTCATCGGCGGCGAGTTCCGCGGCCCAGTCGAGAGCGGTTTCGAATGCCATGCTGCCTTCATGCAGGGAGAGGGCAAGATAAGGGTCCATAGCGTTCACCCGGATATAGCCGCCAAGCGAGCGATCCATCACAAGCACACGCAGGGGTTGCAACAACGTGGCGGGCTTTTTGGCGAACAGCGCCGGCCAGTAGCCTGCCATCCAGTCCTGGGTGTCCACGTCATCCGCGGCATCGAGTTTGCGCATCAGCTCGATCAGCCGTCGGCCGGCCGTTTCGGTGGGAATGAGGCCGAGGATCATCGCCGTGTGCAGCCGCAGCCACCAACCGCCTTCTTCGATGTCGTCCGCCCAGAATGCCGGGCTGTGGAGGAGTCGTGCCAAGGCTTCTACCATCGCGTCGCCACGGTCGGCGCAGGTGTCGATGAGACTGTGCGGTGCACGGTCCGCATGCTTGCGCAGATGGGCGATGAGGATCATCTCGTCCATTGCGGCCAGTTCAATATCCGTATATGCGGTCGGTACGCGTGGAATGTCGGTCTCACCGCTGTAGGTTGCAGGCAGTTCGTGAACTACAAGGCTGTTACCCGAATGCTGCGTGCGCTCGGTGAGTGGCGACGCCAGTGTCTCGCTCAATGCCTGCATCTCCTCCAGCGCAGCGATGATCTGTTCCAGCGGCAGTGCCGCCCAGCGGTGCAGAGTCTCGCGGCGTGAACCTTCCCAGGTGGTCAGGTTCCAGTCGATAGGCTCTTCGGGTGGTTTATGCGCGGGCATCGTCTTCCAGCAGCATGCGCTGGTGTTCGATGTCGATACGATCCTGTTCCCGGCCGACGGCTTCTTTCATCAGATAGCCATGGGCGTTCACGGCCAGACCGCCGGCGATCAGATAGCGGACACCGCCCGCATTCAAGGATCGGACAATAGCTTCGAAGCTTGCCAGTTTCACGATAGCTGCCCCTCACATGGATTGGGGAGGGTGCTCCCATAATGGATTGCCAGGATTGTGCCTGGTCACCCCTGCCACATCCTGACCGCCCCCCTCACCGATACCGCTCCGCCGCCGCCCGGAGCGCCCGCGCCACCCGCTCCCGCAGGTCCGGTGGCCCGATCACCTCCACCTCCGGGCCGTATTTCAGGATGTCCATCACCAGTTCCTCCGGCCGGCCGTAGGGCACCCTCAGTTCGTAGCCGCCGTCATCCAGGATGCGACCTTCCTGCTGCGGGTGCCATTGTTCGTCCGCGACCCAGCGGGCTGCGGAAGGGGTGAAGCGCAGTTCGGCGGTGGCGGTGGGTTCGCCCGCGAAGATGCCGTAGGTGCTGGCGAAGTGGCGGTCGAGTTCGTCGTCGGGAAATTCGCGGGCGGGTTCGTCGAGGGCTTCGACGGTATGGAGGCGGTCGAGCGAGAAATGCCGGAATCCTTCGCGCAGGTGACACCAGGTGTCGAGATACCAGTTGCTGCGGTAGTACACCAGGCGTTGGGGGGATACGACGCGCTCGGTGGTCGCGTCGCGTTCGCGTCCATGGTAGAGCAGGCGCAGGCGCTTGCGGGCCATGATGGCGGCGGCGAGGGTGCGGAAGACGTCGAGGTCGGCGGGGCGCGAGGCGATCTGCAGCAGGCGGATGCGGCGGCCGAAGTCGGCGTGGCCGGCGTCGTGGTGCGTGAGGAGGGCCTGCAGCCGGTCGCGGATCGGTGCGATGTAGGGCGCGAACAGGCCGGGCTGGAGGGCGTCCAGGAGCTGGTGCGAGGTGAGCAGGGCATAGAGTTCGTCGGGACGGAACCACAGCCCGGGCAGTTCGAAGCTGTCGCGCTCGGGGCCGGCGTAATGGAAGCCGTTGCGCTCGCGGTCATATTCGATGGGGGCGCGGAGTGCGTCCCGCAGTTCGGCGATGACGCGGCGGGCAGTGCGTTCGGAGCAACCCAGTTCCTCGCGGATGGCCGTCAGGGGAACGGGCCGGCGGCGGTTGCGCAGGAGTTTGTGAAGGGTGTAGAGCCGCGTGAGCTTGTCCATCGTCTGGGCCGGCCGCGTGCGCGGTCATCCGGCAGCGCAGGCCGATCCATCCCCCCTGTCATTTCGAACGTCGTCGAGATCGTGTTTATCCTGCGGGACAAGGGAGCAGCCCCTACTTAAGCCCTTCTTGGCCACGGAATCCACGGAATGACACGGAAAAAGGCTTATTGT
>CAYWKV010000049.1:0-5887 GCA_964458835.1 uncultured Gammaproteobacteria bacterium | reverse complement strand
TATTTGTGGGGGTAGGTTACCGCCGGCGGGGGGGAAGTAAAACCCTCAAGGTGGCCAGCTTGGCAGTCGTCGGGCGGACTGGTATAAAACGCCCCTTCGTGGCCGCTCTCCGATCCCCCATGTCCAAGCCGCACGTCTACAACGCCTCGCTCGAGACTTTCGAGGAACTGGTGATCCAGGCCTCGCACCAGCGGCCCGTGCTGGTCGACCTGTGGGCGGAATGGTGTCCGCCCTGCCTGGTGATCGCGCCGATTCTGGAGAAGCTCGCCGCGGAGTTCGCGGGCAGGTTGGCGCTGGTGAAGGTCGAGGTCGACGACGGCGACAACATGAAGATCGCCGGGCGCTACCGGGTGCGCGGCTTCCCCACCATTCTCCTGTTCGAGGAGGGCGAGGAGCGCGGGCGCTTCGGCAGCGCGCGGCCGGCCCACTTCGTGCGCGAGTTCATCGAGCAGCACAGCCGCCTGCTGGGCTGAGCACCGCGCTGCTCCTGTCATTGCTGTTTGTCATGTTTCGCTGCGCTCTTCTCCGCGCCGGGGCGGGCGGTTCCCGCCCGATGGGCAACCGGATACATCAAAAACCCGCGTTGGCCACGGAAACGCACGGAACTACACGGAAGTTGAAAATGCGGTGGGTTTTTCCTTCCGTGTAGTTCCGTGTGTTTCCGTGGCTGATTATTGAGCATTACCTGACTGGTTGACACATGTGGGAGCGGGCTGACGGTGAGGTGCTTGCGCCGAGAAGCCGCCCGCTCCTACAGAGCCATGTCGAACGGTTTGGTAAAGATCAATAAATTGTTTGTCGGAATTTTGTCGCGGCGTTATGATGCCCCGCATGCCATAACAACAATCAGCATGGCGGGAGACGCCGGCGGGGCGCGGACAGGTGCGTTTCCGCGGGCGGCGAGATATGACACGTATCATCGCGGTGACCAGCGGCAAGGGTGGCGTCGGCAAGACCCATCTGAGCGTCAACCTGGCGCTCCAGTGCGCCCGGCGGGGCGTGCGCACCTGTCTGTTCGATGCCGACCTCGGTCTGGCCAACGTCAATCTCCTGCTCCGGCTCACTCCCCGGCACCATCTCGGCGACGTCATCGCCGGCACGCACCATCTGCGCGACATCGTCATCCGCGATGCCTTCGCGGTCGACATCATTCCCGGCAGTTCCGGCGTGGCGGAGATGGCCGATCTGGGTGCGGGGGCGTTGCGGCGCCTCGGCGAGGAGTTCCTCGCGCTGGGCGACTACGAGTTGATGATCCTCGATACCTCGGCGGGCGTCGGCGCCAACGTCTTGGGCTTTCTGCGGCCCGCGCCGGAGATCCTGCTGGTGGTCACGCCGGAACCCACCGCGCTGACCGATGCCTACGCCTTGGTGAAGCTGCTGCTGCGCGACGGCTATGCGGGGCGGCTGCGGGTGCTGGTGAATCTCGCCCAGTCGGAATACCAGGCGCGGCAGACCTACGAGAAGTTCCGCGAGGTGGTGCGCGTGTATCAGGGCGTCGAGCTGGAACTGTTCGGCTGGGTGCCGGCCGATCCGCAGGTGACGGAGGCGGCGCGCCAGCAGCTGCCGGTGACGGTGCTGGATCCCGACGGCCTGGCCGGCGCGGCCATTCAACGCTTGGCGGAGCGGCTGCTGGCCGAGTCGCCGCCGGCGGCAACCGGCGGCATCGCCGCCTTCTGGGCGCGCATGACGGGCGAGACAGTCGCGCCCGCGGTCGCGTCGCCGGTCGCGTCGCCAGTCGCGGAATCGGTCGCGGAATCGGTCGCGGAATCGGTCGCGGCCGTCCCGCCCGGGACTGCCACCCAGGTGCCGCCCGTGCCACCCGCGCCGCCGACGGCGCGCGATCACGCGCTGGACGCGCGTCTGACACGCGTCGAGGCGGCGCTCGAGGCCGTGATGGATGAACTGCGCGCGCTGCGCGGCGTGCCGGAGACCGTCGCGCCCGCGTCACCGGCGGTCGAAGCCCCGCCGTCTCCGCCGGCCGAGCCACCGCGCGCGGCCGCGGTGGTCCCGCGCGAGGAGACCGGGCCGTCGCCGGTGGGGCGCCGGGCGGGGGAGGTGCGTGGACCGGCCCTGGGGGTACGCAACGCACTGCGGCCGACGCCCATCGACAGCCTGCAGCTGCGCCGGGTCGTCGGGCGCATGCTGGCCAAGGCGGGGCTGGCGACGGCCGACGATGTCCGCCTGCCAATCGCGGTCGAGCACGTGCAGATCGAGGCGGACAACGATCTCAGCCTGCGGCCGGGGCGCTACACGCGGATCTCGCTGCACTGCAACGGCATCGCCTCGCCCGACGTTCTGGTCGAGGAGGTGTTCACCCAGTGCGCCATCACCGGCTGCAAGGTGCGCCAGCTGGGTTCGCAGATCCGCTACTGGCTGACGGTCGGGCGCGACGGCTGCATCGTGCTGGACGGCCACGGGCAGGACGATCATTGCCTCAGCGTGTATCTGGCGGCGGGCGGCAACGGCCTGACGTCGGGCGAGGATGCGGGGCAGGCGCCGGAACGCGTGCCGAGCGTGCGACGGGTGCGCGCCGCCGGCCGGTCGGCGCAGTCGGTGTCGGAGGCGCTGCTCGGCCGCTATTCCCATCAACGCGTGGTGACGGCCGCCGACATGGCGACCTACCGGATCCTGCGGCAGGACCGGGAACCTCTGATATGCGCGTTCGCGGGCGCGGAAAGCCAGCCGGGGCAGAACGCCGGGCAGCTGGAGCGTGCGCCGTCCAACTGAGACGGCGGGCGGCAGGCGGGGCCGCCGGGCCTGCCCGCCGCATCCGGTGCGGGGGCAGACCGCAGCGTCGCGATCACTTCTTGATATCGATCTTCGCACCCTTGCGCAGTTCGGCGATGTAGTCGTCGACGCGCTTGTTCTGCAGCTGCATCTGCAGCTGCGGCTTCAGGCTCTCGAAGGATGGCGGCGGTACGTCGCGCGTGTCCTCGAGCTTGATCACGTGCCAGCCGAACTGGGTCTGCACCGGTGCCTTGGAGACGGTGCCCTTCTTCATCCCCGCGACGGCCTTGGCGAACGGTTCGACCATCTGGTTGCTGCCGAACCAGCCGAGATCGCCGCCCTGCTGGCCGCTGCCCGGATCCTTCGACCGGGTCTTCGCGATCTCCGCGAAGTCACCGCCCTTGCCGAGTTCCTTGATCACCGTCTTGGCCTCGTCTTCTGTCTCCACCAGGATGTGGCGGGCCTGGTATTCCTTGCCGGTGTGGTCCTTGATGCTCGCGTCGTAGGTCTTCTTGAGCTCGTCGTCACTCACCGGGTGGGCGGCGACGTATTCGCGCATGCTCACGCCGACCAGCAGGCTGCGGCGCTGCCAGTCCAGTTGTTTGATGACGTTGGGGCGCTTGTCGATGCCCTGCTTCTCGGCATCCTGCACCGCGAGCTCGATGTCGATGAGCTCCTTCAGCGGCGCGTCCGCATCCGTCGGTGGCGGGCCGCCGTTGCGCATGCGCTGCTGGGTGTAGACGTCCAGCATCTCCTGGGTGATGGGCTGGCCGTTGACGGTCGCGACCACGGCGTCGTCGCCCGACTGGGCGAAGGCGCCGTTCAGGCCCAGGCTGAGCAGCAGGGCCGCGAGTGCCTGCGGGGCGAATCGGATTTTCATGCAGTTCATTCCTGTGGTTGGGGTTAGGCATGGTGGATGGCGAGTGCCGGGACCGGCACGGGTGGAACGCGGTCAGCCCGCATCGGGCGTGTCGGCATCGATGCTGAGGGCGTGGATGACGTCGTTGCGCATGGCGTCGCCGAGCGCCGCGTAGACCATGCGGTGCCGCTCGATCGGCGACTTGCCGGCGAAGGCCGCGGCGGTGATGCGCACCCGGAAATGGCCGCCGCCGGCGCGCGCGCCGGCGTGGCCGGCGTGCTTGGCGGAATCGTCCTCGATCTCCAGGCGGGTCGGGGCGAGCACAGCGCTCAGGCGCTCGCGGATCAGTTTCACACGGTCTTCGCTCATCAGGGCAGTACCTTTTTGAAGGGTTTCACGGTCACGTCGGCGTAGACGCCGGCTTCGAGATAGGGATCGGCGTCCGCCCACGCGCGGGCCGCCTCCAGGGATTCGAATTCCGCCACCACCAGGCTGCCGGTGAAACCGGCGGGACCGGGGTCGTTGGCGTCGATGGCCGGGTGCGGGCCGGCCAGCACCAGGCGGCCGGCGTCGCGCAGGGCCTCGAGCCGCGCGAGGTGCGCGGGACGCGCGCCCTGGCGCTTCGGCAGGCTGTCGTCGACGTCGCGGCTGATGATGGCGTAGAGCATGGCGGGCTATTTCTCCAGATCCGGCTTGTCTTCGATGAAGCGCGCCAGCACCACGCCCTGGGCGAGCACGAACAGAAAGGTCAGGCCCATCAGCCCGAACAGCTTGAAGTTCACCCAGGTCTCTTCGGAGTAGTGGTAGGCGACATAGAGGTTGACCAGGCCCATGGCGACGAAGAACACCACCCAGGCCAGGTTGAGCCGGTGCCAGACCGCGCGCGTGGTCTGGATGGCGTGGCCCATCATGCGCTCGACCAGCGATTTGCCGCCGATGAACTGGCTGCCGAGGAACACCGCGGCGAACAGCCAGTAGGCGACGGTCGGCTTCCATTTGATGAAGACGGGGTCCTTGAGCAGCAGGGTCGCGCCGCCGAACAGCACGATGATGGCCAGCGTGATGACGTGCATCTTCTCGACACGGCGGTGGCGCAGCCAGAACACCGCCACCTGCAGCACGGTGGCGACGATGGCGGTGGCAGTCGCCACGTAGATGCCGTAGAGCTTGTAGGCGACGAAGAACAGCAGGATCGGGAAGAAGTCGTAGAGGAGTTTCATGCGGTCCGGTGCCGGCTGTCAGTGGATGGCCGGCGCAGTGTTCCATTGGTCGAAATATTTTTTCATGACCGACCGCACCGATTCCGGATAGTCGGTCATGCCCAGCTGCCGTATGCCCTGCTGAAAGAACTGCGCCGCATCCTGCGGCAGGTGCGTCTCCAGCAGCGCGAAGGCCCGTTCCATCAGATCGGGCCGGCGCGAGCGCGTCGCGGCAATGCCCGCGTTCAGGTGCAACAGCCGCCATGGCCGGCCGGGATTCGTGCCATCCGGATCGTGCGCATGGAGCGGAGCGGCGGCCGCGACCGTGTCCAGCATCAGGATCGCCGTAGCGGCCAGTTCGGCGGGTTCGTGCGAGCGGTTGGCCAGCAGCGCCAGACCGTCGACCACCGGTTCGAGATCGTCGATCCGGCCGCCCCGGCGCACGATCCAGGCGGTGAAGTCCGCCGTCGTACGCGCCAGTTCCTCGGCCGCGGCGGGGCCGGCCGGCGTCAGCAGATGCCGGGCGCGTTCCATGAGACTGAAGGCGTAGCCGCCGAGTTCCGTGGCGTCGGCCGACGTCGCCGCCTCGGGGCGGCGGCAGCGATCGGCCTCCAGACGCTGCATCACGTCCAGCAGTTGTCCGAAGGCGGCGATCAGGCCGGCGGCGTCGGCGGCCGGTGGCCGCTCCTGCAGGGCGATCGCCGCCAGCAGCCCGCCGAGCCGTTCCTGCAGTCCGTCCAGATCGCCCGCGATGGAATTCATGGCCGGCCTCGTCCGTCCGTTTTCGCCCGCGCATGGTACCGCATTTTGGCCGGGCGCGCCGATGGATGCCGCACATCGCCAGCGGGTCTGGGGTATATGGACCGCTTCCGCGCCCGCCCGATCGGGTACAATGCGCGGATGTCATTGCATTACGACCTGCACACCCACTCGACCGCCTCGGACGGCACCCTCGGCGCCGCCGAGCTGGTGCGCCGTGCCCATGCCGCCGGCATCGACGTGCTGGCCCTGACCGATCACGACAGCCTCGACGGCCTGGCCGAGGCGCGGGCGGCGGCGGCCGGTCTGCCGCTGCGGCTGATCTGCGGCGTGGAGATCTCGG
>CAYWKV010000048.1:13950-18120 GCA_964458835.1 uncultured Gammaproteobacteria bacterium | reverse complement strand
CCTGTTCCTCGACGATGAAATCCTCGCCGCTGCGACCGGTCTTTTCATACTGCTCCAGCCCGCGCTGTCGGCGGCGCTGCTTGAAGTGGACGCGGTCGCGCGGCAGCTCCAGGACCGACTCGACCAC
The DNA here is from genome assembly GCA_964458835.1 of uncultured Gammaproteobacteria bacterium. Taxonomy (GTDB): domain Bacteria; phylum Pseudomonadota; class Gammaproteobacteria; order Thiohalobacterales; family Thiohalobacteraceae; genus JAHJQQ01. The sequence goes on along the minus strand of CAYWKV010000048.1, from coordinate 17,993 downwards.
GCGGAAACAGTCCTCGCGCCAGGCCTGGTATTCGGCCTCGCCGGCCGCCCAGTCGGTGGCGTATTCCTGCAGATGGATGTGCGCGGCGTAGCGGTCGATCGCGAGCGGGAACTCGTGCAGATCGCGGTCGTAGATGCGGTAGCAGGACAGGCCCTGGCGGCGGGCCCACTTGTCCCAGTGCCTGGCGCTCTTGCGCAGGCGGTTGGCGAAGGCTTCGGACTTGCTCATGGAAACAGTCGAGTAGCGGGCATGGCGTGCGGGGTGCAATCGGCGTTCACTATCATACCGGCGACGGGACGCCGGTTCACTGACTTTCCCGGAGGGCGGGGATGCTGCGCCGGGAAGTTCTCCAGGCGCCCGGCCCGACCCCGGCCGGGCTGCTTCGCGGCGCGGCTGGGTCGATGCCGGACAGGATGGATTGCTGCGCCCGCCGCGCACGCACGTGCCGCTGCTGTTCGATCGGCGCCTCAGGCGCATGCCGAGGGTCGATGGGCGCGCGTTCGCACCGGATGTGTTTCATGACGCGCCGGCATTTTTCGCGTCTGCCGTGAGCCACCTGGCCCGGCACGCTTCGATCTGCAACAGGTCTGCAACATAAATCAATGCAGCGGTTGCAAAACCGGGTCGAACCTTTTATATCTACCGGACCTTCTGAAAAAAAACAGGCAGATCCAACCCCGCACGGAGCGCCTGGAGGGGGTTTCCAAAGGACTGGTGCCACGCCCGCGCCCAGAACATGCCGGAGGAGACCACCAACGATGGGTCAGGAAATTCCCGTTCCGCACCTGAAATCCGCCGCCGAGCCCCGGCTCCGCCCTGAAGCCGCCGACATCATCGTCGCCTACCTCGAGCAACTGGGCGTCGAATACGTCTTCGGCGTGCCCGGCGGCGCCATCGAGCCCTTGTTCAACGCCCTCGCCCGCAGTGCCCGCCGTGGCGGACCGCGCGTCGTCGTCGCCCGCCACGAGACCGGCGCGGCCTTCATGGCCGACGGCTATGCCCGCAACAGCGGCCGGCTGGGCGTGTGCTGTGCGACCACCGGGCCGGGCGCAACCAATCTCATCACCGGCGTGGCCTCGGCCTACGAGAACCACATCCCGATGCTGGTCGTCACCGCGCAGACGGCGCTGGCCTCCTTCGGACGGGGTGCGCTGCAGGAGTCGTCCTGCACCGGCGTCAACACCGTCGGGATGTTCGAGTACTGCACGCGCTACAACACCCTGGTCTCGCATCCCGACCAGCTCGAGCCCAAGCTCGCGGCGGCCATCATGGCGGCCTTCCAGACGCCGGTCGGGCCCAGCCACATCAGCCTCCCGCTGGATCTGCTGCGCAGCCCGGCGGCCGTGACCGCGCCGTCCTACGATCTCGCCGGCCTGCTGCAGGCGGACAAGGTGTACGATCCCGAGGCCATCGCGACCCTGAAGGAGGAACTGGCCCAGGCGCGCGGCGTGGCCTTCGTGATCGGCGAGGGCGCGGGCGAGGCCATCGGCACCATTCTGGAGATCGCGCTGGCCATCCGCGCGAAGATCATCGTGACACCGCACGGCAAAGGCTTCGTCAGCCCCTACCATCCGCTGTTCTGCGGCGTCATCGGCTTCGCCGGCCACGCCTCCGCCATTCAGGCCCTGCTGGATCCGAACGTCGATACCGTCATCGCCGTCGGCACCGCCCTGACCGAGTCGGCCACCGACGGCTGGAATGCGGACCTGATCCTGAACCGCCGGCTCATCCACGTCGACGCCATCGAGAGCAATCTGACCAAATCGCCCATGGCCAGGCTGCACGTGCGCGGCCATCTGGCGTCGATCTTCGACGAGCTGGCGCGTAGGATGAAGATCGGGGAGGGAAATATGCGGCCGCTGTCGGTCAAGCAGAGCGAGCCCTTGACCCGCCCACAGATTCCACAGCTGCGGCGTACGCCGAACGTCTCTTATGAAGATGCCGGCAAGCTCGATGACGATGCGACACCTATCAAGCCCCAACGGCTGATGCGCGATCTGACACGACTGTTCCCGCCCAATACGCACTATCTGGTGGACTCCGGTAACAGCCTGTCCTGGGCCATTCATTATTTGCATCCGCACGATCGGCGGTTGGCGGGACGGAGGATTGTGAACAGCAGCATCTTCTGGACCTGCCTGGAGTTTGCATCGATGGGCTGGTCGATCGGGGCGGCCATAGGCACCGCTCTCGCCAAACCCGGGGCTCCGGTAGTCTGTCTCACGGGGGACGGCAGCCTGTTGATGTCAGGCCAGGAGATTACCGTCGCGGTCGATCTGAAACTGACGGTGATCTTTGTCGTCCTCAACGACAGCGCGCTCGGCATGGTCAAACATGGCCAGCGTCTGGCTGGTGCGGAGGCAGTGGGATTCGAGTTGCCACAGGCGGATCTCGCCGCCATGGCGCGTGCCTTGGGAGCGGAGGGTATCGTCATCGAGTCTCCGCGGGATATGGATGCCCTCGATATCGGGGAGATTTGCGCGCGTCCAGGCCCCACTTTGCTTGATGTGCGCGTTGATCGTGACGAGATTCCGCCCATGGCCAGCCGCATTCGGATGTTGGGCAGTGTGCAGGGAGCCAAGCCTTCGAGATAAGATACCTATCATATGTATTTGTGACGACAGGCTAAAGCAGGATTGCATACGGGTCGATAGGCTCGGGCGCACCAGGACAGTGGAGGTTAGTGTGACCCCCCCGAGCGTTACTCCGATCAAATATTATTGTCTATGCCTGTTGGTGGTGGCCGGGCTCGCTTCCGGCCAAGCCGTGGAAGCGGCCATGCCGGAGGAGGCCGAGTTGGCACTGTCCTACGGCGGTCACGACTTCGTGACCATCGCCACCGGCGTGGCGCAGCCGCTTTCGACCGCGCCAGCCGTGGCCACCGTCATCACGGCGGACGATATCCGCCGCATGGGCGCGCTGGATCTCAACCAGGTGCTGGCGACGGTACCGGGGCTGCATGTCAGCGTGTCCTCATTGCGATTCACGCCCGTGTATTCCTTCCGCGGTATCCATACCGATAAGAATCCCCAAGTGCTGGTGCTGGTCAATGGCACGCCGGTCACCCAGGCATTTCTGGGTGATCGTGGCGTGAATTTTAACCTTCCCGCCGAATCTATCCGCCGTATCGAGGTGATCCGTGGACCGGGTTCCGCCGTCTACGGCGCCGACGCCTACGCCGGCGTCATCGACATCACCACCAAGGCCACGGCGGACTACGACGGCGTCCAGACCGGTGTGCGCGGCGGGCCCTTCGATACCGCCGCTGCCTGGGGCATGTACGGCGGCCGCGTCAACGGCATCGACGTCGCTCTGTCCATCGAGACCTCCACCTCCGACGGCGACCTTGGGCGCAGGGTGGACAGCGATGCCCAGACCATCTTCGATCAGGCCTTCGGCACCTCGGCCTCGCGGGCGCCCGGTGCCGTCAGCACGGGCGTCGACCGCGTGGATACGCGCCTCGATCTGGGCACCTCCGACTGGTTCGCACGCTTGTGGAACTGGCGGCAGATGGATCTAGGCGTGGGGCCGGGTTTGACTCAGGCGCTCGATCCGGATGGCTACGCCGAAGTGGATAATTATCTGTTCGAAATGGGGCTACGGGAGCGTCCGCTTACGGAACACTGGACTGCGGAGGTGCGCGTCAGCTACATGGACATCAATAGCAGGTCCAGACAGAGTCTCTTTCCAGCAGGTACCGCGCTGCCTATAGGCGCGGACGGCAATATCAATCCCGTTACACCGACGGGCGTTGTCAGTTTCCCTGATGGGTTGTTCGGCAACCCCGAGGTCTACGAGCAGCATACCCGCCTGGATCTGGTGACGCATTACAGCGGCATGCGCAACCATGCCTGGCGCATCGGTGCCGGCATCTATTATGCGGAGCTGACGCCGGAGGAGACCAAGAACTTCGGGCCGGGCGTGATCGACGGCACGGTCAGCCCCATCGACGGGACCCTCACCTCGGTGACCGGCACGCCCTATGTCTTCATCACCGACGAAGAGCGGACGGTGAAGTACGTCTCGCTCCAGGACCAGTGGGG
>CAYWKV010000048.1:0-13850 GCA_964458835.1 uncultured Gammaproteobacteria bacterium | reverse complement strand
AACACCGCCGGCCAGAAAGGCCACGGTTTCGAGCTGGAACTCGACAGCCGTCTGACGCCCACGCTGGATCTGCGTTCGTATTACGCCTACCAGCGCTCGACCGACCGCGCCACGGATACGCAGGCGGCATTCTCTCCGGAGCATCAGGCTTATGCGCAGCTGCGCTGGCGCCCTGCCGACCTCTGGGAGGTGTCCACCCAGATCAAATGGGTGGGCGAGCGCGTGCGCGAACCGGGCGACCCGCGCGACCCGCTCGACGGTTACGCCATGCTGGATGGCGCGTTGACGCGGACGGACGCGCGCGGCCGGTGGAGCCTGCAGCTGTCCCTGCTCAACGTCCTGGACACCGATGCGCGCGAGCCCAGCCCGATGGAGCCGGGCGTGCCCGGCGGCGCGCTGATCCCCGGCGACTATCCCCTCGCCGGCCGGGCGGTGTTCCTGACCGGCCGCCTGGCATTCTGACCATGACGGCGGATACACCCAAGGTCGAACGCCGCGCGGAGCAGTTCGCCGAGCGCGTGGAATGTGGTTTCTGGCTGGAAAAGCCGGCGGCCGACAACCCCTATGTCGCCACCGAGGCCTATTGCCACGGCTACGATCTGCGCGAGCTGCTGGCAAAATGCTCCTACTGGGAATACCTCTATCTGCTGTTCACCGGACGGCGCTGCAGTGCGGCGCAGCACGGGCTGCTGGAGAAGCTGGGCATCGCCCTGGCCAATCCGGGGCCACGGCATCCGGCCGTGCGGGCCGCGATCACCGCCGCCGTATCCAAAGCGGATGCCGTGCATGTCCTGCCGCTCGGTCTGAACGTGCTGGGCGGCGCGCACCTGGGCGCGGCCGAGGCGGGTGCCGCCATGACCTTCCTCCGGCGTCACCTCAAGCGCGACCCGCTCGAGGAGGCCGGACAGAGGGTGGAGGCCGCCGCGGTGGTCGATGGGGATCTGCGCCCGGCACCGGGCTTCGGTACGCGCTACCGGGGCACCGATCCGGTGGCCGCCGATCTCGGCCGGGCGTTGGCGCGGTCGGGCGGCGCCGGCGAGGCGCTCGCCTGGTCGGAGGCCTTCGCCGCCGAGCTGCAGCGTCTCGACTGCGGCGGCTGGCTGATGCCGGGCGTGGCCGCTGCCGCGTTGCTGGATCTGGGCTTTCATCCCCGCACCGGGCCCGGGCTGTTCCAATGGCTGTCCGCGCCCGGCCTGCTGGCCCATGCCTTCGAGATGAGCGGCAAGCCGCTCACCGCCCTGCCGTTCATCGACGACAGCCGGTATTTCATCGATGAAGACTGAGTCGCCTCTGAACGACACGGCCCTGTGGGACGGCCTGCGCGGCATCATCCGCTCGCGCAGCGGCGGCTGGCGCGTCGGCCAGGACATCCTCGTCCACGGCCGTGGCCTGCTGTCCGAGCTGGTGGGCGAGGTGAGCTACGTGCAGCTGCTGGTACTGAACGTCACCGGACGCCTGCCCGAGCGGCGGCTGGCCGACTGGATCGAGGGGACGTTCATGTGCCTGAGTTGGCCGGACGCCCGCATCTGGTGCAATCAGATCGCTACCTACGCAGGGACGCTGCGGGCCTCGCCCGTGGCCGCCGTCAGCGCCGGGCTGCTGGCATCCGAGTCGCGGCTCTATGGGCCGGGCACCGTCATCGCGGCCACTGGCTTCATCATCGATGCGCTGCAGTCGTATCGAAAGGGTCAAACGCCGGCCGAGATCGTCGCCGGCTTCCGCCGTTGCCAGCGCACCCGCGCCATCCCGGGCTTCGGCCGTCCGGTGGCGCGCGGCGACGAGCGCGTGGTGGCCATGAAGCGCCTGGCCCAGCGGCTGGATTTCGCGGTCGGGCCACATCTGGCCCTGGCCGATGCGGTCGAAGCGGTCTTGCGGGATGAGGCGGACGAATCCATGAATCTCGCTGGCTACATCACCGCCTTCCTGGCCGACCTCGGTTACCGCGCCGACGAGATCCATGCCGTCTATGCCATCTGCGTCCAGGGCGGGCTCCTGGCCTGTTACCGGGAGGCGGTGACCGGTGCGCCCGACACCTTCATGCCGATGCGGGTCGACGATGTCCGCTACACCGGCCCTGCGCCCCGGCGCTGGGATGCCGCTGACTGACATGGGCGTGACGGCCCGGGGACGATGGATGCGGACCATGACCACCAGCGCTGCGGGCCGGCCCGCGCAGCCCGGCACGTTCGCGGCCCGCATCCGGCGTTGGTCGCAGATGCTGGTGCTCGGTCTGGGCGGCGTGCTGTCGCTCGGCGCGGTCCGCGATCTGCCGGCGGCCCCTGCCGGCCAGGATGCGCAGCCCCCGCGCATCGCCGTCGTCTACCCGGACATCGGCGAGCCCTACAGCTCCATCTTCGTCTCCATCACCCAGGGCATCCAGGCGGAACTCGCCGAGCCGCCGACGGTGATCCGGGTCGGCACCCGGTCCGTGGATGCGCTGCGCGCAGACCTGGCAAAGGGCCGGATCGACGTCTGCATCACCCTCGGGCGGACCGCCCTGGACGCGGTCGAGGCCACGGGGCTCGATCTCGCCGTCGTGCGCGGGGCCGTGCTCGATCCGGCTGTGCGGGTCGGCGCGGCCGGGGAGAGCGGCCTTCCACCGGCCGGCATCAGCCTGGTGCCCGATCCCGCGCTGCTCCTGGGCCAGCTGCGGCGCCTCGCCCCGCGGGTGTCGCGCGTGACCGTCGTGTACAGCGATCCGCAGGGGCAGCCGCTCATCGACCGGGCCGTCGAGGTGGGGCAGCGGCTGGGCCTGACGGTGGCGGCGCACAAGGCCGAAGATTTGCAGTCGGCAGCCGCTATCTACAAGTCCGTGGTTGCGACGCTGGGGCCGCGCGACGCCTTGTGGATTCCTCAGGATCCCCTGGCCGTCGATGACCGGGTGATCTTACCGATGTTGCTGAACGCGGCGTGGGAGCGGGATTTCGTCCTGTTTTCCAGCAACGCCGACCATGCCAAGCGCGGGGTGCTGTATTCTGTGTACCCGAACAACTTCGATATGGGCCGCCGGCTGGCGCGCATCGCCCGGCAGCGGGCGGCGGCGCCCCACGCGGCGGGCCTGCTGCCTCTCGAGGACCTGCTCATGGCGGTGAATCTGCGTACTGCGGAGCATCTGCAGCTCGATCTCGCGCCCGATCTGATACGATCGTTCGACCTCGTTTTTCCGCAGCGCTGAGCAGCTACGCATGAAACCCCTGAAATGGCTCGATCATCTGAGTTTCACGCGCCAGATCGCCTGGGTCTTCGTCGCCGGCATCGTACTGGTGTACCTGACGTCGAGCATCGCCATCTCGGTCGGCTCGGTGCGCGCCGTGCGCAGCGCCATGCTCGATGAGGGGCGGCAGATCGCCGAGACCTTCGCCAACCAGAGCGTGCTGGCCCTGCTGTACCGCAGCCCGGACAACGTCAAGGATGCCGCCGAGGCGACGCTGGGCTTCCCCGACGTACAGGCCGTCGCCATCTTCGGCAACGAGGGCGATCTGCTCGCCAGCTTCGGTATGCCGTTGCCGGCCGATGTCGACGCGCGGAGGCTCCCGCACACCGTCGCACTCCACGCCGACACACCGGGCTTCTTCGCCTTCACCGCGCCGGTCCGCTTCGGCGGACAGTTGTTCCGGTCGACGGCCGAAGAACCTCCCCAGACCGGCGATCCGAAGGTCATCGGTCACGTCTATCTGGTGGTCGGCAAGGACCGGCTGGCGGTGCTGACGCGCAGCGTCTTCGGATTCAATTTCGTGTTGTCGGTGGTGCTCGCCGGCATCCTGCTGATCGCGCTGCTGGCGGTGACCCGGAGCGTCACCCACCCCGTGCAGACCCTGTCGCGCCTCATGCGTCGCGCCGAGCAGGGCGAGACCGGCATCCGCGCCGACGAGGCCGGGCCCTGCGACGTGCGGGAGATGCAGCGCTCGTTCAACACCATGATCGGCGTCATCGAGGACCGCAACCGCGATCTCGCCGCCTCGCGCGACGCCGCCCTCGAAGTCGCACGCCTCAAGGGCGAATTCGCGGCCAACGTCAGCCATGAACTGCGGACGCCGCTGAACAGCGTGCTCGGCATGATCGAGCTGCTGCGGGTGAGCCGCACGCTGTCGGCCGGCGATCGCAAGTACATCGACGTCGCCTTCGCCTCCGGCAATGCGCTGCTGGATCTCATCAATGACATCCTGGATTTCTCCAAGGTGGAGACCGGCCACGTGCGGCTGCACGTGGAAGATTTCTATCTGCCCAACATGATCGGCGACGTCATCCGGGTCGTCTCGGATCAGGCGCGCCGCAAGCAGCTGGAGATCTGCTGCGAGTTCGATCCGCACATCCCGCTGTCGTTGCGCGGCGATGTCACGCGTCTGCGTCAGGTCCTGCTCAATCTCGCCTCCAACGCGGTCAAGTTCACGGCGGCCGGATCTGTGCTGATCCGCGTCGGTCGCGAGGAACGGCCGGGCGACGGGCTGGTGCTGCGCTGCGAGGTGGTGGACACCGGCATCGGCATCCCGCTGCACGCCCATGGCCGCATTTTCGATGCGTTCGAACAGGCGGATGGCTCCACCACGCGCCGTTACGGCGGAACCGGCCTCGGGCTGGCCATCTGCCGGCAGCTGGTCACGCTGATGGGCGGACGCATCGGGGTCATGAGCCTGCCCGGCCATGGCTCGACGTTCTGGTTCTCCATGCCCATCGCCCAGGCCGAAGGTGCCGATGTGGTGCCGGACCGGGCGCTCGCCGCCGGCATCCGCGTACTGGCGGTATCCGCCGCCGCGCGCCAGGTGACACTGCTCGGCCAGATCTTCCAGCGGTGGGGCAGCTATTTCCGGGCCGCACCGTCGATCGGGCAGGCCCGTACCCTTCTGGATGAGGCGGCCGATGCCGGCCGCGCCTACGATGTCCTGCTCGTCGATCTGCCCGCGGCGGACGACGACGGGGCGGTGGTGGAGTTCCTGCAGCAGACGCAGTCGGCCGGCCGGGCGGCGTGCATCGCGATGGCCGACAGCACGGACGTGCCGCCGGCCCTGGCGGCCACGGGCGTCGGCTGGCTGCTGCGGCCGCTGTGCGAGAGCGCCCTTTACGACGGGGTGGTGCGCGCACTGCAGCGCCGCTGCCGGCCCGATGCCATCGGCGACGCGGTTCCCGAGGTGCCGCAGTTCAGCGCGAACGTGCTGCTGGTGGAAGACGATGTCCCCAGCCAGCTGGTGGCACGCAGCATGCTGGAGCGCCTGGGCTGCCGCGTGGTCGTTGCCGGCAACGGACGCGAGGCGCTGGAGCTGCTGGACGGTCGCCGCTTCGACATCGTCCTGATGGATTGCCAGATGCCGGACATGGACGGCTACGACGCGACACGGCGCATCCGCGCCGCGGGCGGGGCCCACACGGCCGTGCCCATTCTGGCGATGACCGCCAACGCGGCCGCCGAGGACCGCGAACGCTGTCTCGCCGTGGGCATGAACGGCCATATCACCAAGCCGCTGCGGCTGCAGGCCATGGCGGACAAGCTGCGGCCATGGCTGCCGGCCGTGGTGCCGATCGAGGGGGTCCGTGACGGCGCCGCGCAGTATGCGGCGGAACAGCCGCCCGGCCACGCCCTGGATCGGGCCGTCTTCGACGACATCCGTGTCCAGCTCGGCAGTACCTTCGACGAATATCTGTCGGTCTTCAAGCGCGACATGGCGCGCTACATCGCCACGCTCGCCGACCAGGCGCGGCAGCCGGACCTGCGCGCAGTGACGGCGACCGCGCACACCCTGCGGGGCAGCGCGAGCACCATCGGTGCCGTGCGCCTCGCCGCGATCGCCCAGGCCGTCGAGTCCGCGGCACGCCGCGGTGAGGCCGCCACGCTCAGCGGCGACGCGGCGGAGCTGCGCACGGCGCTGCTGGAGTTTTCGCAGGTGGCCTCCACCATCGCCGAAGCCGCGGAGCCGGATGTGCAGCCGGCGGTGGTGCTGGTCGTCGACGAGGATCACGGCACGCGGCTGGCCCTGCGCAAGCTCATGGAGGCCGACGGCTGCACCGTCATCGAGTCCGACAACGGCGCGGATGCGGTCGTCGCCTGCCGGGAGTCCGCGCCGGACCTGATCCTGATGGACGCAGTCATGCCGGGTATGGATGGCTTCACCGCCTGCGCCCGCATCCGGGCGCAGACCGAATGTGCCGCGATACCGGTGCTGATGATCACCGCCCTCGACGATGCCACCGCCATCGAGAACGCGCTCGCGGCCGGGGCGACCGACTACATCCCGCGGCCGATCAATTTCGGGCTGCTGCGCAAGCGTGTCGCGCGCCTGCTGCACGCGCGCCGCGCCGATCGGGACCGCTGGCGTCTGGCCAACGTGGACGAACTCACCGGCCTGTCCAACCGCCAGGCCTTCCGCGAGACGCTGGCCGGGATGCTGCTGTCCGCCCAGGATACGTCGGCGGAGCTGGCGGTGTTCTTCCTGGATCTCGACCGCTTCAAGATCGCCAACGATTCTCTCGGCCACGACGTCGGCGACCTGCTCATCCGCGCCGTGGGCGCCCGCATCCTGCAGTGCGTCCACCCCGACGACCTGGTGGCCCGTCTCGGCGGCGACGAGTTCGGCATCGTGCTGCGCAACCCCACCGGGCGCGACATGGTCGCGAACGTCGCGAGTCGCCTCTGCCAAGTGCTGGCCGAGCCCTTCACCTTTCTGGAGAAGGAGGTGTTTCTCGGCGCCAGCATCGGCATCGCCATGTATCCGCAGGACGGCGAGACGCTGGGCGAACTGATCAAGAACGCCGACACCGCCATGTATCAGGCCAAGGCGGACAAGGGTGGGCGCTACTATTTCTACCGCTCGGACATGGCCCACGCCGTCGTGGCCCGGCTGGACATCGAGCGGGATCTGCGCCGGGCGCTGGATCGCGATCAGTTCGAGCTGCATTACCAGCCGCAGGTCGATTCCGACACCGGACGGGTGTTCGGCGTGGAAGCGCTGATCCGCTGGCGTCATCCGGAGCGCGGCCTGGTGTCGCCGCTGGAGTTCATCCCGGTCGCGGAGGAAACGGGTCTGATCATCCCCATCGGCCAATGGGTACTGGTACAGGCCTGCGCCGCCGCGGCGCGGCTGCGGCGGACCGTGCCGGACATCCGCATGGCGGTGAATATCTGCGGGAAACAGCTGCGCCAGCCGGGATTCCTGGAGAGCGTGCATGTCGCGCTCAAGAACAGCGGCCTGCCGGCAGACGCCCTCGAGCTGGAGATCACCGAGTCGTCCCTCATCGAGAAATCCGGCAGCGTCACCACAGTGATCGGCGCGATCAAGGCCGCCGGCATCTCGCTGTCGGTGGACGATTTCGGCACCGGCTATTCATCGCTGAGCTATCTCAGCCGGCTGCCTCTGGATCTGGTGAAGATCGACCGCACCTTCGTGCGCAATCTGCCCGACGACACCGTCAATGCCAACCTCGTCAAGGCGATCGTGGCCATGACCGCCAATCTCGGCATCGATGTGCTGGCGGAAGGCGTGGAGACACAGGCCCAGGTTGATGCCTTGCGCGCCATGGGCTGCACACGCATGCAGGGTTTCCACTGGGCGCGGCCGTTGCCCTACGAGGAACTGGTCCGTTGGATCGCCGAGCGCGGCGGCGTCGAACCGCGCAACGTCCTGCCGTTCAACCGCCGCTGAGCCGCCAGCCGCGGCTCTTTCCCGAATACGCCGTCAGTGCGCGTGCATGGCCGGACTGTGCAGCGTCTTCAGACCCGTGAAGCGGTCCGCAGCGAAGCTCGTGTGGCAGCTCACGCAGCCGTCGAGCAGGCGGTAGAGATGCAGTGCCGCGAGGCCGGCATCCCGCTCCTCGGCGGCTCGCACCAGGCGTTCCGCCTCGCGATGGAACTGTGCGTCCAGAACGGTGAAGTGCTCCGGCAGCTTGTGTTCGAGCTCATGCCGCTGCGCCTCGGTCAGCGATTGCGCCATGATGTAGCTCGCGTGGATGCGCGTGCCGGTGTCGGCGATGGTCTGCCAGTCGCCCCGGACGATGGCCGGCACCAGTGCCTGTACGCCTTTCTCCAGCTCCCGCATCTCGGCCAGCAACAGGTCACGCGTGCCCTGTGACAGGCCCAGGAGATTGGCGTCGGGCGGCGCGGCCAGGGCGGGGTGGACGGCCGCACACAGCAGCAGGGCTGCGGTGAGCAGCGGACGGGATCTGGGTCTCTGCATCATGGTTGCTCCAGCGTGTGGGTGGCGTGGAGCCAGAGCATAAGGCGGCGGCGCCGCGATTGCCAACCACGCGGGGCGCCTCGATATATGTCAGGCGCTCTCCGGCAGCGCCGCCTGCACGCCCCGGTAGGCGTCTTCCGCGAAGCCGCTGCCGGCCTCGGCGTAGAGGTTGAAGACGCTGTGGACGCCGGCCGCGCGCAGGCGGGCGCTGTCGTCCTCGTATTTGGCGATGGCGGCGATCCGTCCCGAGTAGCCGAAATTCTTCAGCTGCTGCGCGCCCAGCACGTTCTCCTGGTTCTGCGGCATGGCCAGCATCACCAAATGGATGACGCCATGATTCAGCCTGAGCCGTGCCCAGAAATCCGGGTCGGTGGCGCTCGCCTGGATCACGTTGCGGCCGGCTGCGCGCTGGCGTGCCACCACTTCCGGCGAATGGTCGATACCGACCACCTTTTCGCCGGCCTGCGTGCTGAGGGCGTCGTACGCACCGGTGCCCACGCGGCCCATGCCGAAGATCAGCACCGTGGCATCGCCCGGGTCGATCTCTTCCTCTTCCGACAGCCGGTGCGGGTGCTGGAAACGCACCAGCCAGCCGCGCGACCGGGTGTACATGTGGTGCGCCAGGGTGTTGAGCGGCGAGGCCGCCACGAAGGACAGCGACAGCGTGATGGCCAGGGTGGTCAGCCACTGGTTCGACAGCCAGCCGTTGGCGGCCCCGATGGCAGCCACGATCAGGCCGAACTCGCTGTAGTTCGACAGGTTGAGCGACGCGAGGAAGGCCGTGCGCGCACGCATGCGCCACTTCGCCAGCAGCCAGAAATACAGCGCGCTCTTCAGCGGCAGCAGGGCCACCAGCAGCAGCGCGACCAGCAGCGCATCCGTGCCCGGAATACCCTTCAGGCCGATGCTCAGGAAGAAGCCGACGAGGAACACGTCCTTGAAGCCGACCAGCGTCTTGAACAGTTCGGCGGCGCTGTGGTGCGAGGCCAGCAGCACGCCCAGGATCAGGGCGCCGAGATCGCCCTTGATGCCGGCCAGATCGAAGAGCTGCGCACCGCCCAGGGCGACCGCGAGGCCGAACAGGATCAGCAGCTCGCTGTGGCCGGCGCGATCCATGAAGCGGTGCAGAAGCCAGCGCAGCGGCACCAGGCCCGGCACCAGCAGCAGGGCCCAGGCGTTGGGCAGCTTGCCGGTCGAGGCGGCGAGGAAGATGACGGCCGCGATGTCCTGCATGATGAGTATGCCGATGGCGGTGCGGCCGTAGATGGACGACAGCTCGCCCTTGTCCTCCAGCACCTTCACTGCGAAGACCGTGCTGGAGAAGCTGAGCGCGAAGCCGATCAGAACCGCTGCCGCGGGCTTCAGGTCGGATGCCAGCACCAGGCCGGCCGTGCCCGCGCCCAGCAGCGCCGCCGACAGCACCAGGCTGGTGAGCAGCAAGTGGAGCGAGGTCACCGCCCAGACCTGTGGCCGCAGCAGGCTGCCGAGCTGCAGCTTGAGGCCGATGGTGAAGAGCAGCAGGGTGATGCCGATCTCGGCGACGCGATCCAGAGTGCCGCCGGCGTCTATGCCCAGGCCGTACAGCGCGAAACCCGCCACCAGATAACCGACCAGGGGCGGCAGGCCGACGAGACGTGCCGCCATGCCGAGCAGGAAGGCGGTACCGATCCAGACTGCGTCGAACATGTAGGGTGTTTCCGGTACAGGGTCGTTGTGTGCGACGTGTCGGGCCCGGGAAGGAGATCGCCGCAGCGCATTCTAGCATGCATGGCCCGCCGTCAAGGACGGGCTCTGCATCAGTCAGCGGACGTGGAGGGCACCAGGCGCAGCACGCCGCCGTCCATGTCCGGCAGGCGCAGCCGGGGGACCGGGAAACCGACCGGCACCTGCGCGAGCGGCCGGTAGGGGCCGACCAGCGTGGGTGCCGCCTCCAGGCGATACAGGCCCGGCGCCAGCGACCAGGTCTCCACGGCGAGTGCACCGCTGTGGCGGGTGACTTCCAGGAAATCGAAGGGCGCAGCCAGCGGTTCGCCGATGAAGAGGCCTTCGCCGGGCATCTGCACGCTTTTCCAATAGGCCTCGATGAGGGTCGCGCCGCGCAGATAGTGCTGCATGACCAGGCCGGGATGGGGGAATTTGCCGGGGAGGTTGCAGGGCTCGACCACTGTGCCGTAGCTGCCGGTGGCGCCGGCCTCCAGCCAGCGCAGCGCGCTCATCTGCCGTCCGTCGACCAGCACGCCCCCCGCGGAGGTGAGGTGATCGGCGATCGCGCCCGGGACGAAGCGCAGGGTGTCGAGATCCTCGACCTTGGGCAGGCCGGTGAAGTAGAACAGCACGTCGTCGCGCCCGCGCAGGGTGTCGGCTTCCAGCACTTCGACGTTGACCAGCGGGGAGAAGCGTCGCGCGATCTCCGCGTAGCTGCCATGGCGCACGTTGCGCGCCCGGTCGCTGGTGCTGAGCAGATAGGCGGTCCCGTCCGGGCGGCTGCCGTCGGCGGCGATGCCGCGCTCGATGAGCGCCCGGGCGGTGGCGAAGTCGGTGGCCGCCAGCGCGATCGTGGGGCGGATGCCGAGCTCGCCGAACGGGGTGGCGCTGCGGCTGTCGAAGTACGGCGACAGCCGCGTCGCGGCGCAGCGCCGGCTCGAACACCAGGCCTCGTCGAAGCCGAAGGCGAAGGCCGAGGTGATGGACATGCAGCCGACCCGCCACGGCATCGCCCAGGTCAGCACATAGGCCTGGACCTGTGCCGGCATCGCCGCGTCGACCTCACGCTTGATGGCCGCGAACTCCGCCGGCGGCAGCTGTCTGCGCTGCGGCTCGAAGCGGACGCGGACGACGTTCGCCTCCGGAATGCCGCGGCGCTGCTGGTAATAGACACCGATCTTACGGCTGAGCGGGTCGGCGTCGTTGACGATGATGCCGAGTTCGCGGGCCTCGAGGCGATGCTTGGGCAGCATGATCTGCGGCTCGGCGCGGACGGCGGCGGCAGTCGCGATCAGCATTGCTGCCAGGCACACAAGGAGGCGGCGTATCGTCATCATTCCTGCGTCGGTATCGACTGGTTCACGTACAACGCCGGCATTCTACCATCGATGGCCCATGCGTTCCGCGCGCTTCGCGCCGGAGACTGCATTCCACAGGCGATGCAGCCACTCAGTCGAGCCGCTTGCGGAAGAGCCTGATCGACAGCCCCAGCGTGACGGCCGTGAACGCCAGCAGCGCCCACAGTTCCGGCGCCAGCTCGCCGATCCCCGCGCCCCGCAGCACGATACCGCGGATGAGACGCACGAAATGCGTCAGTGGCAGCAGTTCGGCGAACTGCTGCACCGGCCGCGGCATGCCGTCGAACGGGAACATGAAACCGGACAGCAGGATCGATGGCAGGAAGAAGAAAAAGGTCATCTGCATGGCCTGGAACTGATTTGCCGCGCGGGTCGAGATCAGCAGGCCGATCGTCAGGTTCGCGGCGATGAAGGCCAGGGCGGCCAGGTACACGTCCGTCAGGCTGCCGGCGATCGGCACGTCGAACAGCCAGACCCCGAAGGCGAGGATGACCGATACCTGTATCAGCCCGATCAGGATGTAGGGCAGGATCTTGCCGACCATCAGCTCTGCCGAGGTCACCGGCGTGGTGATGAGCATCTCCAGGTTGCCACGCTCGCGTTCGCGCACGATGGCCACGGACGTGAACAGCACCATGGTCATGGTGAGGATGACGCCGATCAGCGCCGGCACGATGTGCACGGCGGAACGCCGTTCGGGGTTGTAATAGTTGCGGATCTCGAACGTCGGCGGGCGCCCGCCGGCTTCCGCTGTTCCATGCCCGCGCACCGGCAGCTCCGCGAGACGGCGCGCCGCACCCAGGATCACCGGATCGGAACCGTCGATCAGCAGCTGCGCGGCGGCGCGCGTGCCGTGCCGCAGCCGACCGCCGAAATCGGTGGGGATATAGATGCCGACGGCAATTTCGCCACGCCGCAGGCGTTGCTCCAGTGCCTCGGCGGTCGGGACGGTCAGGATCACGTCGACGACCTGCGACGCCTGCGCGTCCTCCACCAGCAGCCGCGACAGCTGGGTCTGGGCCTGATCGGCCACCCCGGCCCGCAGATGCCGCACATCGGTATTGATGGCGTAACCGAACAGAACCACCTGCAAAATGGGAATGCCGACGATCATGCCGAAAGTGAGGCGGTCGCGGCGCAGTTGCCGCACCTCTTTGCGCACGATGGCCAGCAGGCGCGTGATGCAGTTCATTCCGGGCCCCGGTGATAGCGGCCCTGGGTGGCGGCGACGAACACATCCTCCAGGCTTGGGCGGGCACGCAGGGTGGTGGCGGTCTGCCCGTGGCTTCGCAAGGCGTCGCGCAGGCGCCGCTCCGGATCGGGCTGGTGCGGGTCGACGAGTACGCGCAGGCGCACACCGAGCTGGGTGACCGAGAGCACGCCATCGAGTGCCGCGATCAACGGCCGCGCGCGGGCCGGGTCCGCCGTCTCCACTTCGAGGACCGCCGCATCGAGCGCCTCCTCGAGCTGCTTGGGCGTGCCGTCGGCCATGATGCGGCCGCGCTCGAGGATCGCCAGCGCGTGGCAGCGCTCGGCCTCGTCCATGTAATGGGTGGAGACCAGGATGGTGGTGCCCGCCGCGCACAGCTCGAACAGCGTGTCCCAGAATTCGCGCCGGCTCTGCGGGTCGACCGCGCTGGTCGGTTCGTCGAGGAACAACAGTTCCGGTCCGTGCAGCGTGGCGGCGGCCAGTGCCAGGCGCTGTCGCTGCCCGCCGCTCAGGGTGCCGGCGCGCTGCGTGGCGATGGCGTCCAGCCGGTAGCGGTCGAGCAGCTCGGCGATGCGGCGCACACGGCGGTCGCGCGGCAGACAATAGATCTCGGCGACGAACTGGAGGTTCTCGCGCACGCTCAGGTCTTCGTAGAGCGAGAAGCGCTGGGTCATGTAGCCGATCTTGTGTTTGAGCGCCTCGGCCTGGCCGGGCACGTCCAGCCCGAGTACCCGGGCGCTGCCCGCGCTGGGCCGGAGCAGTCCGCAGAGCATGCGGATGGTGGTGGACTTGCCGGAACCGTTCGGCCCGAGAAACCCGTAGATGCTCGCACGCGGGATGTCCAGATCGATGCCGTCGACGGCCACGGTTGCGCCGAACCGGCGCGTCAGTCCCTCGGCACGGATGGCGCTGTCCACCGTCAGTCCTGCGCGAAGCGTACCTGCACCGGCACGCCGGCGGGCAGTTCGCGACCCTCGGTGTCGACGTCGATCTCCGCCACGTAGCTCAACCGGCCGCGGTCGTGCTCGGTCAGCGCGAAGTAGGGCGTGAACGTCGGGTCGGCGGAGATCCTGCGGAGCGTCCCCGCGAAGGCCGTATCGATGCCATCCACATGGATCCGCGCACGATGACCGGGCAGCAGCCGTGCGCGCAGCGCCTCCGGCACGTACACGCGGGCGTAGGGCCGCCCGCCGGCGAGGATCACCGCGACCGTGGCGCCGAGCGGCGGCCGTTCGCCGACCTTGAACGGCAGTTCGTCGAGACGGCCGGCGACCGGCGCGACGATGTCGGCATGGGACAGTTCGAGGCGGGCGGCCGTCAGTTCCGCTTCGGCAGCCGCGAGTGCCTGACGCGCCTGTTCACGTTCCTCCACGGTTGCACCATGTTCCAGCTCGTCGAGTACGGCGCGCGCCGTGT
>CAYWKV010000047.1:8409-18454 GCA_964458835.1 uncultured Gammaproteobacteria bacterium | reverse complement strand
AATCAGAGGTTCCCAAGATCATTATTCAGCTTTACCTACAGCACGACTCCTGTAGGAGCGGCCTTGGCCGCGAGCCGGTCTGGGCGGTGTCGTTCGCGGGCAGCGGTAACAAAATTTCGCGCCTTGTTAGGCGAACAGAATGTGCTGGTCAAGGCGGAGCCGTTGATTTCCTACCACAAGATCATGATGTCGATGGAGAATGCCGCCCATGCGCCCGCGGCTGCGCTGACCGCCACCACGGTCGAGCAGGTGCAAGGCATCGTGAAAATCTGCAATCAGCACCGGATCCCGGTCTGGACCATCTCCACCGGGCGCAACTTCGGTTACGGTACCGCAGCCCCGGTGCAGCACGGACAGGTCATTCTCGATCTGAAGAAAATGAACCGGATCATCGAAATCGATCCGGACATGTGCACTGCCCGGGTCGAGCCGGGAGTGACGTTCCAGCAGCTGTACGACTACATCGAGGAAAACAAGCTGCAGGGGCACTCGAGCTGCGCATCCCGAAGGCGGAACACGCGCAGCCGCGGCGGATCGAAGTCCAATCAGCGTGAAGCCAGACCCCGCTACTCAGCGAGGTCGTAGTTGATACTCCTGGCCAGGAAAGGCATGGAATGGCGCGGTGCGCTCAATAGGCTTGAGGCCTAGTCGGCAGTTGCGAACCGTCCCAGACCGAGTTCGAGCAGACGGCCATCACGACGCAGCAGAAACACCGCTTCCAAGCTCATACGTTGCGCCAGGGTAAAACCTTCCTCAGGGCCGGCCACCAACAGTGCGGTCGCCCAGGCATCGGCGCTTATACAGTCGGTCGCCAGTACCGTGACCGAGGCGATCGGATTATGCACGGGAGTCGCACGACGTCCGTCCATGGTATGGGACAGATGCGTATCGCCGAGCTGGAGCCGATGGCGGTAGTCGCCGGAGGTTGCCACCGCCATATCGGCCAGCTCGATCACGCCGTGAGTGGCACGCCGCTCCTGCTGTGGGCTCTCCAGGGCCACCGCCCAAAGTGTGCCGTCGGCTTGTCCGCGGCACGCGCGCAGTTCGCCGTCCAGTGCAACCAGCGCGTGGGCCACACCGTAATCGTGCAGCACGGCCACCATCCGGTCGACGGCATAACCCTTGGCGATGCCGCACAGATCCAGTTGCATCGGTGTGCGTTTGCATGCCCGACCGGCAGCAAGGTCCAGCTCCAGCCACCTGTGGGCCGGGTAGCCCGAGGCCTGGATGGCCGCACGAATAGCCCCCAGATCCGGTGTATCGCGGCTGGCCCCGAAGCCCCAGGCATCCACCAGCGCACCGACGGCCGGATCGAAGGCGCCATTACTCAGATGACCGATCTCCAGCGCCCGGGCCAGGACGGCCAGAATCTCGGGCGGCAGCTCGACCCAGTGGTCCGGTAGTGCGCGATTGAGCCGTGACAAATCACTATCCGGTTTCCACGGCGACATTTGCCGGTCGACCTGTTCGACAGCAGCCGTCAGCGCCTGGTGCAAGACCACCACATCCATGGCCGGGTCGATGTCACAGCAGACCGACCAGCGCGTGGCCATGGTCGGCCCGCTCAGAGTGACGCGTTGCCAGGGTGCCGGAGTGCCCCGACCCTTAGTCGCGACCCTATCAGAAGACGTCTTCTGCATAGCGCCCTCCGTCCTTCAGCTGTTGGACATTCAAGCGGAGCGTGGCGAGGATGCCATCGAGGGTCTCGGCCACCCCGTTGGCCATAGGCCGGCTGCCGCAGACGCGCAGGACCGCACCGTTGGCGACCAGATCCTGCAATCGGGCCGCATCCCGGCGTAGCGCATCCTGCACGTAACCACCGCCATCCGGGATGCGTGAGAAGGTCGTCTGCAGACTGGCGAGGCGGCGGTCACCGAGCCACTCCCGGAGTTCCCGATCAAAGTAAAAATCCTTGGCCGGATCGCGCGTCCCGTAATACAGATGCATGGGGATGTGCCGGGTATTGTTGCGGATAAAGCCCGCCAGCGGTGCGACGCCGGTGCCGGCCCCGATGAGTACCACGGGATGCCGCGCGCCTTCCAGGACAAAGCCGGGGTTGGATTTGATGAAGGCCTGGATGGTGTCGCCCGGTTGCAGCGCATGGAGATAGCCGGAGCACACCCCCCCCGGCATCTTGCGCACGCAGATCTCCAGGAAACCGTCCTGGTATGCGGAGGCCAGTGAGTAATAGCGGGGTACGGCCGTATCCGGCGGCAGGATTCCGACCAGATCACCCGCCTCGAAATGCGGCAGACCACGCCCCAGCAGACGTCCCTGCCAGCTCTGCGACGGCCAGGTGAAGCGCAGCATGACCGTCGGTTCGCCGAGACCACCCGGGTAATCGCGGCGCGACAGCAGTGTCAGCGTAGTGGTCGGTGGAGTGCGCGGTACATGGTTGAGCGTCAGTGGTTCGCTAAGTGCCTTGGCCAGGGTCTCGCCCCAGCACGCGAACTCCTGCGCCGACTGCTGATGAATCCGCTCCAGGGGGAGCAGTTGTGCCCAGCCCTGCGCACGCAGGGCCTGATCCACGGCCTCGGCATAGGCGCAGAAGGCCGCGAACTGCCGGTCACCGAAGCCGAGTACGGTAGCGGTTGCCGTGCCGGCCGGCAGGCGGGCGATCCGTGTGAGTGCCTGAGCGGCATGGGCCGGTGCCTTACCGTCACCATACGTCGCTGCCAATATGAGGATGTGTTGTGTTGCACCGTGGGCCTGAAAATTTTCCAGGCCAGTCGTGTGTACACGGTGATGATTGCGCACCAGGGCTTGATGCAAGGCCTGGGCGAAGCCCCAGGTGCCCCCGGTTTCGCTCGCGACGAAGATCAGCACGTCGGCTTGGGACACTGCGCTGTTGTGCAGTCCCCCGATCAGGGTACGGCGGCCCTGCCACCAGATCAGCAGACCGGAAATCCAGAACAGCGGGATGCTGGTCCCGCTGATCCCCAGGACTAAGGCCCAGAGCCAGGCCCCCTCACCCGTATGCAGGAGCATGGCCCAGTCATAGATACGCTGTGCGGGCGGGGCTGGCACCCAGGCCAGCGTGCGCCCGGAATACCGGTCAATCCAGCCCTCGCCCGAGGCGGTGACGACGGTCCAGGTATCCTCGGGATCTCCGGCGCCTGGAAAATTCAGCCTGCGCAACTCACCGACCCGCAAGGATTGCAGCAGGGGTAATTCACCGGCCGGCAGATCGCCTTGCGGGCCGGCAACAGACATGACGTCCGGATCCACATCGGCATCCGTCGGGATCAATTCAAACGTCACAGCGGTCATGTACAGCGCCGTCACTGCGGTCAGCCACAGTGTCACGAGCAGGATTCGCCCCGTCGTGGCATGGATGCGCTGGGACAGCGACCCGCGTAGCCGCCCGGTCAGGCGCTGCCAACCACCCAGGCGACGTATCAGCAGCACCAGCCCTGAGACCGACAGTATAAACATGGCCAAAGCGATACCGGCCGCAGCCAGGCGGCCGGTATCGCCCAACAGAAAAGAACGGTGCAGGTTCTTTACCCAGCGTGACAGCGCGGACGGCTGATAATCGCCAAGCACCCGGCCATCGGCCGGGTCGACATAGGCGGCCCTGGCCTGGTCCCCCGCGAAGGAATAGACCACGATGTCGCCTGCGGGCAGATGCCGGATCTCCTCTACCCCCGGGATCGTCGCAGCCACCCGTTCGACCAGCGTCGATACCGTGAGATCCGCTTCTGCCGGGACCGACAGCCAGGCATCACGAACCGGGTAAAACGCCAGGATCGCGCCGGTGATACCCAGCACCAGAGCCACAGCACCTGCTGTGAGACCCACCCATCGATGTATCAGCCGCAGGTTCATGCGCAGGCCTCGCCGCTTTACTGCAGTTGGTAGGTAAACGACTGGATATACTGCCGGCCTGCGTGTGGCGCACCACTGTCCGTCGTGGTCAGAGGCACGCGGACTTCCGTCGGGCTGTCGCGCATGTCTTCCACTGCGGCATCGATGCGGATCTCGTAACCGGCATCAAGCAGGGCGTCCGCCAGGTCGGCCGTGACTTTGAGCGTGCGCCCGGCACCCACACTGGCGCCGGTCACGCCATCCAGACGTCTCGCGTCGCCCGCCGACAGGCGGTTCCAATCGGCCAGATGCTTGTAGTACTTGGCCTTGCCACCGGCGACCCACAGCGTGCCGACATAGGCGCCACTCGGGTCGGTCAGATAGATCGCCAGATAGGCGCCATCGCCACCGTAGTTCTTCAGTGACGTGGACAGAGTCACCGGGCGGCTTTGCGCCAGGGCCGGTACTGCCAGTGTTGCGGCAGCCACCAGGGCGGTAATCACGGATTTGGACATGACCATTCTCCACTCGATGGGTTATTCGACCTGGCCGCGTGGTGCGGTGCCAGGGGTAAACAGCGTTTTGTCGCCGGAATGGGGCGTGCCCAGGGGGCGGTCGTCAGGCGGTTGCGTACCGGGGATCCCGCGGTCGCGCGAGTCATCATCGTCGTGATCGTCTCGATCCCGATTGCGTTCCCGGTCACGGTCCTGATACTTGAGCTTCACCACGTCCAGGGTTTCCGGATCGATCTTGGCCTTGAAGGAACGGCCTTGAGCATCCTTGCCGCGGATCTCGTAGCAGCCGTCATCGATCTTCAGACGCTGTATCTCCCAGCCCTTTTGGGTAGCCATCTGTTCGACCGCAGCGCGTGATTGCCAACGCTCGATAGGGACATCGCAATCGTCATCGGCCAGCGCTGCGGCTGACGCCAGGCCCAGGGTCAATGCAAAAATACAACCAGCCAGAGCGGTATGACGGTTCATGAGGCTATCTCCTGTTCAGCAGGTGGTGGGCAGTGATTGGTCCACCTTGATGCCAGGGTAGGAGATGAAGATGAACTCAATCTGAAAGCGCCATCGATACCGGTGTGACCGTAAATCATCGTTGGTACAGAACCGGATAATGCTCGGACAACCCCTCGTTCGGCAGGTATGTACGGACGTCTCTGTTATGACTTGCGATCATCTTCCGGGCGAGAGAAGAGTGATCATGGCAGGCGGTCATCGATGGCGAGACGATCCGCCGGCGGTATGGGTGCAGTTTCGCGAGTGCAACAGGGCTGCCGACGCCGTGCTCTTCGTGACGCCGGAGCACAACCGGTCGGTCCCCGCCGCCCTGAAAAACGCGCTCGATATCGGCTCGCGACCTTACGGTCAGAGCGTGTGGAACGGCAAACCGGGCGCGGTCGTCAGCGCCTCACCGGGCGGCATCGGGCTGTAGGTAAAGCTGAATAATGATCTTGTCCGCGTTTTTCCGTGTGCTTCCGTGGCCAATGCGGTTTTTGGGTTTATGGGACAGCAGTGAGAAAGCCGATTTTCGCGCCGATGCAGCGCATGGGAAGACCTGGGCCGAATTTGTCGAACTGCCCAAGGGGTTGATACACCGGCGCAAGAAGCCATTGCATCTGGTGGTCGATGGCCTGCCCGCCCACAAGAACAAGCAGGGTCTCCTGAACATTGGGGTAGAACCCATCCGATAGGCGATGAAGTCATCCCACAAAGGTAGCAGCATGCCATCACCACACAATCTCATACCCGCTGCTGCGCCCGCCCTTGCCCGTAGGACGCAGGCACCCCTTCTCGACCAAGTCGGCCAGTTCCCGGTAGGCGGTGGCCCGGCTGGTCTTGGTCAGGCTCATATACTTGCGGGTGTTGATGCCGCCCTCGAACCCGTCCGGGCCGGCGTCCAGCAGGCGGTTGAGCACCTTGCGCTGACGCTCGCTCAGCGCGGTGGCCTGATGCCGGAGCCAGAAGCGCGCCTTGGCGAGGGTGTTGGCCACCGTCTGTTCGGCAGCGGCCGCGGCCGCTTCGACCTGCACGAGAAACCAGGCGAGCCACTCGGTGGCATCGAGGTCGCCACCCTGGGTGCGTTCCAGGATGGCGTAGTAGCCCTCGCGCTCCCGCAGGATCTGCGCGGAGAGGCTGAACAGCCGCATCGACTGGCGTTCGTCCTGGCACAGCGCCATGTCGGTGATGGCGCGGGCGAGCCTGCCGTTGCCGTCCTCGAAGGGATGGAGGGTGACGAACCAGAGATGCGCCAGCCCGGCACGGACCAGGCCATCGAGCGCGGGTTGCGGCGCATTGAACCAGGCGAGGAAGCGGTGGACCTCGGCCTCCAGCCCGGCGCGGGGCGGCGCGACGAAGTGCACCCTCTCTTTGCCAACGGCCCCGGATACCACCTGCATCGGCTCGTCGCCGCGCAATTCTCCAACGCGGATGGCGTGCAGCCCGGAGTAGCCCGTGGGGAACAGGGCCGCCTGCCAGCCGGACAGGCGCTGCCTAGTTAAGGGCATCGCATGATCACGTGTCGCATCCAAGAGTACGTCGATCAGCCCGTCCACGGCGCGCGGAGACGGCGGCAACCCTGCGTTGGGCAAGCCGAGACGGCGCGCTACCGATGAGCGAACGGCATCCAGGTCGAGCCGCTCCCCCTCGATGGCACTCGTGGTTAGGCCATCCTCGACCAGGATGGCGGCCACCGCTTCGAGCGTGAGGTGGGCGTCCAGCAACCGGGCCGCGCCAAGAACCTTGCCTGAGCCAGCCGGGCGCGGGCGAGCAGCGATGCTAGACGGGCTTCATCCCAACACAAGTGCGGCCAGTCGGGCTGCTGCCAGAACCAGGTGTGAGGCGTTTGCATGCCTTATTCGCTCCAATGTGTGAAGCGATTAGGGCAAGGGATCGCCTTATCCGCAATGCATACAATGCCTTCGAGGCACCGAGACCGCTCAATCGACGAGCTCTAGGGGCCTGTCGGACTTGAGGCTGATCTGCTGCACCGGTGGGAGAGCGGGCCGCAGCGAGACGAGTGGCCTCCAAGCTGGCCGAGACGACACCGTTTCGGTCGCTCGTACTCACTAACAGCACCGGATGATTTCGGGAAAATTTCGGGAAAGAATCCGCTTATGGCCCGACAAGGGACGTAAGCGGATGATCTACTGAGGGAAATTGGTAGGCGCGATTGGACTCGAACCAACGACCCCCACCATGTCAAGGTGGTGCTCTAACCAACTGAGCTACGCGCCTAAAAGAGCGCGTAATGTACAGGATGCCTCCGCGAATGCCAAGTCCCCAGGGCCGGCTGCCCCCTCATCCTTCCCGCCCACACTGCCACCCGTCCGTCATTTGACAGCAATCAAGACCTGGTCTAAGTCTAGCTGGCAGCCCTGAGGTAAAGCCCCACCGCACCCCAGCGCGGTGAATGAGCCATAACGCAGGAGGAAGCGCCTATGCACACGCGATGGTCATCCCTGGTCGTGGTCGTGGCGGCCGCCCTGGCCGGTCCCGCCACCTCCGCCCTGGCGGCCGCTCCCCTGGGCCTGCCGCCGCTCCCGGTCCCCGCCGACAACCCGCAGACCCAGGCCAAGATCGAACTCGGTGACACGCTGTTCCACGATCCGCGCTTTTCCGCCGACGGCAAGGTGAGCTGCTCCACCTGCCACGACCGCGCCAAGGGCTTCACAGACAACCTGCGCGTGTCCAAGGGCTTCAACGACCTCACCGGCACGCGCAACGCCCCGACGGTCCTCAACTCCGCCTACCTGGCCACCCTCTTCTGGGACGGCCGTGAGCCGGATCTGGAAGGCCAGTCCAAGCAGCCGCCGATCAACCCCGTCGAGGGCGGCCTGCCCGACCACCGCCCGATCATCGCCATCCTGCGCACCGATCCCGCCTACGTGAAGGCCTTCCGCGAGGTCTTCGACGTCGCCCCGGAGGACATCACCATCGACCACTACGCCAAGGCCATTGCCAGCTTCGAGCGCACCCTGATCGCCGGCGATTCGCCCTTCGACAGGTTTTTCTACGGCGGCGATCCCGAGGCGATGAGCGAAGCGGCCATCCGCGGCTTCCGGGTGTTCACCGGTCAGGGCCGCTGCGTGTCCTGCCACACCGTCGAGCAGACCCAGGCGCTATTCACCGACAACCGCTTCCACAACATCGGCGTCGGCTTCAAGCGCATCCGCGGCAAGGAGAACGACATCGCCGCGAAGTTCCTGGCCGCCAAGCAGGGCGGCGCGGACGTCGACGTGACGGTATTGACCGATCCGGACGCCTCGGAACTCGGCCGCTTCGCCGTCAGCGAGGACCTCACCACCGTGGGCGCCTTCAAGACCTCCACGCTGCGCAACGTCGATCTGACCGCGCCCTACATGCACGACGGCAGCCTGAAGACGCTGGAGGACGTGGTGGATTTCTACAACAACGGCGGCCGCGAGGACGAGAACGATCCGACGTCGGAATTCCTGAGCGGCGGCATCCGCCCGCTGAACCTGTCGGACGGGCAGAAGGCCGATCTGGTGGAATTCATGAAGGCGCTGACCAGCCCGGGCATCACCGGCACCCGCTCGACCGACCTGGCCCGCAACTGAGGAGGACGCATCGCATGAGCAACATGAATCGCCGCAGTTTCCTGAAATCCGGCGGCGCCCTGCTGGCCGCGGGCACGCTGCCCCTCAGTCTGATCGAAATCGCCTTCGGCCAGTCGTCGGCCGAGAACTTCACCTTCGCGTTCATCTCGGATTCGCACATCACCCACATCAAAGGCAACGAGTTCGTGCGCAACTGGGATCGCGGCCTGATCCGGGCCGTCGCCGAATGCAATCTGCTCACGCCGCGTCCCGACTTCATCCTCTACGGCGGTGACCTCGCGCAGCTCGGCATCCCAGAAGAGATCGACCACGCCCTGGAGATCATGGGCGCGGCGCGCGGCAAGGTGCACTACGTCATGGGCGAACACGACTACTACGTCGACCTCGGCGACTACTGGCGCAAGCAGCTCGGCCCGGATTACTACAGCTTCGACCACAAGGGCGTGCACTTCGTGGTGCTGAACAGCATCGTCACCTTCGACGACTGGATGCACAAGGACTGGGAGAACGGCATGGCGCGCATGAAGGAGATGGCGCGGCTCGACAATCCGCGCGGCTCGCCGTTCATGGTCGGCGAACCGCAACGCGACTGGCTGCGCCAGGACCTGGCCAAGGTCGACAAGGGCACACCACTGGTGGTGGTGTCGCACTCGCCGCTGCAGAAGATCTACAAGGGCTGGAACTTCTGGACCGAGGATGCCGAACAGGTCCAGGAGCTGCTCAAGCCGTTCAGGAAGGTCACGGTGCTGTACGGCCACGTACACCAGATCCAGTACAACCAGATCGGCAGCATCAGCTTCCACGCTGCGATGGCGACCGCCTGGCCGTGGCCGTATCCCGCGACTTATGCCCAGGCGGAGACCTACCTGCCCAAGCTGACCGTGGAGATGAACCGCGCCGACCCGTTCTTCGAGCGCGACGCCACCGGCTGGCAGTTCATCAATCTGCACACCGGCAATGCCGACGTGCACTACCTGCTGCCCGAGAACCAGAACCGCGTGGTGGCCTTCGACGCGCGCGCCGGCCAGCCGGTCGACACGCGCTACCAGGACGCAGCCGAGCGCATCCCGCCGCAGGCCCACTATTGAGAGCCATCGAGGGAGACACACCATGAATGCAACGAAGCATCTCCGCACGCGGTTCGCTCTGGCCGCGGCCGCCGGCGCGCTGCTCGCGGCCGCCGCCCACGCCGATGAGTTCACCCAGGCGGATATGGAGCGCTGGGAAACCGAATTCATCTCGGTGACGAACGAGGGCGAGCGGCTGTTCCACGGCGGCCTCAAGGGCGGGAATACGGTGTCCTGCGACCAGTGTCATCCGAATGCCGCCAACACCCATCCCGAGACCTATCCCAAATTCCAGCAGCAGCTCGGCAAGGTCGCGCAGCTCGGCGAGATGGTGAACTGGTGCATCGAGAACCCGCTGGAAGGCGAGCCGCTGGCGCTCGACGACCCCAAGATGACCGCCCTGCTCGCCTACATCCACCACGAACGCCGCGGCGTGACGCTGGTGCCGGGGAAGCATTGAAGGAGGTGAATGGCGACGAAATCCACGGATTCCAAATGCGCCACGAAATCCACGAAGCCCGCGAAAGGCGTTGATACTCGAACGCAGTCACCTGTAGGAGCGGCCTTTGGCCGCGAACGGTCCGGA
>CAYWKV010000047.1:3621-8399 GCA_964458835.1 uncultured Gammaproteobacteria bacterium | reverse complement strand
GTCCGGAGGGCCACCGGTTCGCGGCCAAAGGCCGCTCCTACACTGGCACAGAGTTCGTGTGACGACAGCATCCGGCGCATTACCCTGTGCTAATACGCCCTGCGCTCTATCGATCTTTCGCGGGTTTCGTGGATTTCGTGGCGCCTTTTCTATCGACGCATCACACCGCCACCTGCTCCGGCAGGCCCAGGCCCTGTTCGCGCAGCAGGCGGATCTCGTCGCGCAGGCGCGCGGCCTCCTCGAACTCCAGATTGCGCGCGTGCTCGTACATGCGCTGCTCCAGCTTCTTGATGCGCTGCGCGGCCTGGTGCGGCGACAACGCGGTGTAGTCGGCGGCCGGTTCGGCCACCTTGGCGTGGCGGCGCGAGCCGGCGGGCATGGCGGCGTTGGCGCCCTCCATGATGTCCGCCACGGCCTTGCGGATGGTCTGCGGCGTGATGCCGTGCTCGAGGTTGTGGGCGACCTGTCTGGCGCGGCGGCGCTCGGTCTCGTCGATGGCGCGACGCATGGAGCCGGTGATCGCGTCGGCGTAGAGGATCGCCTTGCCGTTGACGTTGCGCGCCGCGCGGCCGATGGTCTGGATCAACGAGCGCTCCGAGCGCAGGAACCCTTCCTTGTCCGCGTCGAGGATCGCCACCAGCGACACCTCGGGCATGTCCAGGCCCTCGCGCAGCAGGTTGATGCCGACCAGCACGTCGAACTCGCCCAGGCGCAGATCGCGGATGATCTCCACGCGCTCGACGGTCTCGATGTCGGAGTGCAGATAGCGCACGCGCACGCCGTGCTCGGCCAGGTACTCGGTCAGATCCTCGGCCATGCGCTTGGTCAGCGTCGTCACCAGCACACGCTCGCCGGCCGCCACGCGCAGGCGGATCTCCGACAACAGGTCGTCCACCTGGGTCCCCACAGGCCGGATCTCGACCTCGGGATCGACCAGGCCCGTGGGCCGCACCACCTGCTCGACCACCTGGCCCGCATGCTCCGCCTCGTAGGGCCCCGGCGTCGCCGACACGAAGATGGCCTGCGGCGCCAGGCGCTCGAACTCCTCGAAGCGCAGCGGCCGGTTGTCGAGCGCCGAGGGCAGGCGGAAGCCGTATTCGACCAGGGTCTCCTTGCGCGAGCGGTCGCCGCGGTACATGCCGCCCAGCTGCGGGATGGTCACGTGCGACTCGTCGATGACCAGCAGCGCCTCGGCCGGCAGATAGTCGAACAGCGTCGGTGGCGGCTCACCGGCCTGGCGGCCGGACAGATAGCGGGAATAGTTCTCGATGCCGGCGCAGTAGCCCAGCTCCAGCATCATCTCGATGTCGAAGCGCGTGCGCTGCTCCAGGCGCTGCGCCTCCACCAGCTTGTTGGCGGCGTGCAGTTCCTCGAGGCGCTCGCGCAGCTCGTCCTTGATGGCCTCGATGGCGTCCAGGATGGTCTGGCGCGGCGTCACGTAGTGGGTCTTGGGATAGACGGTCGCGCGCGGCACCTTGCGCAGCACCGCGCCGGTCAGCGGATCGAACCAGGCGAGGTTCTCCACCTCGTCATCGAACAGCTCCACGCGCAGCGCCTCGCGCTCGGAGTCCGCCGGGTAGACGTCGATGACCTCGCCGCGCGCGCGGTAGGTGCCGCGGTGCAGCTCCACGTCATTGCGGGTGTACTGCAATTCGGCCAGGCGGCGCAGGATCTGGCGCTGGTCGACGCGGTCGCCGCGCACCAGGTGCAGCACCATGCTCAGATAGGCGCGCGGATCGCCCAGACCGTAGATGGACGACACCGTCGCGACGATGATGCTGTCGGGCCGCTCCAGCAGGGCCTTGGTGGCCGACAGGCGCATCTGCTCGATGTGCTCGTTGACCGAGGCGTCCTTCTCGATGAAGGTGTCCGAGGACGGCACGTAGGCCTCGGGCTGGTAGTAGTCGTAATAGGAGACGAAGTACTCCACCGCATTGTCGGGGAAGAACTCGCGGAACTCGCCGTAGAGCTGCGCCGCCAGGGTCTTGTTCGGGGCCAGCACCAGCGTCGGCCGCTGCAGGGCCTCGATGACGTTGGCGATGGTGAAGGTCTTGCCCGAGCCGGTCACCCCGAGCAGGGTCTGATGGGCCAGGCCGTCGCGGATGCCGGCGAGCAGCCGCGCGATGGCCTCCGGCTGGTCACCGGCCGGCTGCATTCTGGCTTTGAGCTGGAATTCTATGCCCATAGGGGGATTCTTCGGACTCGCTGCTTACAGTATGATTGGCGCCCGTCTGAGTGCCCGTTCCCCGGGCGCCCGCTACCGCATGCATCAGGATCGTTCCGTGAAGAACACGCTGTCGCTGGCGGCCCGCGTGGGTCGCATCAAGCCCTCCCCCACGCTCGCCGTCACCGCGCGCGCCGCCGAGCTGCGCGCCGCCGGCCACGACATCATCGGCCTGGGGGCGGGCGAGCCCGATTTCGACACCCCGGACCATATCAAAGCGGCGGCCATCCAGGCCATCCAGGCGGGCCAGACCAAGTACACCGCGGTCGACGGCACGCCGGCGCTCAAAGCGGCCATTATAAACAAGTTCAAGCGCGACAACGGCCTCGGCTTCACGCCCGACCAGATCCTGGTGTCCTGCGGCGGCAAGCAGAGCTTCTACAACCTGGTCCAGGCCCTGCTGAACCCGGGCGACGAGGTCATCATCCCGGCCCCTTACTGGGTCTCCTATCCGGACATGGTGCTGCTCGCCGACGGCAAGCCCGTCGAGCTGGCCGCCGGCATCGAGCAGCGCTTCAAGGTCACCCCGGCGCAGCTGGAGGCGGCCATCACGCCCCGGACGCGCCTGTTCGTCATCAACAGCCCGTCGAACCCGACCGGCATGGCCTACACGCGCGCCGAGCTCGCCGCGCTGGGCGAGGTGCTGCGCCGGCACCCGCAGATCGTGGTCGCCACCGACGACATGTACGAGCACATTCTGTGGGCCGCGGAACCGTTCGCCAACATCCTCAACGTCTGCCCCGATCTCGCGCCGCGCACCATCGTGCTGAACGGCGTGTCCAAGGCCTATTCGATGACCGGCTGGCGCATCGGCTACGCCGGCGGCCCCGCCGAGCTGATCAAGGCCATGAAGAAGGTGCAGTCGCAGTCGACCTCCAACCCCGCCTCGATCTCGCAGGCGGCGGCGCAGGCCGCGCTGGACGGCGATCAGGGCTGCATCGCCGTCATGCTCAAGGCCTTCAAGGAGCGCCACGACTATCTGGTCGCGGCCCTGAACGGACTGCCGGGCGTGACCTGCCTGCCCGGCGACGGCACCTTCTACGCCTTCGCCAACGTGCAGGGCGTGATCGATCGGCTGCCCGGCGTCAACAACGACGTGGAACTCGCCGAGCAGCTCATCACCGAGGCCGGCGTGGCGCTGGTGCCGGGTTCGGCCTTCGGCGCGCCGGGCCATCTGCGGCTGTCGTTCGCGACCTCGCTGCAGGTGCTCGAGGAGGCCATCGCGCGGCTGCGGAAGTTTCTGGACGCGGCCGGAAAATAGGCCGGATTCCGCGGCGCCGCGCGGTTGACGCCCCGCGGCCCCACCAGTATGATCTGCGCCCTCAAGCCGAAGATATTCCCCGGTAGCTCAGTCGGTAGAGCGGGTGACTGTTAATCACTAGGTCGGCGGTTCGAGCCCGTCCCGGGGAGCCAAATTCCTCTCCCAGCACTATCCAGCACATCCTGGCGCCGCAACACGGCGCCGTCGGATGGCCACGAAATCCACGAAACCCACGAAAGTGGTAAATACCGAAAACACGCACCGACTGTGAGGGGGACAGACTTAAGTCTGTCCCCGTTGGGGCCAAGGGCGCATCAGGCCGCAGGCCGCAATGCGCCCTACGCACCACCGATTTTCGTGGGTTTCGTGGATTTCGTGGCCATCCCCCGATCAGGCCTTCCTGCGGGTGTCGGGCAGTTCGCAGAAGCGGGTGTTGAGGTAGTCGCGGAAGTCGTCCTTGAGGTCCTTGTGCTTGAGGGCGTACTCCACCGTCGCCATCAGGTAGCCGAGCTTGCTGCCGCAATCGTAGCGCGTGCCCTGGAACTGATAGGCGATGACCTGCTCTTCCTCCAGCAGGCGCGCGATGGCGTCGGTCAGCTGGATCTCGCCGCCGGCGCCGCGTTCGGTGGTCTCCAGCAGATCGAAGATGCGCGAGGTGAGGATGTAGCGCCCCACCACCGCGAGATTCGACGGTGCCGCGTCGGGCTTGGGCTTCTCGACGATGGCCTTGACGCGGCTGATGCGGTCGCCGAAGGATTCCGCCTTCACGATACCGTACTTGTCGGTATCGGCGTGCGGGATCTCCTCCACACCGAGTACGCTGGTGCGGTGGTATTTGAACACCGACACCATCTGCTGCAGGCAGCCCTTGCCGTCGCCGTCGATCAGGTCGTCGGCGAGGATCACCGCGAAGGGTTCGTCACCGACCACCGGCTTCGCGCACAGCACGGCGTGACCCAGGCCGAGCGCCTCGGGCTGACGGACGTAGACGCAGGCGATGCCCGGCGGCACCACCTCGCGTACGATCTTGAGCAGCGCCTTCTTGCCGCGCTTCTCCAGCTCGGTCTCCATTTCGTAGTTCTTGTCGAAATGGTCTTCGATCGCGCGCTTGCTGCTGCTGGTGACGAAGATCAGCTCCTCGCAGCCGGCCGCGATGGCCTCCTCCGCCGCGTACTGGATGAGGGGCTTGTCGACGATCGGCAGCATCTCCTTCGGGTTCGCCTTGGTGGCGGGCAGGAAGCGCGTGCCCATGCCGGCGACCGGAAACACGGCCTTCTTGATCTTGTTTTTCAT
>CAYWKV010000047.1:0-3521 GCA_964458835.1 uncultured Gammaproteobacteria bacterium | reverse complement strand
CGGCGGCCGGCGCCTGCATCTCGGGCACCAGCTCGCGGATGAGCTGCATAATCGCAGGTTCGTCGCAGGCCTGGCAACCCTCCTCCAGGCGCCGCATGCGGTCCTCCAGCCACTCCCGGTCGACCGGGCGGCTCTGCGCCAGCAGGATCTTCTGATGGGAGGTGCCCGACAGCTCCTTTTCGTGAAACAGTTCCTCGAACAGCTTTTCGCCCGGGCGCAGGCCGGTGAACACGACCTCGATGTCGCGGCCCGGCTCGCGGCCCGACAGCCGGATCATCTGCTCCGCCAGATAGGTGATCTTGACCGGCTCACCCATGTCCAGCACGAAGATCTCGCCGCCCTGGCCCATCGCACCCGCCTGCAGGATCAGCTGGCAGGCCTCGGGGATGGTCATGAAGTAGCGGATCATCTCCGGGTGCGTGACGGTGACCGGGCCGCCGGCGCGGATCTGCTCGCGGAACAGCGGTACCACGCTGCCCGCCGACCCCAGCACGTTGCCGAAGCGCACGGTTATGAAGCGCGTCTCCGAACGGCGGTCGAGATTCTGGCAGAAGATCTCGGCGACGCGCTTGCTGGCGCCCATCACGTTCGCGGGGTTGACGGCCTTGTCGGTGGAGATCATGACGAAGGCCTCGATGCCGTGGCGGTCGGCGGCCAGCGCCAGCGTGCGCGTGCCCAGCACATTGTTGCGCGCCGCCTGGCGGACCTGATGCTCCAGCATCGGCACGTGCTTGTAGGCCGCCGCATGGAAGATCACCTGCGGCCGGTGCTGCGCGAGCACCCGGTCGACCAGCACCGCATCGGTGACGTCGCCGAGACACACCTCC
The DNA here is from genome assembly GCA_964458835.1 of uncultured Gammaproteobacteria bacterium. Taxonomy (GTDB): domain Bacteria; phylum Pseudomonadota; class Gammaproteobacteria; order Thiohalobacterales; family Thiohalobacteraceae; genus JAHJQQ01. The sequence continues at coordinate 2,694 of CAYWKV010000047.1, read as the reverse complement.
AGCGCCAGCTGCGGACAGGCCTTGCGCAGCTCGCGCTCGATCTCGAACAGGTTGAACTCGCTCTGCTCGAACAGCACCAGCGTCTCCGGTCCGATGCGCGCCACCTGTCGGCAGAGCTCCGAACCGATCGAGCCGCCGCCGCCGGTCACCAGCACGCGCTTGCCCTGCAGCTCGGCACGGATGCTCTGCCAGTCCAGCGTCACCGGCTCCCGTCCCAGCAGATCGTCGATGCCGACGTCGCGCAGCGAATCGATCGCCACGCGGCCGGCGACCAGATCCTGGAAGCGCGGCACCGTACGGAACGGCACACCGGCCTGTTCGCAGAAGCCGACGATGCGCTGCATGTCCGCACTGTGCGCCGACGGGATCGCCAGGATGATCATGTCGATCTCGTGGCGTTCGACCAGTTCGGGGATCTGTCCGCTCATACCCAGCACGCGCACGCCCTGAATGTCCATGCCGACCTTGTGCGGCTTGTCGTCGACGAAGCCCACCGGGATCAGCGCGCGCGCCGGATCGCGGGCCATGTCCCGCACCAGCATGTCACCGGCCCGGCCCGCGCCGACGATGAGCACGCGCTGGCCTTCGCCGATGTACAGGCGCCGGTCCTTGATCCAGCGATAGAGCATGCGCGGAAAACCGAGCAGACCGACCAGCAGCACCGCATACAGTGGATACACCGACCGCGGTATGCCCTCGAGCCGGGTGGCCACCAGCATGATCACCAGGACGGCGACCGCACCGACGACGACGGCCTTGATGATGCGGATCAGATCCGGCAGCGAGGCGAAGCGCCAGTGGCCGCGATAGAGCTGGAAATACCAGAACGCCGCGGCCTGCACGCCCATCACCAGCGGCAGCCAGGTCACGGCCGGCTGGAAAAAAAAGTCGGGAATCGCGCCGAGGTTGAAGCGCAGCCAGTACGCCCCGAACCACGCGAGCGGAATCATCGCGAGGTCGTGCAGGAAGACGACCGTGGGATTGCGCAGGCGCCGATTGGTAAGGAGTTGTCTCATTTATCCCAGAAAGCGTGTTGGCCACGGAAGCACACGGAACAACACGGACAAGATCCTCGGATGGCCACGAAATCCACGAAACCCGCGAAAGAGATGACCGCCGGAAAAACCGACCGTAGGGCACATTAGCGCAGCGCAATGCGCCCTACGGACGTTTTTTAGGGAACCTCTGATTAATTCGTCATTGCGAGGATGCCTTGATCCGAAGGATAAGGTACCCGTAATGAACCCCGAAGGGGTTCTATGGGCGTAGCGACGCGGCACCAGCGAGCTTGCGAGCGCAGAACGCCCGCAGGGCGGCTCCGTAGGGGTAAGCACAGCGAATAATCTCCAACCTATTGATCTACCGTAGAGAGAGATTGCTTCGCTTCGCTCGCAATGACGGTACGACAAATTAATCAGAGGCTCCTTAGTATTTATTCCGTTTCGTGGATTTCGTGGGTTTCGTGGCCAATAGATTTTTGTCCGTGTCGTCCGTGGATTCCATGGCCGTAATGATTCCTTATCGGTCTGCGCGCCGTTCCATCCCGTGCACCGCAAAGGCGGCGATCGCGTAAGCCGCCGCGAGTCCGGCGACGGCCAGCCATTGCACGCGCGCATCCGCGCCCCGGATCGCCAGCGCGGCCCCGGCGCAGACCAGCATGATCGCATATTCGACCAGCACGGTCCGCCGGTGCCCCCAGCCCAGCTGCACCAGGCGCTGGTAGTAATGGCTGCGGTGAGCCCGCCACACCGCCTCGCCGCGCAGCGCGCGCCGCAGCAAGGTGACGGTGGCGTCCACCACGAAGGGCGAGAACACCAGCAGCGTCAGCCAGACCGGGGCGACCCCGCGCCGGCTGCCCCAGACCGCGAAGGCGGCGGCCAGGAAGCCCAGCGTCGTCGAGCCCGAATCGCCCATGAAGATCCGCGCCGGGGGAAAATTAAACCACAGAAAGCCTGCCGCCGCCGCGCAGACCGTCAAGGAAGCCGCCGCGAACAGGCCGTCGCCCTGCCCCCAGCCCAGGAACGCGAGGGTCCCGAAGCCGATCACGGCCATGCCGCCGGCGAAGCCGTCCATGCCGTCCATGAAATTGTAGAGGTTGGTCAGCCACAGGGTCGTGACCACCGTCAGCAGGGCCAGCCCCGCGCCGGGCGCGAACGCCAGTCCCGGCAGGACCTCGCCCTGAATGACGAAGCCGCCGCGGATCAGCAGCAGCACCGCCCCGAGCTGCACCAGCAGCCGCAGGCCCTGGGAGAGGCCATAGCGGTCGTCCAGGATGGAGATGCCGGCCACGACGACGGCGCCGGACAGGATCTGCACCGGAAGGCCCCCGGTCTGCGGCAGCAGCAGCGCGGCCACCCAACCGGCCAACAGACCGGCGCAGATTGCCAGACCGCCGGTACGTGGCGTCGGGGTGACGTGCAGCGAGCGTTCGTTGGGCTGGTCCAGCAGGCGGATGGGTGCGTCCGGATGGGCCAGCCAGCGGGTCAGCCCCAGCGCGACCAGCCCCGCCACCGTCACCACGATCACCGCCGCCATCCGCTCGCTCTCGTCCATAGAATAGTGGGGACAGACTTAAGTCTGTCCCCTTCGAACCGTTCGCGGGCAGAGTCCGCTCCTACAGGTGCACGGGTGACCGCCTGTAGGAGCGACCTTCGGCCGCGAACCGGTGGCGCTCCGGACCGTTCGCGGGCAGAG
>CAYWKV010000046.1:0-18611 GCA_964458835.1 uncultured Gammaproteobacteria bacterium | reverse complement strand
CTGCAGCGCGGCCCGCAGGCGGCGCAGCACGGTGCCGTCCGGCGCGCCGCGCGCCACCAGACTCAGGAAGCGCGTCAGCGTCGCACGAGGGTCGCGCAGCATGTCGCGCCCGAAGCCGTCCAGGATCTCGGGCCGCATGGCCGTCGGCCAGTCGGGGCCGGCGACGAAGCGCGGATTGCTCGCCACCAGCACCAGCCGCGCCACCCGTGCCGGAAAACGCATCGCGACGCCGAGCGCCAGCAACCCACCCAGCGACCAGCCCAGCCAATGCGCCTCCGTGGGCGCGACCTCCACGAGCCGATCGCACGCGTCGTCGAAGGCGAGGTCCGCGGCGGCTGTACTGTGCCCGTGGCCGGGCAGGTCGATGAGATGCACGCGGAACCGTTCCGCCAGGCGCTCCGCGACACCGTCCCAGATGCCGGAATGCAGGCCCCAGCCGTGCAGGACGACCAGATCAGGACCCTCGCCGAGGCGTTGACAGTGGAGACTCATGACGCGCTCAGCGGCTCAGCAGATGACCGAAAGGATGGGAAGTCGCCGCCTCCAGCGCAGCCAGCAGCCGGTCCACCTGCGTCTCGTCGTGGGCCGCGCTGAGGGTGATGCGCAACCGTGCCGTACCCTCGGGTACGGTCGGCGGGCGGATCGCCGGCACCAGGATGCCGCCTGCGCGCAGGCGTTCGCTGAGCCGCACCGCCGCGCCGGTCTCGCCGACCAGGAGTGGCTGGATCGGCGTGTCCGAGACCATGAGCTGCAGACCGAGCTGCGCCGCGCCGGCGCGGAAACGCGCGATCAGCGCCCGCAGGCGCTCGCGCCGCCAGGACTCGGTGCGCACCAGTCGGAGACTGGCGCGGGTGGCCTCCGCCAGCGCCGGCGGCGTCGCGGTGGTGTAGACGTAGGTGCGCGCCCGCTGGATCAGCGTCTCGACCAGATCCTCGCCGCCGGCGACGAAGGCGCCGAAAGTACCGAAGGCCTTGCCCAGCGTGCCCATCAGCACCGGCACCGCATCCGCGTCCAGGCCGCAGTGCTCCAGGCTGCCGCGCCCCGTGGCGCCGAGCACACCCAGGCCGTGGGCATCGTCGACCATCAGCCAATCGTGCGCGACACACGCCGCGTGCGCCAGCGCCGGCAGCGGCGCGATGTCGCCGTCCATGCTGAACACGCCATCGGTGGCGATCAGGTGTCCGCCCCTGCCGCTGGCGGCCAGGCACCGTTGGAGGTCGTCGACATCGGCATGTGCGTAGCGCACCAGCCGCGCACCGCTGTAGCGCGCGGCATCCAGCAGCGAGGCGTGGTTGTAGCGGTCCTCGAACAGCCGGTCGCCCGCTCCCAGCAGCGCGCCGGCCACCCCGAGATTGGCCATGTAGCCGGTGGAGAACAGCAGCGCGCGCGGCCGGCCCACGAAGTCCGCCAGCTCCTCTTCCAGTGCGTGATGCGCCGCGCTGTGACCGCTCACCAGATGCGCCGCGCCGCTGCCGACGCCCCAGGCATCGGCGCCGTCCTGCAGGGCGCGCACGACCTCGGGATGGTTGGCGAGCCCGAGGTAGTCGTTGCTGCAGAAGGCGAGCAGCCGCTCGCCACCGACGCGCAGCTCCGGCCCCTGCGGGCCCTCGCTCACGCGTCGGACCCGGTACAGGCCCTGCGCCTTGCGCTGTTCGAGATCGTGGCGGAGGTCTTTCATGATGCGACGCTTGAGAAGGAAGATCTTTCAACACGAAGGCGCCGAAAGCGCGCCAAGGAAATACAAAGACTCTTCATGGCCACGAAATCCACGAAAATCTTTGTCGAGAAAAAACCTGCCACGGAAAACACGGAGGGCACGGACATGGTCAGTGACGGGTATCAACAGATGCCAAGCGACAGCAGCGCCAGCACGCACTCGATGATGAGACCGAGCCTCGACCACATTGAAACCGTCCGTGCTTTCCGTGCCTTCCGTGGCCTGTTTTAGCCTTGAAATCTTTCGTGGGTTTCGTGGCCATGAACGGCCTTCGCGCCGCAACGCGGCTGCATTCAGACCGGCCGCAACCCGAGGCGCTCGAACAGGTGCCGGTCGTGGTCGCGCTCCGGGTTGTCGGTGGTCAGCAGACGCTCACCGTAGAAGATGGAATTGGCACCGGCCAGGAAGCACAGCGCCTGCAGCTCATCGCTCATGTCGGTCCGGCCGGCGGACAGGCGCACGTAGGAGCGCGGCATGAGCAGACGCGCCACGGCGATGGTGCGCACGAATTCGAAGGGATCCGGCGGTTCGACGTCGGCGAGCGGTGTGCCCTCCACGCGCACCAGCAGGTTGATCGGCACACTCTCGGGATGGCGCGGCAGATTGGCCAGCTGCTGCAGCAGGCCGGCGCGGTCCTCACGCCCCTCGCCCATGCCGACGATGCCGCCGGCGCAGACATTGATGCCGGCGTCGCGCACGTGCGCGAGCGTTTCCAGGCGATCCTGGTAGGTGCGCGTGCTGATGATCTCGCCGTAGAACTCCGGCGAGGTGTCGAGGTTGTGGTTGTAGTAGTCGAGCCCGGCGACCTTGAGCCGCTGCGTCTGCGCCTCGGTCAGCATGCCCAGCGTCACGCAGGTCTCCAGGCCCAGATCCTTCACGCCGCGGATCATGGCCTCGACCTGCTCGAGGTCCTTGTCGCGCGGGCTGCGCCAGGCGGCGCCCATGCAGAAACGGCTGGCACCGCGCTCCCTGGCCGCGCGCGCCTCGTTCAGGACCGCCTCCAGCGGCAGCAGGCGCTCGACGTCCAGCTCCGTTTTGTAGTGCGCGCTCTGCGGACAGTAGGCGCAGTCCTCCGGACAGGCGCCGGTCTTGATCGACAGCAGGGTGCTGATCTGCACGGCGTTCGGATCGAAGTGCGCGCGATGCGTCCGCTGTGCGGCGAACACGAGGTCGGAGAACGGCTGCGCGAACAGCGCCAGGATCTCCACCCGCGACCAGTCATGGCGCGGCGCGCCCGGATCGTGCGCGGCGCCCAGAGAAGCGGCGGCGGGATTCATACGGCGCTCTCCTCGTCGATGACGGTGTCTTGCCAGGCGTGCGCGCTGATGCGGCGCAGGTCCCACAGCGACCAGGGGATCAGCACCAGCGCGACCACGCCGCCGGTGATGATCCACAGATGCCAGTTGGTGCCGTAGAAGGTACCGACCGGGATGACGACACCGAACATGCCGTAGAAGCGGTAGGCGGCGCGCTGGGTGTAGTAACCGACATCGGCGTTCGGATGATGCCTCGCCATGGCGTAGACGACCATGGAGGCGCCGAACCACAGGATTGGCGGCACGATCATCAGGACGAACAGCAGCACCGTCGCCACGCCGGTCGGCTTGGTGATGAGGATGTAGGGCGCGAGCAGGGCGCCGGGGACCATGGCAACGATGTTGCCGTAGTTGAACAGGGCGGCGGTGCGGCGCGCGCTGCGTGCGCTGATCTGCTGCAGCCCGGGCTGCGTGGCGGCGTGATCGGACATGTCGGGGGACCTGCTAGACTGTGCGGGGTCGGGCCAGGGACTATGGCGCGATTGCCGCACGACTGTCAACCGAAAGGGATTTTCATGGTTTACGACTGGTTAAATCGGCTCCAGCAACGTCTGTGGCCGAGCCCCTGCACCCTCTGCCTGGGACTTGATCCGACCGGCCGCGGACTCTGTCCGGACTGCCTCGCCGACCTGCCGCGCCCCGGCCCCTGCTGTCCCCGCTGCGCCCTGCCCCTGACGGCAGCGGAGCAGATCTGCGGTCACTGCCAGCGCCGCCCACCGCGCTTCGACGCCACCGTCGCCCTGTTCCGCTACGCGCCGCCGGTCGACGGCCTGATCCATGCCCTCAAGTTCGGGCAGGCCCTGCATTTCGCCCCATTGTTCGCGGAGCTGCTGACCACGCGGCTCGCCGGCCGTCCGCCGCCGGACTGCATCCTGCCGGTGCCGCTGCACCCGCGCCGGCAGCGCGAACGCGGCTTCAATCAGGCGGTCGAGATCGCCCGGCCGCTGGCCCGGCTGCTCGGCTGCCGGCTCGACCTGGGCGGCTGCGTGCGCGTGCGCGCGACCGCACCCCAGACCGGCCTGAGCGCCGCCGCCCGCCGCCACAACCTGCGCGACGCCTTCGCGCTGGCGCGCCCGCTGGGAGAGCGATCGGTGGCGATCCTGGACGACGTCATGACCACCGGCGGCACGCTGGATGCGATCGCCGGCGTGCTGCGCCGCGGCGGTGCGGAGTACATCGAGGTCTGGGTATGCGCGCGCACCGTCCCGCGCGCCTGAGGCGCCTCACGCCTCACGGCACGGCCGCCAAATAATGCAGAAAGATACCCGCGAACACCGCGGCACCGAACCAGTTGTTATTGAGAAAGGCCTGGAAGCAGCCGGCCTTGTCGCGGCGCCGGGCGAGGTACTGCTGGTACAGCGCAAGCCCGGCGGCCACCAGCAGACCGAGGTAGTAATACAAGCCGAGTTCCGCCATCGCCCCGACCAGCACCAGCCCGCCCAGCAGCAGCGCCTGCAGCGCCCCGATGATCGGCAGGTCCGAATAGCCGAACAGGATGGCGGTGGACTTCACGCCGATCTTCAGATCGTCGTCGCGGTCGACCATGGCGTAGAAGGTGTCGTATACCGTCGACCAGAGGATGTTCACCGTAAACAGCAGCCAGGCGACCTTGGGCAGCTCACCGGTCTGCGCTGCGAACGCCATGGGGATGGCCCAGCCGAAGGCCGCACCCAGCATCACCTGCGGCAGATGGGTGTAACGTTTGCTGAAGGGATAGATCGCCGCCAGCAGCAGGCCGCCGAAGGCGAGCTGGATGGTGAGCGTATTCAGCGTCAGCACCAGCCCGAAGGCCAGCAGACAGAGCGCCGCGAACAACAGCAGCGCCTCGCGCGGACTCACGCGTCCCGTGGCCAGTGGGCGGTCGCGGGTGCGCTCGACATGCGGATCGAAACGCCGGTCGGCGTAGTCGTTGATGACACAGCCGGCCGAGCGCATCAGCACCACGCCGGCCGTGAACACCAGCAGGACGTAGGCGTCGGGCCACCCCCCGGCCGCGATCCACAGCGCCCACAGCGTCGGCCACAGGAGCAGCAGGACGCCGATGGGCCGATGCAGGCGGGCCAGCAGGAAATACTGGTGCAGGCGTTCCTTGAGCGTCATATCGCGCGGCGTATCGGGGCTGAGGCCTTCACGCCTTCATCTTCGATCGGACATGTCATCCGCTTCAACCTAAAAGACGCAGTGGCCACGGAAAACACGGACAAAACCACTTTTGGCCACGAAACCCACGAAAGATTCCGAGGCGAAAACCGGCCACGGACACCCCGGATGAAACCCATTTTTGCCACGGAAAACACGGCAAGCACGGACGATTTCAATGTTGTCGAGGCAAGGCTTCGTCATCGATTGCAGGAGGATTCTGGTATCGCCTGGCATCTGTCGACAGCCGGCACTGACATGCCCGTGCTTTCCGTGTTTTCCGTGGCCGGTTTTTCCTTGAACGATTTTCGTGGATTTCGTGGCCACTGCGGTCTCTGAGTTCAATATGACGTCCCCACGCCTCCTGGCCGGCCACAGCCGGCGATGCCGGGCAGGAAGAATTCGCTGACCAGCAGCGGCTTGCCGTCGAGCCAGAACACCGAGCGTCGCCCCCAGATCTCCGCCGGTGCGCGGCGCAGGCCCTGCACGGCCGCAGTGAACAGGCGTTCGCCCGGCAGGACGCGGGTGACCTCCACGGGGCCGCGCCGCAGGTGCGGATCGGCGAACAGCACCGCCCCCAGCGGCCGGCTGCCGATGTGCGCGAGACGCTGCCCGCGGCCGCGCAGCGTGGTGAGCGGCAGGACGGTACGTGCGAACACCCAGGGCTGCCCGTCGCACAGCAGATGGACTTCGCGGATCAGGGCGCGGCGCGGCAGCCGCAGCCTGAGCGCCCGGCATTCGTCGAGCCGCGGCCGGCCCCAGTCCTGCCGCTCGACCCGCACCTCGAAACGTCCGGGACAGGCGCGCTGCACGCGCCGCGTCAGCGAGCCGGCATCGAACAGCCAGCGCCGCAGGGCGTCGCAGGGCTGCCGGCGCGGCAACTGATCGTGGACCCGCCAGCGCTGGCGGTTGCGGGGGACGTGAGTCAAACGGCAGCCTTCCCTTCAGGACGCCGCATTATCGCACAAACGGCGCCGCGGGCAGGGCTGCGACAGCGGCGGTCAGACCTCGCCGTAGCGGTCGGCGTCGCCCAGCCAGCGGCGGATCAGCGGCGCCACGCGGTCCGGGTAGGCTTCCAATAGACGTTCGGCGGCCCGCTCGACGGCCGGCAGAACCTCCTGGTCGCGCACCAGGTCGGCGATGCGCAGGCTGAGCAGGCCGGTCTGGCGCGTACCCAGCACCTCGCCGGGCCCGCGCAGCTCCAGATCGCGGCGGGCGATCTCGAACCCGTCGCTGGTGTCGCGCAGCACGCCCAGCCGGGCGCGGGCCGGCTCCGAAAGCCGGCCGTGATACATCAGCACGCAGCTGCTCTGGGCACTGCCGCGCCCCACCCGCCCGCGCAACTGATGGAGCTGCGCCAGGCCGAGGCGCTCGGCGTTCTCGATGATCATCAGCGAGGCGTTGGGCACGTCGACACCCACCTCGATGACGGTGGTCGCGACCAGCAGGTCCAGATCGCCGGCCTTGAAGGCTGCCATCGCCGCTTCCTTCTCGCGCGGCTTCATGCGGCCGTGCACCAGGCCCACGCGCACGTCCGGCAGCGCCTCGGCGAGCTGCGCGGCGGTGTCTTCCGCGGCCTGGCATTGCAGCGCCTCGGATTCCTCGATGAGGGTGCACACCCAGTAGGCCTGGCGGCCACCGGCGCAGGCCTGGCGCACGCGCTCGACGATCTCGGGCCGGCGGCTGTCGGGCACCACCACCGTCTGCACCGGCGAGCGCCCCGGCGGCAGCTCGTCAATGACCGAGGCGTCCAGATCGGCATACAGCGTCATGGCCAGGGTGCGCGGAATGGGCGTCGCCGTCATGGTCAGCTGATGCGGCCGCAGCGCCCCCTGTCTGCCCTTGTCGCGCAGGGCCAGGCGCTGATGTACGCCGAAGCGGTGCTGCTCATCGACGATCACCAGGCCCAGGCGCGCGAAGCGCACGTCCTCCTGGAACAGCGCATGGGTGCCGATCGCGACCGGCGCGCCGCCCGACACGAGCGCGGCCAGCGCGGCGGTGCGCGCACTGCCCTTGATCTTGCCCGACAGCCAGACGACCTGCACGCCCAGCGGCGCCAGCCAGTCACGGAAATTCCGGTAATGCTGCTCGGCGAGGAGCTCCGTCGGCGCCATCACCGCGACCTGCGCGCCGGCCTCGACGGCCTGCAGCGCGGCGAGCGCGGCGACCACCGTCTTGCCCGAGCCGACGTCGCCCTGCACCAGGCGCAGCATGGGATGGTCGCGGGCGAGATCGCCGCCGCCGTCGGCACGAATGGCAGGCCCATGAGGAAGCGCTGCCGCAGATCGCCGCCGCCGTCGAGCGCCGGCGCGCGCTGTGCCTTGGCCGCGTAGCGCAGCCGTCGCAGGCTCAGGTGATGGGCGAGCAGCTCCTCGAAAACCAGCCGCATCTGCGCCGGATGATGGCCCCCCAGCAGATCCTCGACGCTCGCCCCGGGCGGTGGCCGGTGCACGTAGCGGATCGCCGCTGCCAGCGACGGCAGCCTGAACTGCCGCAGCAGCTCCGGCGGCAGCCAGTCGCGCAGCCCGGCGTCGCCGCCGTGCGCAAGGCGCTCGAGCGCCTGCTCGGTCAGACTCCGGAGCGTCAGCTGGTGCAGGCCTTCGGTGGTCGGGTAGATCGGCGTCAGATGGTCTTCGACTTCCTCCCCGGCCCCATCGCCGACGCGCCGGTACTCGGGATGGATCATCTCCAGCATCACCGCGCCCGGCCGCACCTCACCGAAACACCGCAGCCGCGTGCCGCGGGCGAAGCCGGCCTGCTGATTGGCGTTGAAATGGAAGAAGCGCAGCGTGAGGCTGCCGGTGCCGTCGGCGAGCCGCACCAGCAGCATGCGGCGGCGGCCGAACTTGATCTCGGCCAGATCCACCGTGCCTTCGACCACCGCCTCGTCGCCGGGCCGCAGGGCGCCGATGGGCATCACCCGGGTACGGTCCTGATAGCGCGACGGCAGATGGAACAGCAGGTCCTGCACCGTCTCGAGGCCGAGGGCCGTCAGCCGCTGCGCCGCGCGCGGACCCACGCCCCGCAGCGCAGCGACGGGGAGTTCGTCCAGTGGCCGCGCATCCGTGCGGCTGTCTATGGTAGTCCCTTGTGTCATGGCCGGCCGATTTTAGCCATGGATTCCACAGAAAGACACAGAAGGCGGATCATGGAGCCGCGCGAGGCCGACGTTCACCGCGCAGGGACAGACGTTCACGTGACGGCCGCCAGGGAACACGGGCGTCCTGACCCTTCCACAACGAACGTTCAATCGCCCAGCACCATCACGGCATCCATCTCCACCGCCGCGCCCTTGGGCAGCGCCGCCACACCCACCGCGGCGCGCGCCGGGTAGGGCTGCTGGAAATACTCCGCCATGACCTGGTTGACCAGGGGAAAGTGGCCCAGGTCGGTGAGAAAGATGTTGAGCTTGGCGATGTCGGCGAGCGATCCGCCGGCCGCCGCGCACACGGCGGACAGGTTATCGAAGACGCGCCGGATCTGCGCCTCCATGTCGCCTGCGACCAGCTCCATGGTTTCCGGGACCAGCGGAATCTGGCCGGACAGGTACACCGTGTTGCCCGCCCTGACCGCCTGCGAATAAGTCCCGATCGCCTGCGGCGCCCTGGACGTGGCAATGATCTCGCGCCCCACGGTCTTCTCCTGTCGATGAATGGAGAAAAAATTCTACCGTAAAGGCACGGCCGGTGCGCCAGCCGGTGGAAACAGGTCTGGCCCGGATGGCGTTCAGTTAAGCCGGCGTCCCGGCGATACGGCCGCGGAACCCGCGGAACGACACGGAAGAATGCTCATTGTAAAAACCCGGTAGCCCGGCAATGGGGGCTGAGGCTGGGTTTATGCGCTGGATTGTTCCGTGTCGTTCCGTGGATTCCGTGGCCAAGAATGCCTCGACCACGTGCCGCTCGGGTCAGGCGCGCCCGCCGGCCGGCCGCCGACGAACAGCCGGCCGGCGAGCCACAGCGCCAGCAGCGCAGCTATGAGCAGCAGACTCCGGCCGAGCAGGGCCTGCTGATCGACCAGGTAATTGGTGCACAGCCGGATGGGCGCGACGCTGTACAGCCAGCCGAGCACGACCAGCATACTCAGCAACTTGCTCCACACGAATCCGCGACCGATGGCCGACAGCCGCCGCCAGCTCAGGGCCAGGGGCACGCCCACCAGCAGCGGCAGGCTGACGAATTTGGCCAGTTCCAGGTAGCCGTGGTTGAGTGCGCCGTCGAGCGAGCGCGGCAGCATCCAGAAGGCGGCCGCGAACAGGGCCAGCAGCGTGAACGGCAGACCGCCGGCGTTACTGCCGTCAAGCCAGCGCCGCAGGGCCACCGGCAGCAGCCCCGCCGCCCAGGCGCCCAGTGCCGCCAGCAGCGGGAGCTGCACCAGCATGTGTGCCGCCATCACCGATTCCAGCAGCGTGCGCAGCGGCGGCGTGGCCAACAGCGCATAGACGGCCAGCGGTACGGCCCAGCGGCGCTGCCTGCACCACGCCATCACATCCACATCGTCACCTGTTCCGCGAACTCCAGCGGCCGGTCATAATCGTCGATGCGCACCAGGCGACCATCGCGGTCGACCAGATGCAGTGCTGCATTGTGCTCGAAACCGCCGAAGCCGTCGGGAATGACGACGATACCGAAGGTCCGCAGCAGCGTCGCCAATTCGGTTTCGTCCTCGACGCGCACGACCCGCCAGGCCTCACCGTCCGCGGCATGACGCCACGCGTAGTCGGCAAGCCGTTCCGGCAGGTCGCGCCGCGGATCGAAGCTGATGCTGAGCAGCACCACGTCGCGCCCGAGCTGCTCCACCGGCAGCGCGTCGCGCACGCGCTGGAACGCCTGACCGAGAGCCACGCATACGGTCGGGCAGTTCACGTAGATGAATTCCACCGCCACCAGCCGACCGCGCAGCTCGTGCATGCCGAAGCGGCGGCCGTTCTGGTCCTGCAGCGCCACGGCCGGAACCGGTGGCGGATCGGTACGGACGGCGTAGCGCCGTGCGCCTTCGTCGGTGAAGGCATTGAAACCGTCCGTGCCGCTCCACAAGACCCCGATGCCCATAAGCGTCACCAGCGCCGCGGCAACGATGCTGCGTTGATTGAGTGTCATGCGGCTGCACCCCGTACCAGCGCGGCCCGTGGGTAGTCGCGCGCGGATAAGCTCAAACGGGTGAGAAAGCGCGTGACGAATATCAGCGCGGACACGATCACGAGCACCACGAAGACGGACGCGACACGATCGTATGGAACCCACTGCGGCAAGTGGGCGGCGAAGCGGCGCGGCACGCTTGCCATGCCCGAATACAGGAAGCTCAGGGTGAATCCGAGGGTGCCGATCGTGAACCCCCAGAACGCCGCACGATCGAGAAAACCGTCCTGGGCATCCTTATGGGGTTTACCAAGGTAATACATGAAACCGAACACCATCGCCACCATGCCGAGCAGCAGGTAGGTATGGAAGTGACCCGGCACCCATAGCGTGTTGTGCATCACGTAATTGACCGTGATCGTGCCATCGATGAACGCCGGCATGGCACCGGCCGCCCAGCCGAACAGCGACACGAACAGCAGCCTCGAAGCCATGTCCCAACGGATGCCCGAACGGTACACGATCATCAGCGCACCATAGCCCGTGACAACCAGGATCGGAAAGGTATTCAGATAGCCGATCACCTGACCCATGATCAAAAACCATTTCGGGAAGGCGAAGTCCATCAGCAGATGGTGCGGGAATATGAATATGACCATCACCGTGGAGGCTGTCCACGAGGCGAGGAACACTTTGTTCGACTTCCACGGGCGCTGCGTATAGCGCGGCAGGACTTCATAGACCGCAATCACAGCCATATAGATGACGGCGTTGATGATTATGTGGCCGAACATATAGATCATGCCCTTGGCCAGCAGAGGATCGATGGTGAAAGCCGGGACATAGAGGTTGACCATCATCATGACGAGGATGCTGGCGCCCACCACCAGACCGACGACGTTGACGATGGTCACCATGGTACTGGCGACCACCGCGGGCGGGGGCGCCCCGCCATCGTCGTGGCCGAACAGCTGCGGCCAGCCGAGTCCACAGGCCAGGTTGCCGTAACGGCTGATGACGGCGCGTGCGATATCCAGGTGCAGCAGCAGGAAGCCGACACCGATCACCAGCAGGCCGCCCATGAACAGAGCCGCCGCGCCTTCATTCCACAGCCCCATCGAGTTCGACGGCAACGGGTAGAGGAAGGTCCAGGCTCCATGGAAATTTCCGATAAGCACACTGGCCAGGATCATGACGACGCCGATCAGAAACAGCGCCAGGTTGGCGATGAATATGCGCTCGGATAGATCGACGTATTGGCGCAGAAAATGCCACATGATCGCCGCCCCCGCGATGGAGACGATTCCGACCATGCCAGCGCCATGCAGCGTCATGAGCCCGTAGAACGACATCGGCCCGATGGAAATGAGCTGTGCCTGTTCCAGGCGCATGATCAGGCCGAAAACCATCATCAACAACAATATGACAGCTGCGGCGACCAGATAGGCCAGCACGCTGGCCTTGGCCCCCTGATCAGGCATCGGGGTATAGATGTAATTCGCCATGTCTAGTTTCTCCGCTCCGGTTTAGAGGTCGCCAACTTGGATTTCGGCCACCATGTTGTGGTGCGCCAGGCCGCAGTACTCCAGGCACAGAATCTTGTACGTACCCTCATCACGGAAGGTGTGCCGGATGATGTTGGTATAACCGGGCATCGCCTGGGTCTGGGCGATCAGACGCATGTCGGCGTTGTAGATGCCGAAACCGTGATTGACGTCTGCACTGGTCACGCGAAACTCCACCGGCCGGTCCTTTGCGACGCGGTCGTGACTCAATTCCCAACGCCACTGATAACCGACTGCCTCGACGATCTGTACCGGGCCGGCCTCGTTCTCGGCGCGGCTGACGTCATAAGGCAGATCCGCCAATGTGTAGATCATCGCCGGCCCGAACACCATCACCAGTCCCCAGAACAGCCTGGTGCGCAGACGATAGGCGTGCTTTACGAGCGGAGCGTAGTCGTCCTCGCGCATGCCGGAATTGAGGACAACGAAAACGAAACCGGATGCCACGAAGGCCATCAATGCCAATGATGTCAGCCATACAATGTGTTGTTGCAACATAGCGCCTCTCTTTATTTTTCAGTTCGTGCAGCGCGCATCGGCGAGCACATGGTTGGTTGACTTCATGGATTTCTCGTGCCGTAGTTCATGGCGCATAAACAGATCTCTGGAACCGCTCAGGGATCAATAATGGATGGCATGCATCGCGATCGGGGCCTGCACAAGCTTGGAGCATTCACCGTCAGTTGCGCATCGATCACGGATGTGTCCCGTGCTCACGGCCGGCGCCAACGTGCAGTTCGGCGATCATGCTGTGATGGATGCGCCCGCAGTACTCCAGACACAGCAGCCGGTAGGTACCGGGCCGGGTGAAGGTGTGGTGTAGCGTGCTGGTGGAGCCGGGCATGGCCGTCGTCCGTGCGATGAGGCGCATGTCCGCGTCGTAGATCCCGAGCCCGTGGCTGACGTCGTCGCTGCTGACACGGAACTCGACCGGCGTGCCGACTGTGGCCCGGGCGCTGCTCAGTTCCCAGGACCACAGCCGCCCGACCACGTCGATGACCTGGGCGGCGCGCTGGCGATCGGGGGCGGCGTTGGCGTAGGGCAGACCGATCAGCGCATACAGCGTCACCGGCGCGACGGTCAGCACGACCGCCCAGAGCGGCGCACTGCGCAGGCGGCAGGCGCGGCCGACGAGCGGTACGTGGGCGCGCGATGTCACGCACAGCAAGACCGCGAGCAACGCGGCCAGCAGGATCAGGCCGAGCTGCCAGGCGAGCGTCTGGTACATGAAATGCCCCGCGGTGTGGTGTGGATGAAGTGGGCCTGCCGCGTGCAGCGGGCCCGGACCGTACTCAGTGCGCGATGAGCGGGGCCGCCGCGGCGATCGTGGCGCGGGCCGGCCCGCACGGACTGGGATGACGCTCCCACAGCACCGCCGCGAGGTGGGTGTGCAGCGGATCGTCTGCGCGGCCCGTGGGCGCGGCCGGCGCGGTGACCACCGGCGCGTGATTCAGCATGCGCGCGAAGCTCGCGGCGATCTGATCGTCGCCGGCCGGCGCGGCGCCCGCGGCGTCGAGGGGGAAGGCCAGGGCCGCGGCCAGGCAGAGGGGGGTGAACAGTGTGCGCATCGCGGGTTCTCCTCGGGTCAGGTGGGGCCGACGAACCGCCCGGCCTCCGTTGCACACCTCGATAGCGAGAACCATGCCAGCGCATCAAGCCACTGTCTTTACACGACAAACAGGAAGATGTAATCTTTATGAATGTTTAGTGGCGTCCACAGTCGACGGCGCCTGAACGTCCACTCTGAACGATCGGGAGCCGCCCCGCCATGTTCACGCTGACGACCCTGAGCCGCTTCCTCGACAGCCTCGAGGAAGGCGTCCTGTTCCTCGACCACAACCGGCGCGTCGCGGCCATCAACGCGGCCGCCACCGCGCTGCTGGGGCGCGACCAGGCGGCAATGCTGGACCAGCTCTGTCCGAGCCTCTTCGCCGAGACCGCCTGCGCCCGGGCCTGCGAGTCGCGTGGCCGGTGCACCCTGAGCCGTGCGGACGGAGCCACCCGGCAGATCCAGGACATCAGCCTGCAACGGCCCGACGGCCTGGCGGTGCATCTGCGCATGTGGGCACTGCTGCTGCCGCCCAACGAGGCGGGGCTCTACTGCGCCATCATCCTGCGCGACCGCTCGCGCGAGGTGGAACTGGAGGGCGAAGTGCGCGAGCGGCTGCGGCTCGGCGGCATCGTCGGTCACAGCCCGGCGATGCAGGCACTGTACGAAAAGATTCTGCGCGCGGCGTCCAGCGACGCCACCGTGCTGGTCCTGGGCGAGAGCGGCACCGGCAAGGAGCTGGTCGCGCGCGCCCTGCACGACAACTCCGGCCGCAGCGGCGGCCCCTACATCGCCGTGCCCTGCGCCGCGCTGCCCGAGAATCTGCTGGAGTCGGAACTGTTCGGGCATGCGCGCGGCGCCTTCACCGGCGCCGCCACCGCGCGCGCCGGCCGCTTCGAGGCGGCCCACCGCGGCACGCTGCTGCTCGACGAGATCGGCGAAATCCCCCCGAGCATCCAGGTCAAGCTGCTGCGGGTACTGCAGGAACGCGAGATCGTGCGCCTGGGCGAGAACCACGCGCGGCCGGTGGACGTGCGCGTGGTGGCGGCCACCCACCGTGATCTGGCCGCCATGGTGCGGCGCGGCGAGTTCCGCGAGGACCTTTATTACCGCCTGTGCGTACTGCCGCTGGAAGTGCCGGCGCTGCGCGAGCGGCGCGAGGACATCGCCCTGCTCGCCACCAAGCTGCTCGCCGATGTGGCGCAGCACTACAAGCGCAAGCCGCCGCAGCTCGCCCACGAAACCATGCTGCTTCTGGAAGGCGGCGACTGGCCGGGCAACGTGCGCCAGCTGGCGAACGCCATCGAATACGCCATGGTGCACTGCGACGGCGACGTGGTCCTGCCGCGCCATCTGCCACCGGACGTCCGCAACCACCAGCCCGCAACCGCCGGCCCGGCGGCGCTCGCGCCGCTGACCCGCTATTACCGTCCGGCACCGGACGGACAGGATGAGCAGTCGCTGATCCGGCAGGCGCTGCGTGATGCGGGCGGCAACAAGGCCGAGGCCGCGCGGCGGCTGGGCATGTCGCGCACTACGCTGTGGAAGAAACTGAAGTCTCCGGCCTCGGCATCGCCCTGAGGCGCGAGGGGTTCTAACAGAGGGCGGCGCGCCGCATCAGCTCTTGGCGCGGCTGATGCGCAGCACCAGCGGGATGTGGCGGATCTCGCGCATCACGCGTGCCAGGTGCTGGCGGTCGCGCACGGTGATGGTGAAGCTCATGGAGGTGTTCAAACCGTCACGCTCCTCCATGGCGACGTTCTCGATGTTCGACCCCATATCGGCTATGGCGGCGGCGACCGTGGCGAGCACACCGCGCTGATTGGCGACCTCGACACGCAGCTCGGCGCTGAATTCGCCGCTGATATCGCGCTCCCACTCCACGTCCACCCACTTCTCCGGCCGGTTGCGGTAATCGGCGATGTTCTTGCAGTTCTCATTGTGGATGATGATGCCGCGGCCGGCGCTGACGAAGCCGACGATGCGGTCGCCCGGGATGGGGCGGCAGCACTTGGCGAAATTCACCACCAGGCCCTCGGTACCGCGGATCGCCAGCGGCGCGCCACCCGCCGCCGCGGACACGACTTCCGGTACGCCCTCGCCGACCTCCTCGTCGCCCAACAGGCGCCGCGCCACCAGGGCCGGCATGCGGTTGCCGAGGCCGATGTCCTCCAGGAGCGCGTCCATCGACTTCACGCCGCACAGCTCCGCGAAGGCCACGAGCCGCGCGTCGCCGACATCCACCAGATTCGTGCCGAGGCCGTTCAGCGCCTTGTCCAGCAGCCGCCGCCCCAGGTTGGCCGCCTCTTCGCGACGCAGGTTCTTCAGGTAATGACGAATATTCGAGCGCGCCTTGCCGGTCACCGCGAAGTTCAGCCAGCTCGGATTGGGATGTGCGCCGGGCGCAGTGATGATCTCCACGTTCTGGCCGTTGTGCAGCGGCGTGCGCAGCGGCGCAAGGCGGCGGTTGATCTTGGCGGCGATACAGGTGTTGCCGACGTCGGTATGCACCGCATAGGCGAAGTCGACCGCCGTGGCGCCGCGCGGCAACTCCATGATCTCGCCGCGCGGCGTGAACACATAGACCTCGTCGGGAAACAGGTCGATCTTGACGTTCTCCAGGAACTCCAGCGAATTGCCGGCGTTCTTCTGCATCTCCAGCAGTTCGCGCAGCCACTCGCGGGCACGCGCATGGGCGCTGCCGGCGCCGCTGTCGCCGCTCTTGTACAGCCAGTGTGCAGCGATACCGGCCTCGGCGACCTTGTCCATGTCCTCGGTGCGGATCTGCACCTCGATGGGCACGCCGTAGGGCCCGAACAGCACGGTGTGCAGCGACTGGTAGCCGTTGGCCTTGGGGATGGCGATATAGTCCTTGAAGCGTCCCGGCACCGGCTTGTAGAGGTTGTGCACCACGCCCAGCACACGGTAGCAGGTGTCGACCTGGTCGACGATGACGCGGAAGGCGAAGACGTCGAACACCTCGTCGAACGACAGCCGTTTGCTGCGCATCTTCTGATAGAGGCTGTAGAGGTGTTTCTCGCGGCTGACCACGCGACCGGCGATGCCGTCATGCTCGAGGCGCTGGCGGATGGCCGCCTCGATCTTGCTCAGGATCTCCTTGCGGTTGCCGCGCGCCTGCTTCACCGCGGCAGCCAGCAGCCTTGAGCGCAGCGGATGGTAGGCCTGGAAGCCGAGATCCTCGAGCTCCAGGCGCATGGTGTTCATGCCCAGCCGATTGGCGATCGGTGCGTAGATCTCCAGCGTCTCGCGGGCGATGCGGCGCCGCTTGTCCGGCGGCATGACGCCGAGTGTACGCATGTTGTGGAGCCGGTCGGCGAGCTTGATGAGGATGACGCGGATGTCGCGCACCATCGCCAGCATCATCTTGCGGAAGTTCTCGGCCTGCGCCTCCGCCTGCGTCTCGAACTTGATCTGGGTGAGCTTGCTGACGCCGTCGACCAGGTCCGCGACCTCGTCGCCGAAGCCCTTCGCGACCTGCTCCTTGCGGGTGCCGGTATCCTCGATGACATCATGCAGAATGGCGGCGATGATGCTCTTGTGATCCATGCGCATGTCCGCGAGGATCTGCGCCACCGACAGGGGATGATAGATGTAGGGCTCGCCGGACATGCGGTGTTGGCCCTCGTGGGCCTCCGCGCCGAAAAGATAGGCGCGATAGACCTCCCGCACCTGATCCGCATCGAGGTACTGCTCGAGACGGTGGCACAGCTCGCTGATCAGCAGCCGGTGCTCGCCGTTCTCGTGAGGGATTTGTTCGGGGGTGACCGCCATGGTCCTCCGCATTCACGCCGCCCGGCGGCGCAGGTTCCCGTGCCAGGCGGATCGCTGGTATGTCCCACGGATCATAGGCCAAAGGGATGGCCAGCGTCACCCGGCCCCCGGTGCGCGCCGGGGCCGGATGGGGGCAGAGAGGGAGGACTCAGTCTTCTTCGTCGACGCCGGCGGCGGACGGCGGGGCCTCCGCCTCGGTCTCGGGAACGATCATATCGGCGTCCGCGGCGTCGGCGAACAGCGCAGCGGCACGGGCCACGGCATCCGGGGCCTCTTCCGCCGGCTCGTCGACGGCATCAAGGATGGCAGGGCCGATCAGGCCGTCGGCGATCTCGCGCAGCGCCACCACCGTGGGCTTATCGTTCTCCCATTCCAGCGTGGTGGGCGCGCCGTTCGCCAGTTGGCGAGCACGCTTGGCAGCCACCAGCACCAGCTCGAAACGGTTGGCCACGTTGTCCAGACAGTCTTCAACGGTGATGCGCGCCATGATTCTGACCTTCGTATGCGGGTAAAACGGGAGGGGAGTCTACCGAATTCAGGCGTTTGATGCCAGCAGCGCCGCCAGCAGGCCGGCGTGGCCGCCGGCCTGACGCGGTGTGCGCAGGCGCTGCGCGCGCACGATGGCGACCAGCTCCTCCAGGGCCGCCGGGAAGGCATCGTTGATGATCAGGAAATCGTATTCCCCGTAGTGGCCGCTCTCGCTGACGGCACCGGCCATGCGGCGGGCGATGACCTCATCGCTGTCCTGCCCGCGGCCGCGCAGGCGCGCCTCCAGGGCAGCGCGCGAGGGCGGCAGGATGAAGATGCTCGCCGCCTCCGGCCAGGCGCGGCGCACCTGCCGGGCACCCTGCCAGTCGATGTCCAGAAAGACGTCCTGGCCGGCCGCCAGCTGCGCCTCGACGGAGGCACGCGCCGTTCCGTAGTAATTGTCGAAAACCCGTGCGTGCTCGAGAAATTCGCCGGCCGCGATCATCGCCTCGAAGGTCGGGATATCGACGAAGTGATAATCCCGGCCATCCTGCTCGCCCGGCCGTATGGCGCGGGTGGTGTGCGAGACGGAGAAGGCGATGTCGCCCAGACGCTCCATCATGGCGCGCACCAGGCTGGTCTTGCCGGCCCCGGAGGGGGCGGAAACGATGAACAGAGTGCCTTGCATAGCGTCAATGATCCCTAGTAACCCGAAAACCGTATTTGCCACGGAATCACCCGGAAGACACTGAAGCACAGGATACACCCGATGCGGTCGCTCACGGCCGCCGGGTGACGGCAGCGGCGCGAAGCGAATGGCCTTGTTCCGTGGGTTTCCGCGTGATTCCGTGGCTGAAATATTTTGTTAAGGAACCTCTGATTAATTCGTCATACCGTCATTGCGAGCGAAGTGAAGCAATCTCTTTCGACGATAGATCAATAGCTTGGAGATTGCCGCGTCGCTGCGCTCCTCGCAATGACGGATTA
>CAYWKV010000045.1:4183-18715 GCA_964458835.1 uncultured Gammaproteobacteria bacterium | reverse complement strand
AAATGACCCCCATGCTCCCCGTCATCGCCCTGGTCGGTCGTCCCAACGTCGGCAAATCCACGCTGTTCAATTTCCTTACGCGCAGCCGCGACGCGCTGGTCGCGGACGTGCCGGGGCTGACGCGCGACCGCAAGTACGGCGAGGGCAGGCTCGGCGACCGCCCCTATCTGGTGGTCGACACCGGCGGCCTGTCCGGCGGCGAGACCGGTATCGACGCGCTGATGGCCAAACAGTCCTGGCTGGCGGTGGCGGTCAGGCCATCGCCGCGCGTCTGCGCCGTGCCGGCAAATCCGTCACCCTGGTGGTCAACAAGATCGACGGCTGCAACAGCGCGGTGGTCACCGCGGAGTTCCATCGTCTCGGTCTGGGCGATCCGGTGCCGATCGCCGCCGCCCACGGCCAGGGCGTGCAGGATCTCATCAACCGCGTACTGGCCGGGCTGCCGCAGCCGGAGGCCGACGCAGCCGCCGCACCGGAGCGCGACGACAGCATCCGCATCGCCCTGATCGGCCGCCCCAACGTCGGCAAGTCGACCCTGCTCAACCGCATCCTCGGCGAGGAGCGCGTGGTCGCCTTCGATCAACCCGGCACCACCCGCGACAGCATCTTCGTGCCGTTCGAGCGCGACGGCCAGCGCTACACGCTGATCGACACCGCCGGCGTGCGCAGGCGTGCGCGCGTCAGCGAGGCCATCGAGAAGTTCAGCGTCATCAAGGCGCTCCAGGCCATGGAGGCGGCGCATGTGGTGATCCTGGTGCTGGACGCGCACGAGGGTCTGAGCGAGCAGGACGCGACGCTGGCCGGTTATGCCGCCGATTCCGGCCGCGCGCTGGTGGTCGCGATCAACAAATGGGACGGTCTCGATCCGGACGCGCGCAGCTGGATCCGCCAGGAACTGGACCGGCGCCTGCCGTTCATCGGCTTCGCCGAGTTCCATTTCGTCTCCGCGCTGCACGGCTCGGGCGTCGGCGATCTGTTCGGTGCCGTGCAGCGCTGCTACCGCTCGGCGACCACGAAATTCTCCACGCCGCAGCTGACCCGCATCCTCGAGCAGGCCGTGTTCGCGCATCAGCCGCCGCTGGTGCAGGGGCGGCGCATCAAGCTGCGCTACGCCCACCAGGGCGGGCAGAACCCGCCGGTCATCGTCATCCACGGCAACCAGACCGAGCGCGTGCCCGAAGCCTACCAACGCTACCTGGTGAATGCCTTCCGCAAGGCGCTGGACATCGTCGGCACCCCGGTGCGCATCGAGTTCCGCACCGGCGAGAACCCCTTCAAAGGCCGTCGCAACAAGCTCACGCCGCGGCAGCAGACCAAGCGCAAGCGGCTGGTGCGGCATGTCAAGAAGAAGGGGTGAGGCGGGTATTTCAAGGGGTCAGGGTCGTTGAAACCTTCCCTCTTGACGGCCGTCGCGCTTTCGGATTAGCTGTCGCGCAATTTCAACTGCCGGCCGCCATGGCCAGGGTGCGTATGCTGATCGTCCCGACCTATCTCGAGAAGAGCGACATCCACGGCTTCGGGGTGTTCGCCAAGGCGTTCATCCCGAAGGGCGCCAAGGTGTGGCAGTTCCATCCGGTGTTCGACATCCGCATTTCGCCGGAGGCGTTCGAGAAGCTCCCGTCTTCCTGTCGGGAGGAGATCGAGATGCACATGTACGAGCCCGAAGCGGGTGGCGATCTCTACTACGAGACCACCATGGGCAAGTACATGAACCACTCGCGCGAGCCCAACGTCGATTTCTCGGTCGTCTACGAAGGCTGGGCGACCCGCGACATCCAGCCCGGCGAGGAACTCACCTGCGACTACCGCCACTTCATGGCGGACGTGTCGCATATTCCGTATTTGTGAGGCGTGAGGGACGGGGACAGACTTAAGTCTGTCCCCTTTCCCGCTTTCCCGTGGTTCTGGCCCGGCTACTGGACCTCTTCCACCACCTCGAACGCGGAGAACTCCACCTCGGTGCGGCGGTTCGGCCCCAGGCATTCGATCAGGGCGGCGCCGGTCATGCCCTCGCAGTTCACCACCGGATTCTTCGGGCCCATGGCCGTGGTTTCGATGATGTCGGTCTGGATGCCCTTGTTCACCAGATAGGCCTTGACGGCATCGGCGCGGCGCTGCGACAGGCTCATGTTGTAGGCCTCGCTGCCAATGCGGTCGGTGTAGCCGGTGATCTGGATGCGCGGGTCCTGCTTGCCGGCCAGCTGCGCGGCCAGTTCGTCGAGCTTGGCCTTGCCGTTGTCGGTCAGTTCGGCCCGGTCGAAACCGAAATAGGTGTCGGATTCCAGATTGATGCGTTGCACCGTGCGTTTCGGCTCGAGTGCGGGCGCGACGGCGACCGGCGCGGGCTCCTCGACCTTGGCGACCAGATCCGGCTCGCACTCGGCGATGGCCTTGTCCCTGGTCCAGGACGAGGTGTGCCAGCACTCGCCGAAGGCGCTGCGCACCACGGTCTTGGCGGAATCGGCGGCGTAGCCCAGGTGCTGGTCCGCGGACGCCGGCGCGGTGAGCGCCAGCCCCGCAGTGAACAGCGCGCTCAGCAGGGTCGTGTTCAGGGTTCGATTGTTCTTGGTTGCCTTCATGATGGCATCTCCTTGGCTGAAGAAACGGCTCTCGGGCGCTTTGCCGGCGGCCCGCGCTTTGCCGGCAACTCGGCAGGGATGCGCATGCGGTGGGGAATGGAGCGTCGGTGCTTCAACGATGGCGCAGTCCCTGCGAGGCTCCATGGGGCACATGATAGGAGACAGACACGGTCTGTCAAATGATCGGCGGCAAGAACGGGCGACAGCAACGGATTCCTGGCGGAATCCATGCGGAGCGCGGCCCGGGCCGGCCGGCGCCCCGGTTCGCCGCTTTGGCGCGATCCTTGAATGGCAGGAGTGGCAGTGTCTGGCGGACCGCCTGCGCGAGCGGGGGGCTTTCTGATCGGGCCCGGCATATCCGTCTCCGGGGGCAGGTCGGCGAGCAGGCCGCACTGTTCATACGCGAGACCCGGCCGGGAACGGCCTGGAGTTCAAGGCATTCAAGGACCCGGCGCGGATATTCACGCGCTGAGCCCGGGGCGGGCTCGGGTATGACGGGTCGAGCGGCACAGCCGCGGGAGGATTCTGGATATGAAATGGAGCTTTCTGGCCGGTACCGCCCTGGTGGTCCTGAGCGCCACGGCGCTGGCGGCGCCACCCAAGTACGAGCCGCCGCCCCTGACCTATTCCATCGTCGCCGTCCGCCTGACCGGCGGCGGCACCGACGAAGCGGGCAGCGTGCTGCTCGAGCAGCAGACCGGCCGCACCTGGATCCTCGTGCAGCGCGGCAGCGCCCCGCCGAGCTGGCAGGCGCTGCCGTTCGATTCCGGCTTCACCCTGAACCAGCAGCTGCAGCCGCCCGAGGCGGTGCGGCAGCTGGCGGGCAAATAGCCGCAGTCCTCACCGCTGTCCCGTGACCTTATTCGCCAGGAACTCATTTCAGCCGCGGAAGCACACGGGAGCGACTGAAGGAACGCCTGATCTGCCGTCGAGGGCGATTGCCTTACCGAAGGGTATCCTTTAGGGAGCCCCTGATTAATTCATCGCACCGTCATTGCGAGCGAAGCGAAGCAATCTCCAACTTATTGATCTTCCGCAGAGGGAGATTGCTTCGCTTCGCTCGCAATGACGAGCTTACGAATTAATCAGAGGTTCCTCACGTCTGTCCCCTCTCTGCCCGCCGTCCGTGTGCTTCCGTGGCAAATGTGGTTTGTGGCTGTTGGGGACCGCAGGACGCCGCGGCACGCGCCGGATGGTGCGCACCGGCGCGCACTCAATCCCGCAGCAGCAGCAACGGACTCGTCGACAGTACGTGGCGCGTGTTGAGATAGCCGGCGGCGACGATACCGAGTGCCCCGGCCAGCGGCGCCGCGATCCATACCGGCCATTTCCAGACGTAGTCGAGATGGAAGACCTGGCTGTACAGCAGCCAGGTCACCAGCTCGCAGCCGGCGGCGGCGAGCAGGCCGGCAAGCAGCCCGATGAGCGCGAACTCGGCGAGATGTCCGGCCCGCACCTGGCGGCGGCTGGCGCCCAGCGCGCGCAGCAGCGCGCCCTCGTGCAGGCGTTCGTCGTGGCTCGCGGCCAATACCGCGAGCAGCACCGCGAGGCTGGCCAGCAGCACGAAGCCGAGCACGTATTCGATCGCCAGCGTCACCTGCCCGAGGATGCGCCGCACCTCGTCCAGCAGCACCTCCACGTCCAGCACCGTCACCGCCGGGAAGCGCTCCACCAGCCGCGCCAGCAGGCCGCGCTGCGTCGCGTCCAGATGAAAACTGGTCATGGCCGTCATCGGGAACGCATCCAGC
Source organism: uncultured Gammaproteobacteria bacterium (assembly GCA_964458835.1). GTDB lineage: Bacteria > Pseudomonadota > Gammaproteobacteria > Thiohalobacterales > Thiohalobacteraceae > JAHJQQ01. The sequence goes on along the minus strand of CAYWKV010000045.1, from coordinate 14,388 downwards.
GCGCCGGGCGGAAAGATCATGTAGAAGTTCGGCCGGAAGGAATCCCAGTCGACGCTGCGCAGGCTGGTGACGGTCGCGGTGAGCGTCCGGCCGGCGATCAGGAACTCCAGGGCGTCGCCCAGCCGGATGCCGAGACGCTCGGCGAGCTGGTTCTCCACCGACACCGCCGTGCCGCCCGCGGCCGGCGGGACCTGCCAGCGGCCGGCGACGATACGGTTGTCCGCCGGCAGGTCCGCGCTCCAGGTCAGGTTCAGATCGCGGTGCAGGGCGTTGCTGTCCTGCGCCTCCTTGGTCACCGCCTGACGCACCGGCTCGCCGTTGATGCCGATGAGGCGGCCGCGCACCACCGGGTACACCGGCGCGCCGTCGATGCCGGCCTCGTGCATGAACGTCGTCCAGGCGGCCTGTTCCTCGGGCAGGATGTTGATCGCGAAATGATTGGGCGTGTCGTCCGGCAGCTGCGTCTGCCAGCTCTCCAACAGGTCGGTGCGCAGCAGCGTGGTCACGCTCATGGCCATCAGCACCAGGCCGAAGGCGAAGATCTGCCCGGCGCTGGTGGCGGTGCGGCGCCACAGGCTGTTGATGCCGAAGCGCCAGGCCGCGCCGACGCGATGCCGCAAGCGGTGGCCCGCGGCGAGCAGGGCGGCGGCCGCGCCCAGCATCAGCAGGGCCAGGGCCGCGGTGCCGGCGGCGAGGACCAGCGTCAGGCGCGCGTCACCGGTGTGCTGCCACATCAGGCCGAGCAGCGTCCCGATCGCCAGTCCGTAGACCAGCCAGGCCCGCGGCGGACTGGGGGCGAGGTCGCGGCGCAGCACGCGCAGCGGCGGCACGCGCTGCAGCCGCAGCACCGGCGGCAGCGCGAAACCGAGCAGGGTGATCAGCCCGGCGGCGGTGCCGATCAGCAGCGGCAGCGGTCCCGCCGCCGGTGGGGCCAGCGGAAACAGCCCGGCGAGCAGCGCGACCAGGCCGTACTGTGCGATCCAGCCGAGCGCGGCGCCCGTAAGGCTGCCGGCCAGGCCGAGCAGCAGCATCTGCCACAGATACAGCGCGAGGATATCGGCCTGCACCGCGCCCAGGCAGCGCAGCATGGCGCTGACGTCGTAGTGGCGCGCGCTGTAGCGCCGCGCCGCCTTCGCCACCGCCACGCCGGCCAGGCCGATGGCGACCAGGCTCGCCAGGCCGAGATACTGTTCGGCCTTGTCCAGCGCCTCGGCGATCGCCGGCCGGCCGGTACGCGCCTCCTGCAGGCGTTCCTGCTCGGCGAGGCGTGGCTGCAGCCAGTCGTGGAAGCGCGCGACCGTCGTGTCGTCGCCCGCGAACAGGGTGCGGTAGCTGACGCGGCTGCCGGGCTGGATCACCCCGGTGCGCGGCAGGTCGTCGACGTGCATCAGCACGCGCGGCGAGAGATTGAGGAAATCGCCGCCGCGGCTGGGCTCGAAGCCGAGCACGCCGGCGATGCGGAACTCGGCGTCGCCGATGCGCAACCGGTCGCCCAGGCCGAGCTGCAGCGCGCTGAACAGGCGCGATTCCGCCCACAGCGTGCCGGGCGCGGGCATGCTCGCGGCCGCACGTTCGGGTCCGAACGGCGCATCGGCGACGCGCACCGCGCCGCGCAGCGGATAGTCGGCGGCGACCGCCTTGACGCTGACCAGCTGCAGGCCGCTGTCGGCCACCGCCATGCTGGCGAACTCCACCGACTGCGTGCGGCGCAGGCCGCGTCGCCCGGCCTCCGCCAGCAGTTCCGGGCCCGCCGGTGTGGAACTCTCCAGCACCAGGTCGGCGCCCAGCAGTTCCGTGGTCTGCTGGCCCAGTGCGCGCGTCAGCCGCTCGGAGAACGCGGTGACGGCGGTGGTCGTCGCCGTGGCGACGGCGAGTGCGAACAGCAGGGCGTGCAGCTCGCCGGCGCGCCAGTCGCGCCGCAGCAGCCGCCAGGCGAGCCCGAGGCGCGATGCGCCGCTCATCGCGGCCGCTCCGTCGCGCGCCCGGCGTCGAGCTGGACGTGGCGCCCGCAGCGTTCCGCCAGCGACGGATCGTGGGTGACCAGCACCAGCGTGGTCCGCTGGTCGCGGTTGAGCTCGAACAGCAGCTCGATGATGCGCGTGCCGGTGGCGCTGTCGAGGTTGCCGGTGGGCTCGTCGGCGAACAGCAGCGCGGGCCGCGCGGCGAAGGCGCGGGCGATGGCGACTCGCTGCTGCTCACCGCCCGACAGCTGGCGCGGATAGTGGAAGAGCCGGTCGGCGAGGCCGACGCGCGCCAGCCAGTCGCGCGCGCGCTCGGCGGCGTCACGCTGGCCGGCGAGCTCCAGCGGTAGCATGACGTTCTCGACGGCCGTCAGGCTGGGCAGCAGCTGGAACGACTGGAACACGAAGCCGATCCGCCCGGCGCGCACGCGCGCGCGGCCGTCCTCGTCCAGGCGGCTGATGCAGGCGTCGCCGACCCACACCTCGCCGCCGCTGGGAACATCCAGGCCGGCCAGCAGTCCCAGCAGGGTGGACTTGCCCGAGCCGGACGCGCCGAGGATGGCGACGCTGTCGCCGCGGTTGATCTCCAGGTCGACTTTGTCCAGGATCGTCAGGGTTCCGTTGTGGATGGGTACGACTTTGCTGAGCTGGCGCGCCGTGATGAGAGCGGTATTGTGCATGGTGGTCCTTTGGAGCCTGGCCTGGGCGGTGCGGGCCGACGGTCCGGCCATGTCCGACGCGACGTCGGATATCCGGTCTGACCACGCACCGCGCATCCTGGTTCTCGGCGACAGTCTGAGCGCCGCCTATGGTATCCGAATCGAGGAGGGCTGGGTGGCGCTGCTGGAAGGGCGGCTGCGCGAACACGGCCTGCCGCACCGCGTCGTCAACGCCAGCATCAGCGGCGAGACCAGCGCCGGCGGCCGTGCGCGCCTGCCGGATCTGCTGGCGCGCACGGCCTATGCCGTGGTGATCGTCGAACTCGGCGGCAACGACGGGCTGCGCGGGCTGGGTGTGGAGCAGACCCGCGACAATCTGCGCGCGATCGTCCGCGCCGCGCGGGACGCCGGCGCGCGCGTGCTGCTGGCCGGTATGCGTCTGCCGCCGAACTACGGCCGCACCTATACCGAGGCCTTCGCCGCCATCTTTCCCGAACTCGCCGAACAGGAGCGCGTGGCGCTGGTGCCGTTCCTGCTCGACGGCATCGCCACGCGGCCGCGCCTCATGCAGCCCGACCGCATCCATCCGCGCGCCGACGCCCAGGGCCGCATGCTCGACCACGTCTGGCCGGAACTCGAACCGCTGCTGGACGCGGCGCACTGAGCAGGGCGGCCGCGCAACCCCTGTAGCGCGCAAGGCTATTGGTCACGGAAGCACACGGAAACACACGGAATGCAAAACCCGTCGCATCCCCGCCTTTTGTGTGTTTCCGTGTGCTTCCGTGGCCAATAGCCTTGCGGGGCGCGGCCTACACGCCGTACCCCCGACGCACCCGCAATCCGTCGAGAACACCCGGCGCACTGTGCCGTGCGTATTGCGTCCTGGCCAGCCTGCGCCCCCGGGGGTAGAATCCGCGCCTTTCACCGCCCGCGCCTTGACAGGCCCGGCCCCTCGACCATTCTTGATGGGGATTCGACCATGACCCGGACAGCGGAGCCGTCGATGGACGACGATGCCAAGCTCGCCAGGCCCGACAGCGACACCAAGAGCCCGCTGACACCGCTGCTGGCCATGCCCGTCACGCAGGCCGTGGCCATCATCGCCTCGGTGCAACTCGACAAGGTGCGCGAAGGGCACCTGCGCCTGACCAAGCATCCGGACGGCGAAGCCCTGCACGATTTCCGCGTCGGCCTGCGCCAGCTGCGCAGCACCTTCGACGCCTATCCCGAGGCCTTTCCCGCGCTGCCGAAGAAACTGCGCCGGCGCATGCGCCGCCTGGCGCGCGACACCAGCCATGCGCGCGACAGCGAGGTGCAACTCGACTGGCTGCGCCGCCAGGAGCGGCAGGTGCGCGGCGAAGGGACGCTGGGTTTCCGCTGGCTGCTGCGCCAGGTCGAGCTGCGTACCGCCGGGGCCTACCGCGAACTGCGCAGCGATGTGCTGGAGGATTTCGGCTACATCGACCAGCAGCTGCGCGAGGTACTGGCCCACAACGAGACGCTGGACGCGGCGGCAGGCGGCGAGTCGCTCGGGCATCTGTGCGCCGATCATCTCACGGAGCTGGGCGACGAGCTGGCCTTCCATCTGCGCCACATCGAGACGCGCGAGGACGAGGACCAGGTGCACGCCGCGCGCATCTACGGCAAGCGCATCCGCTACCTGCTCGCGCCGTTGCGCGCCGAGATCAAGGGTTGCGATTCCGTCGTGCGGCGCCTGCAGAAGCTGCAGGATCTGCTCGGCGACTATCACGACGCGCAGGTGTTCGGCGATCTGCTGCGCAAGCTGGTCCGCAAGGCCGCCACCGAGCAGGCCGACCGCTGGCTGGAGCTCATGCTCAACGCGGCGCCGGACGCCCGGGCGCTGGCCCGCGAGCGCAAACAGGACGTGGTCACCGGCGTGCTGCTGGTGGCGCGCCTCATCGCCAAGCGCAAGGAGAAGCTGCTCCAGCAGCTCGGCCAGATGCAGGCGCAGGGCCACACCGAACAGCTGCTGCACGACATCGCCATGCTGGCGACCGGCCTTGCCGGACAACCGGACGTCCGCTAGCCGATCCGCCCCCTAGCCCCGGGGCTGTCGTTGTCCGCGCCGGCTTCCGTCATCCAGGACGCCGGAATGTCCGGTGCATCACGGCACGTCCAGGGTCGCGGGCGTCGATCCGCTCAGGAACCCGTCCCCGGCTCCCACAGCACGTGCATCTTGAAGCGCTCCAGCAGGTCGCGGATCTTCGCGTCCCCGCAGCCGTCGGCCGCGACGACCTCGAACACCCTGTTCGACAGATGGTCCGCCTTGGCCTTCATCGCGCGGCCGATCTGGTCCTTGGTCCGGTCCGGATAGCGCGCCTCCAGCGCCGCGGCGGCACGCACCCACACCAGCTCAAAATTGGCCAGGAATTTTTGCAACGTCGCTTCATCGGGGCGTCCGCACTTGCTGGCGGCCGCACTGGAGAGCACGAACGCGTCGAATATCTGCAGGATGTCCGGGCCGTCATCGGATCTGACGGGACTGGCGGCGAGCAGCAGGGCGAGGCCGAGCGGAACGAGCGTGATTTTCATGCGGGCGCCTCCTGGCGCGGTCCGTGGAAGGCGCCCGGGACGCTGCGGGCGACGCGGTACGTCCTTCAGTCCAAACCCTTCAGGGTGACGCCGCCGTTCAGCCATGCCGCCCATTGGGCGTGCACCGAGACGTCCACGCCGTCGGCGCGGGCCCGGGCCTGCAGGTGCGTCTGCAGGTCGTGCAGGAGCTCGGAATCCAGCAGCTCGAAGGCGTCCTGCAGATGGCCGTGCAGCAGGCGGTAGATGAGCCTGAGCTCGTTCGGATCGTAGTCGGCCAGCGTTTTCATTGTCGCTTCCGTCAGCGGAACAGGCATTCGTGCCGGGCACCGAGTGTACCGCAGTCGCGGCGCGGACAGGAGCTCAGCGTTCACGTCGCGGGAGGCGGATGACCGCTTGATCTCCATCAACCGAACCCGGTTCCGGGCTGGCTGCGGAACCGCGCGGCTGGCTATGCTGTCTGCGACTGGGGGCGGCGATCCGCCCGGGAGCGACACCATGAATTCCGGATCCTGGCTGACCATCGACGGCAACGAGGCCGCCGCGACCGTCGCGCACCGTCTGAGCGAGGTGTGCGCCATCTACCCGATCACGCCGGCCTCGCCGATGGGCGAGTTCGCCGACGCCTGGTCGGCGGAGGGGCGGCGCAACCTGTGGGGCACGGTGCCGCACATCGTCGAGATGCAGAGCGAGGGCGGCGCGGCCGGCGCGGTGCACGGCGCCCTGCAGGCCGGCAGCCTGGCGACCAGCTTCACCGCCTCGCAGGGCCTGCTGCTGATGATCCCCAACATGTACAAGATCGCCGGCGAGCTGACGCCGATGGTGCTGCACGTCGCGGCGCGCTCACTGGCCTGCCAGGCGTTGTCGATCTTCGGCGACCACAGCGACGTGATGGCGGCGCGCCAGACCGGCTTCGCCATGCTCTGCGCCGGTTCGGTGCAGGAGGCGATGGACTTCGCCGCGATCGCCCATGCCGCGACGCTGGAAGGCCGGATTCCGGTGGTGCATTTCTTCGACGGCTTCCGCACCTCGCACGAGGTGGCCAAGATCCGGGCGGTCGATGATGCTGTGCTGCGCGCACTGGTGCCCGACGAACGGGTGCGCGCGCACCGCGCCCGCGCGCTGTCGCCCGAGCGTCCGGTGCTGCGCGGCAGCGCGCAGAATCCGGACGTCTATTTCCAGGGCCGCGAGGCCGTCAATCCGTATTACACGGCCTTTCCCGGCGCGGTGCAGGCGACCATGGACCGTTTCGCCGAGCTCACCGGCCGCGCCTACCGGCTGTTCGAGTATCACGGCGCCGCCGACGCCGAACGCGCCATCGTCATCATGGGCTCGGGCGCCGAGGCGGTGCACGAGACGGTGGATTTCCTGAACGCGCAGGGCGAGCGGGTGGGGTTGCTGCGGGTGCGGCTGTACCGGCCGTTCGACGCCGCGGCGCTGCTCGCCGCGCTGCCGGAGACGGTGCGCACCCTCGCCGTGCTCGACCGTACCAAGGAGCCGGGCTCGGACGGCGAGCCGCTGTACAAGGACGTGGTCACCGCGCTGGCGCAGGCGCACATGGGCGGCGGCGCGAGGTTCGCGCGCCTGCCGCGCGTCATCGGCGGCCGCTACGGCCTGTCGTCCAAGGAGTTCACGCCGGGCATGATCAGGGCCGTGTTCGACGAGCTCGCGCGCGCCACGCCGAAGAATGGCTTCACCGTCGGCATCCACGACGACGTCGGTCACACCAGCCTGGCCTGGGACAAGGCCTATCGCACCGACGCGCACGTGGGCGCGGTGCAGGCGCTGTTCTACGGACTGGGTTCCGACGGCACCGTCAGCGCCAACAAGAACTCCATCAAGATCATCGGCGAGGCCACCGACCTGCACGCCCAGGGCTACTTCGTCTACGACTCCAAGAAATCCGGGGCGGTGACCGTCTCGCACCTGCGCTTCGGCCCGCGGCCGATCCGCTCGACCTACCTGATCGGCGACAACGAGGCGCAGTTCGTCGCCTGCCACCAGCCGGTGTTCCTGCAGCGCTACGATATGCTCGACAAGGCCGCCGACGGCGCGGTGTTCCTGCTCAATTCGCCGGAGCCGCCCGCCAAGGTCTGGGACAGCCTGCCGCGGCGCATGCAGCGGCAGATGCTCGACAAGCGCATCCGCTTCTACACCATCGATGCCTACCGGGTCGCGCAGGACGCGCAGATGGGCAAGCGCATCAACACTATCATGCAGACCTGTTTCTTCGCGATTTCCGGGGTGCTGGCGCGCGAGCAGGCCATCGCCGCGATCAAGGACGCGGTCGAGAAGACCTACGGCCGCAAGGGCCAGCGCATCGTCGATCTGAACTTCCGCGCCATCGACGCGACGCTCGCGGCGCTGCACGAGGTGCCGCTGCCGGCGGCGGTCACCAGCACCTTCGAACGCCCGCCGGCCGTGGCCTTGGATGCGCCGGACTTCGTGCACCGTTTCACCGCCGAGCTGATCGCCGGCCGCGGCGACGAGGTCCCGGTCAGCCTGATGCCGGCCGACGGCAGCTTTCCGCTCGGCACGGCGGCGTACGAGAAGCGCGATCTGGCGCTGGAGATCCCGGTGTGGGAACCGGAGCTGTGCACCCAGTGCGGCAAGTGTCCGCTGGTGTGCCCGCACGGCGTGATCCGCAGCAAGCTGGTGCCGGCGGGCCTGATGGCGAACGCGCCGGAAGGCTTCAAGTACCACCCGGCGCTCGGCAAGGACTATCCGCAGGACCACGTGATGATGTACCAGGTCGCGCCGGAGGACTGCACCGGCTGCGGGCTGTGCGTGGACATCTGCCCGATCCGCGACAAGTCCAACGCCTCGCGCAAGGCGCTGAACATGGCGCCGATCGAGCCGCTGCGGGAAACGGAGAAGGTCAACTGGGCGTTCTTCCTCACGCTGCCCGAATACGACCGCCGCGAGGTGAAGCTCACCACGCTGAAGGGCTCGATGCTGCTGCAGCCGCTGTTCGAATTCTCCGGCGCCTGCGTCGGCTGCGGCGAGACCCCGTACATCAAGCTCGCCAGCCAGCTGTTCGGCGACCGCATGCTGGTCGCCAACGCCACCGGCTGTTCGTCGATCTACGGCGGCAACCTGCCGACCACGCCGTGGACCGTCAACGCCGAGGGGCGCGGCCCGGCCTGGAACAACTCGCTGTTCGAGGACAATGCCGAGTTCGGACTGGGCATGCGCATCGCCCTCGACAAGCAGACCGAATACGCGCGCGAGCTGCTGTGCGATCTGCGTGATCGGATCGGCGAAGAGCTGGTCGGCGAACTGCGCACCGAGGCGCGGCCGGACCGGCAGCTCGACGAGAAATCCGTCGCCGAGCAGCGCGCGCGGGTCGCCCGGCTGCGCGCGATCCTGCCGGGCATCGACGATCCGCGCGCCCGCGAGCTGGAGACGGTCGCCGACACCCTGGTGCGCCGGAGCGTGTGGATCATCGGCGGCGACGGCTGGGCCTACGACATCGGCTACGGCGGCCTCGACCACGTGCTCGCCTCCGGCCGCAACGTGAACATCCTGGTGCTGGACACCGAGGTCTATTCCAACACCGGCGGGCAGACCTCCAAGGCCACGCCACGCGGTGCGGTGGCCAAATTCTCCGCCGCCGGCAAGTCCGGTGCCAAGAAGGACCTGGCGCTGCTGGCGATGGGCTACGACAACGTCTACATCGCGCAGGTCGCCTACGGGGCGAAGGACATGCAGACCCTGCGCACCTTCCTCGACGCCGAGGCGCACGACGGGCCGTCGCTGATCATCGCCTATTCACCGTGCATCGCCCACGGCGTGGACCTGTCGTTCAACCACCGCCAGCAGGATCTCGCCGTCGCCAGCGGCCACTGGCCGCTGTTCCGCTACGAGCCGTCGCGCGCGGCCGCCGGCAGGAACCCCCTGCGCCTGGATTCGCCGGAGCCGTCGGTGCCCTACCGGGACTTCATCAGCACCGAGGCGCGCTTCAACATGCTGTGGCGCAGTCATCCGGATGCGGCCGAGGCCTTCCTGGCCCAGGCCCAGCGGGACGTGCGGGAACGCTATCATCACTACAGGCAGCTCGCGGAGCTGCCCGGAGCGGCGGAACCGCCGGCGCCGCCGGCCGGGCCGTCGGCCACCCGGGAGGATTGATCATGGTCGATCTCAGCACGGACTATCTCGGCCTCAGGCTCGCCAGCCCGTTGGTGCCCTCGGCCTCGCCGCTGTCGCGTGATCTGGACGCGGCGCGGCGGCTGGAGGATGCCGGCGCCGCGGCCATCGTCATGTATTCGCTGTTCGAGGAGGCCATCGCCGCCTCCGAGGAGGCCGCCGCGCGCTTCTTCCACGAACAGGCCATCGGCTTCGGCGAGGCGGAATCGTTCCTGCCCGTGCCGGCGGCCGAGGACTATCTGAGCGAGCTCGACGACTATCTGGAGCAGGTCGCCGCGCTCAAGCGCAGCCTGTCCATACCCGTCATCGCCAGCCTCAACGGTATCTCCGCCGACGGCTGGGTGCACTACGGCCGGCAGCTGCAGGAGGCGGGCGCCGACGCATTGGAGCTGAACGTCTATTACGTCGCCGCCGATCCCTTCGAGTCCGGCGCCGAGGTGGAGAGCCGCTACGTCGAACTGCTGTATCAGCTGAAGGAGCACGTCGGCATCCCCATCACCATGAAGCTGTCGTCGCAGTTCAGTTCCGTTGGCCATTTCGTGCGCACCCTGGAGGCCGCCGGGGCGCAGGGCGTGGCGCTGTTCAACCGCTTCTATCAGCCGGACATCGACCTGGAGACGCGCGAGGTCACGCCCACACTGACGCTGTCGTCGTCCTACGAAGCGCTGCTGCGCATCCACTGGGTCGCGGCGCTGTACGGCAAGGTCGGCCTGTCGCTGGCCGTCACCGGCGGCATCCACACCGCGGAGGACGCGCTGAAGGCGCTCATGGCCGGCGCCGACGTCACCCATCTGTGCAGCGTGCTGCTCAAGGAGGGCCCCGAGGCGCTGGGCCGTATCCGTGCCGACATGCTGCGCTGGCTGGAGGAACACGAATACGACTCGGTCCG
>CAYWKV010000045.1:0-4083 GCA_964458835.1 uncultured Gammaproteobacteria bacterium | reverse complement strand
GTGGATTCCGTGGCTGATATGAGTTTTTAGAATGACGCGGGGCGTGTCGTCGAACCGCATCCAGTGCGACCGCCGCCGCCCGCGCCCGCTGACAAATCTCCGCGCCGGTGTCATCCCGCAGCCTTCCTCCGGTTGACCACGTCCCGGCGGCCATGGTAGTTAGTATGCACTAACTAACCAAGGAGCCGTCCATGGCACGCAAGAGCGGTGATGAACGCCGCGCCGAGATCGTCGAGGCGACCCTGGCCCTGGCCGACGAGGTGGGGCCGGACCGGCTCTCCGTGGAGCAGGTGGCGACCCGCGTGGGTCTGACGCAACCGGCTATTTTCAAACATTTTTCTACCAAACAGGCGCTCTGGAACGCGGTCGGGGCCTTCGTCGGGCGGCGGCTGGAGGGCACCTGGAGCCGTGCCCTGGAGGCGTCCACCGATCCGGTGGAGCAGCTGCGTGCGCTGGTGCACGCCCAACTGCGCCTGATCCGCACCCTCCCGGCCATCCCCGCACTGCTGTTCTCGCGTGAACTGCAGGCCGGCGACCAGGGCCTGCGCCGCACCTTCCTGGGCTTCATGCACCGCTTCCACACGGTGCTGACGGGGGTGCTCGCCGTCGGCGCCGCGCAGGGCCGGTTCCGCAGCGGACTCGACGCCCCGCGCGCGGGCTATCTGATCCTCACCCTGATCCAGGGCGTCGCCATGCGCTGGTCGCTGGGCGGCCGGGACTTCGATCTGGTGGCGGAGGGCGAACAATTGCTCGAGGTGGCACTGCACGGCCTGCTGGCCGTCGAGGAGGCGGCATGAACACGCGGACGAAGACCGGTCCGGAGCCGGGAGGACGCCATGCCGCGGCTGCCTGAACAGAAACGCACCCTGGCGCTGTTCGCGGTGCTCCTGCCGCTGCTGGCGCTGTTCGTGTACGTCGCCCTGCGCTCGGGGCCGCTCGCGCCCGTGCCGGTGGTGCTGGCGACCGTCGAGGAGCGCGCCATCGAGCCGGGCCTGTTCGGCATCGGCACCGTCGAGGCACGCTACACCTACCGCATCGGCCCGACCTTCGCCGGCCGCGTGCAGCGGCTGGACGTGCACGTGGGCGACCGGGTCACGGCCGGACAGGTGCTGGGCGAGATGGATCCGGTCGATCTCGACGAGCGGCTGCAGGCCCAGGACGCCGCGTTGAAGCGCGCCGAGGCACAGCTGCGGGAGGCGCAGGCGCGCCGCGATCACGCCAGCGGGCAGGCGGCGCGCTACGAAAAGCTGCTCGCCGTGCGTGCCGTCAGCGAGGAGCTGGTCGCCACGCGGCGCCAGGAGCTGCAGGTGGCGCAGGCCGGGCTGGAGGCGGCGCGTGAGGAACTCGTGCGGCTGCATGCCGAGCGCGAGGCCCTGGCGGCGCAGCGCGCCAACCTGCGCCTGGTCGCCCCGGTGGACGGCCTGGTGGTCGCGCGCGACGTCGACCCCGGCACGACAGTGGTCGCCGGCCAGGCCGTGGTGGAACTGATCGATCCGGCCAACCTCTGGATCAACGTGCGCTTCGACCAGGTGCACGCCGGCGGCCTCGCCGCCGATCTGCCGGCGCGGATCGTCCTGCGTTCCCGTGCGGGCGAGCCGGTGGCCGGCCGGGTCCTGCGGGTCGAGCCGCTGGCGGACGTCGTCACCGAGGAGACCCTGGCCAAGGTGGTGTTCGAGCACCTGCCCGCGCCCCTGCCGCCGATCGGCGAGCTGGTCGAGGTCACGGTGGCGTTGCCGCCGCACGCGGCCGCGCCGACCATCCCGAATGCGGCGATCCAGCGCGGCACCGGCCGGTTGGGCGTCTGGCGCGTCGAGGACGACGGGCTGCAGTTCGCGCCCATCGTGCTGGGGCAGACCGATCTCGACGGCTTCGTGCAGGTGCGCGAGGGTCTCAGCGCCGGCGATCGCGTGGTGCTCTACAGCGAGAAGACGCTGACCGAGCACAGTCGCATCCATGTGGTCGATCACCTGGCCAGCACTGCGCCATGATCAGTCTGGCCGGCCGCGACATCCTGCACGCGTGGGGCAAGTTCGTCTTCACGGGCGTCGGCCTGGGCCTGCTGATCGGCGTGACCCTGACCATGGCCGGCGTCTACCGCGGCATGGTGGACGACGCCAAGGTGCTGCTGGACAACAGCGGCGCCGATCTCTGGGTGGTGCAGCAGGACACGCTGGGGCCGTATGCGGAATCGTCGAGCATCTACGACGACACCTGGCGCGGCATCCGCGGCGTGCGCGGCGTCGAGCGCGCGGCCAACGTCACCTACCTCACCATGCAGGTCCGCGAGGGCGAGCGCGACGTGCGCGTGATGGTGACGGGCATCGCCGCCGGCGCGCCGGGCGCGCCCGGCTGGCCGCCCCATCTCATCGCCGGCCGGCACATCACGCGCGGCCACTACGAGGCCGTGGCCGACATCGCCACCGGCTTCACGCTCGGCGACCGTATCCAGATCCGCCGCAACCAGTACACCGTGGTCGGCCTCACGCGGCGCATGGTCTCGTCCAACGGCGACCCGATGGTGTTCGTGCCGCTGAAGGACGCGCAGGAGGCGCAGTTCCTCAAGGACAACGACGCCATCCACCAGCAGCGCCGCCGTACCGCCGAGAATCCCGCCTTCAACCGTCCCGGAGTCCCCGGGCTGCTGGACGCGGTCGTCGCCTCGCAGAGCAGCAATCCGTACGTGAATGCCGTGCTGGTGCAGGTCGGGCCGGGCCACGCACCCGATGAAGTGGCGCAGACCATCCGCCGCTGGAAGCGCCTCACCGTCTATACGCGCGCCGAGATGGAGGAGATCCTGGTCGGCAAGCTGATCGCGACCTCGTCGAAGCAGATCGGCATGTTCCTGGTGATCCTGGCCATCGTCAGCGCGGCCATCGTGGCCTTCATCATCTACACGCTCACGCTGGGCAAGATCCGCGAGATCGCCGTGCTCAAGCTCATCGGCACCAAGAACCGCACCATCGCCTCGCTGATCCTGCAGCAGGCCATCGCGCTGGGGCTGATCGGTTTCGTGGTGGGCAAGATCACCGCGACCTTCTGGGCGCCGATCTTCCCGAAATACGTCCTGCTCGAGCCGCTCGACTCGGCGGCCGGCTTCGGCGCCGTCATCCTCATCTGCGTGGCATCCAGCGTGATCGCGATCCGCGCCGCACTCAAGGTCGATCCGGCCGAGGCCATCGGAGGCTGACATGCACGGCAAGGGCATCCGCATCGAAGGGCTGCGCAAGCGCTACGGCAGCGGCGACACGGCGGTCGACGCCCTGAAGGGCGTCGACATGCAGGTCGCGCCGGGCGAGGTGGTGGGGCTGATCGGGCCGTCCGGTTCCGGCAAGAGCACGCTGCTCAAGTGCCTGGGCGCCGTGATCGAACCGACCGTGGGGCGCATGACGCTCGGCGACGAGGTGATCTACGACGACGGCTGGAAGGTGCGCGACCTCCGCGCCCTGCGCCGCGACAAGATCGGCTTCGTGTTCCAGGCGCCGTATCTCATACCCTTTCTCGATGTGACCGACAACGTCGCCCTGCTGCCCATGCTGGCCGGGCGGCCGAACGCGGAGGCGCGCGCGCGGGCGCTCGAACTGCTGCAGGCCCTCGACGTCCAGCATCGCGCCAGGGCCATGCCCTCGCAGCTGTCCGGCGGTGAGCAGCAGCGCGTCGCCATCGCCCGCGGCCTGGTCAACCGGCCGCCGGTGATCCTCGCCGACGAGCCCACCGCGCCGCTCGACAGCACGCGCGCGCTGGCGGTGGTGCGCATCCTCAACGACATGGCGCGCAAGTTCGAGACGGCGATCATCGTCGTCACCCACGACGAGAAGATCATCCCGACCTTCCGGCGCATCTATCACATCCGCGATGGTGTAACCTACGAAGAGGCCGGCGAAGGACGGGCCATCGCCTGATCTCCGGCGACGACGGGCCCCCGCGCCCGACGTGAATTCCGCGCCGCGTCCACGGTTGTGACGGCGGCTGGCTGGGCTAGGCTAAGGCAGGGCGGTCAGGGGCTCCGGCGCATGCGGAATCCGCGGCCTGAAGGACCCGGCAGGATGTCGGCATGGCCGACGGGGAGCGATGCTCGTGTACGCA
>CAYWKV010000044.1:17716-18775 GCA_964458835.1 uncultured Gammaproteobacteria bacterium | reverse complement strand
GGTTTCGCATAGCGAAACCGTGGTCTGTCCCCATTCAGACCGTCTGGTAGTACAGGTTCTGCGGATGGTTCGCCTGGGCGAAGAAGAACCAGCGTTCCGCGATCAGGCCGAGATACTGGATCACGAAGGCCGCCGCCAGCACTGAGAATGCCGCCGCCGACAGCCCGGCCGCCAGCAGCGCCACCGGCACCGGAAACACCAGCACCAGGAAGATCCATTTGACCGACTTCAGGAAGCCGGCGGTCTTGCCGTGGAAGAATTCCCGGGTATTGAACGAGCCGCCCATCGCGCCCTGCGCCTTCTGCACGACCTGGGTGTGGCGTACGCCGATGGCCGTCTGCAGCGTGGATTTGTGCCTGATGCGGGCGTTGCGGATCAGCGAGGCGAGCCTCGTCACGAGTGCCGCGAGCGTGATGATGATCGCCCAGGTCCCGTACAGGGTCACCAGCTCGGGGGCGTACAGTGCCGAGAAGGCGGTGGCGAGCGTAAAGCCGCTGGCCGAGCCCAGCAGGGTGTAGTTCACCACTGTCAGCGCCGTGGCCCATTCCTGCAGGAACTTGATGCAGGCGTAGATCATTCCGGTGCAGACGAACAATACGAAAGCGAGCACTGTGGTCAGCGCGCCGATCACCAGCGACAGGTCGACGCGGATCGGCCCGAGATCGAGCAGATGCGGGCTCCATCCCAGATACTGCACCAGTCCATACAGCGCCAGCGCACCCATGAATGCCGGAAGCACGATGACTTCACGCGACAGCCACGAGGTGCGCCACTGGGCAATGGCGCGCCAGCCGCGCTCCGGACGGCCGAGGTGGAAGAACGATGCCAGCAGTCCGAGGCCTAGGAACAGCAGCGCCACGAGACTGCCCAGTCCGTAGAAGGTCGGCGGGTCGGCCTGCATGGGCACGACCTTGATCACCGAATAGAGATGAACGGTGAACAGCGCCAGGAACAGGCCCTGCCCGACGCCGATCAACGTGGTGAGGAAGATGACGGAAAATGCGGGATGCATGGTTGCTCCAGAATATCGGTTTGTCTTGATCCTGTAGGAGCGGGGTG
>CAYWKV010000044.1:0-17706 GCA_964458835.1 uncultured Gammaproteobacteria bacterium | reverse complement strand
CCGCCTCGCCGGTTTTTTTCCTCGCTCCGCGTTCACCCCCGCTCCCGCTATTTCAAGGGGTCAGAGTACTTGAAACATTCCTGCGCGATTCACCGGGACGCAGAAGTTTTCAAGTACTCTGACCCCTTGAAATGTTCTACAGGGTTTACCAGCTCGTCACATCGTCCAGCGTCGGCTCGTCGAAGCCGGGCTTGGGCTGCTGGCGTTCCTTCTTGAGCGGGTTGTCGACACGCTCCAACTCGTCCTCGTGAATCTTGATGCGTGTCTTGCGCCGCGGCAGGTAATGGTTCGCCGGCTTGGTGCCCCACTCGGGCATGAGCTGGTAGCCGCCGTTCTCACGGATCGTCACCGATACCTGGGATTCCGGGTCGTGGACGTCGCCGAACAGGCGCGCGTTGGTGGGGCAGGCCAGCACGCAAGCGGGCTTGCGCTCGGCCTCCGGGAGCGACTGGTCATAGATGCGGTCGACGCACAGCGTGCACTTCTTCATCACCTTGAGGTGCTCGTCGACCTCACGCGCGCCGTAGGGGCAGGCCCAGGAGCAGTACTTGCAGCCGATGCACTTGTCATAGTCGACCAGCACGATGCCGTCCTGCGGACGCTTGTAGCTGGCGCCGGTCGGGCACACCGGTACGCACGGCGGATCCTCGCAGTGCAGGCAGCTCTTCGGGAAGTGCACCGTCTCTGTGTTCGGGAAGGTGCCGACCTCGAAGGTCTGCACGCGGTTGAAGAAGGTGCCGGTCGGATCCTCGCCGTAGGGATTGAAGTCCGCCATGTAGCCGGCCGTGCCCGACGTGTTCCATTCCTTGCACGACGTCACGCAGGCATGACAGCCCACGCAGACGTTCAGATCGATAACCAATGCCAGTTGTGTCATGTCGCGTATCCTGTGTATTCAACCGCCAAGACGCCAAGTCGTTGCGAACCGCCAAGGCGCCAAGGCGCCAAGAAAAACAAATGTAAAGGCACGGAGTTTTTTGCCTTTACTTCTATTCCCCTTGGCGTCTTGGCGCCTTGGCGGTTAAACAAATCTTTTCTTTGCATCCTCCGCGTCTTGGCGGTTCGGAAAAATTGTTCAAGCGCGCTTCTTGCCGCCCGCGAAATACGTCAGCCAGGATTTCTTCTCCTTGGTCTGTCCGGGCGCCGGTGGCAGTGGATCGAATTGCGGGAAGGAGACCTTCTCCTCGTCGTCACCGGCCTTGTAGATGCGCACGCGCACGTCGTACCAGCCGGCCTGGCCGGTCACCGGGTCGGAGTTGGAGACGTGCTCGCCCGCGTCGTTCGGCGGCAGCTCCTCGCTGATGATGTGGTTGAGCAGGAAGCCCTGCTTGGACTCGTTGGCGTTGCCCTCGAGGCCCCAGGCGCCGGAGGCCTTGCCGATGGCGTTCCAGGTCCATACCGTGCCGGGCTCCACGGCCTCGGAATAGCGGCACATGCAGCGCACCTTGCCCCACTGCGATTCCACCCACAGCCAGCCGCCGTCCTCGATGCCCTGCTTGCGGGCGGTGACCGGATTCACGTGCAGGTAGTTGTAGGTGTGGATCTGGCGCAGCCAGGCGTTCTGCGAATCCCATGAGTGATACATCGCCATCGGGCGCTGGGTGATCGCGTTCAGCGGATACTTGTGCAGATCGGTCAG
Organism: uncultured Gammaproteobacteria bacterium; assembly: GCA_964458835.1. Classification (GTDB taxonomy): domain Bacteria; phylum Pseudomonadota; class Gammaproteobacteria; order Thiohalobacterales; family Thiohalobacteraceae; genus JAHJQQ01. Next base: position 16,067 of record CAYWKV010000044.1, on the reverse strand, counting down.
CTGCGCCTCCAATGGCTCGAAATAGAACGGCAGCGGGTCGAAGTAGGTCTCGACGCGCTTGCGCAGATGCTGCGGCGGCTGCTTGCCCATGCTCTTGCCCTGCGCGGCCAGACGGAACTTCTGCAGCACCTCGGAATAGATGTGGACCAGGATCGGCTCCGCATAGCGCGTCATGCGGTGACGCTGCGCCCATTCCAGATAGCCCTGGTTCCAGTTGCGCATGTACTGGTAGGACTTGGGCAGGTGGTATTGGAAGATGCAGTTGTTCTTCTCGTACATCTCCCATTGCTTCGGGTTCGGCTCGCCCTTGAGGAATTTCTCGCCGCCCTTGCCGCGCCAGCCGGCCAGGAAGCCGATGCCGGAGCCCGGCTCGGTCTCGTAGTTGATGATGAAGTCCGGATAGTCGCGGAACTTGCGGCTGCCATCCTCGCGCACGAAGGCGGGCAGCTTCAGACGCGAGCCCAGCTCGATCAGCACCTCCTGGAAGGGCTTGCACTCGCCTTTGGGCGGCACTACCGGGATGCGCACGGAATCCACCGGGCCGTCGTACTCGGAGATCGGCCGGTCGAGCATGGACATGGCGTCGTGGCGCTCGAGATAGGTCGTGTCCGGCAGCACCAGATCCGCATAGGCGACCATTTCCGACTGGAAGGCGTCGGCGACGATCAGGAACGGGATTTTGTACTCGCCGTTCTCGTCCTTGTCGTTGAGCATCTTGCGGACCTCGGCCGTGTTCATGGACGAGTTCCAGGCCATGTTGGCCATGAAGATCATCAGCGTGTCGATCTTGTAGGGGTCCTGGCGCCAGGCGTTGGTGATGGCGTTGTGCATCAGGCCGTGCACCGACAGCGGGTACTCCCAGGAGAACGCCTTGTCGATGCGCACCGGGTTACCCTGGTCGTCCACGAACAGATCGTCCGGATCGGCCGGCCAGCCCAGCGGCATGCCGGCGAGCGGCGTGTTCGGCTTGACACCCTCGGGGCCGGTCGGCGTCTTCGCGCAGGGGGGGATCGGCCGCGGGAACGGCGCCTTGTGGCGGAAACCGCCGGGCCGGTCGATGGTGCCGAGGATGGACATCAGGATCGACAGCGCGCGGATGGTCTGGAAGCCGTTGGAATGCGCCGCCAGGCCGCGCATGGCATGGAAGGATACCGGATTGCCGATGACGGATGCATGCTCCCGGCCCCAGGTGTCGGTCCAGGAGATCGGCAGCTCGATCTTCTCGTCGCGCGCGACGATGCCCATCTCGTGCGCCAGGCGCTTGATGGTCTCGACCGGGATGCCGGTGATCTTGGTGGCCCATTCCGGCGTGTAGTCCTTGACGCGGTCGACCAGCAGCTGGAAGGCAGGCTTCACCGGCGTGCCGTCGTCGAGGCGGAACTCGCCGAGCAGGAACGGGTCTGCGCCCTCGGTGTGGGTGGAGGTCGGCCGGTTCAGCTCGCGGTCCCACCACAGCTTGTTCTGCGGATCGAAGCAGCCCTCTTCCGGCGGCACCTCGAAGCGCACGAACATGCCGTACTCGGTGCTGTCCTCGTCCATGTTCACCAGCTGCGCGGAGTTGGTGTACTGCACCAGGAAGTCGCGGTCGTACAGGCCCTGGTTGATGATCTCGTTGATCAGCGCCAGCAGCAGGGCACCGTCGGTGCCGGGCTTGATGGGCACCCATTCGTCGGCGATGGCCGAATAGCCGGTGCGCACCGGGTTGATGGAGATGAACTTGCCGCCGTTGCGCTTGAACTTGGACAGCGCGATCTTGAGCGGATTGGAGTGGTGGTCCTCGGCGGTGCCGATCATCACGAACAGCTTGGAGCGGTCCAGGTCGGGGCCGCCGAACTCCCAGAACGAGCCGCCGATGGTGTAGATCATGCCGGCGGCCATGTTCACCGAGCAGAGGCCGCCGTGCGCGGCGTAATTCGGGGTGCCGAACTGCTTGGCGAACAGGCCGGTCAGGGCCTGCATCTGGTCGCGGCCGGTGAACAGCGCGAATTTCTTCGGGTCGGTGGCGCGGATGCCGGCCAGGCGCTCTTCCATGATCCCGAAGGCCTCGTCCCAGGAGATCGCCTCGAATTCGTTGTCGCCGCGGTCCGCGCCCGCCTTGCGCTTGAGCGGCTTGGTCAGGCGCGCCGGCGAGTACTGCTTCATAATGCCGGACGCGCCCTTGGCGCAGATCACGCCCTGGTTCAGGGGGTGGTCGGGGTTGCCCTGGATGTAGCGGACCTCACCGTCGCGCAGGGTGACGCGGATGCCGCACCGGCAGGCACACATGTAGCAGGTGGTGTTCTTCACCTCGATGCGGCTCTGGGCGTCCGCGGCCTTGTTCAGCGGGTCGTGGATGGGCTTGGGGTCGCGCATAATATATAAGGTCCGTTGGCAGGTTACGGGATCATGTACTTTATTAAACTAGTCAGGCACTAACCAATCAGGAAATCTGAGTTGTTCATAAAATATTATAATATTCTAATAGAGATAACACCCTTATTTTAAATAAAAACATATGATTGCAGGGATTGGGCCCTTCATCAAATCGAATAAGGGCTTTTTATGATTCCTAAAGATAAAACTGTTTGGCTTTCCCCAGGGTACCCCTTAAGGTAACAGCCCCTGCCACGGGCAGGTCCGTGCGGGTGTGAGGCGGTGCGCCCCCGGTTCCCGCCGTTGTCTACAAGCCAAGCGCCGCCGTGAAGATACGAGGAGCCCCATGTCGAAGCTAGTCAGACCGCATGGTGGGGGCGAACTCAAACCCCTGCTGTTGGAAGGCCAGGCCCTGGCGGACGAGCGCAAGCGCGCCGCAGGCCTCAAGAAGGTCAACGTCTCGTCCCGCGAAGCGGGCGACCTCATCATGATGGGCATCGGCGGCTTCACCCCGCTGACCGGCTTCATGACCCGCGCCGACTGGCAGGGCGTGTGCGACGGCATGAAGATGGCCTCCGGCCTGTTCTGGCCCATTCCGATCACGCTCTCCACTGACAAGGCCACCGCCGACGGTCTCAAGGAAGGTGAGGACATCGCGCTGTTCGATCCGGAGCGCGGCGAAATCCTGGCCACCATGAAGATCACCGAGAAGTACGCCATCGACAAGGCACACGAGTGCATGCAGGTGTACAAGACCACCGACCTGGAGCACCCGGGCGTCAAGATGGTCATGGCGCAGGGCGACGTCAACCTCGCCGGCTCCGTCAAGGTGCTCTCACAGGGCGGCTTCCCCGAGGAATACGGCGAGCAGTTCATGACCCCGGCGCAGACCCGCGCCGCGTTCGAGAAGATGGGCTGGTCGCGCATCGCGGCATTCCAGACCCGCAACCCGATGCACCGTTCGCACGAATACCTGGCCAAGATCGCCATCGAGACCATGGACGGCGTGCTGATCCACTCGCTGCTCGGCAAGCTGAAGCCCGGCGACATCCCCGCCGAAGTGCGCTCCGACGCCATCCAGGTCCTCATCGAGAACTACTTCGCGCCGAACACCGTGATCCAGGCCGGCTATCCGCTGGACATGCGCTACGCCGGCCCCCGCGAGGCGCTGCTGCACGCGCTGTTCCGCCAGAACTACGGCTGCTCCCACCTCATCGTCGGCCGTGACCATGCGGGCGTGGGCGACTACTACGGTCCCTTCGACGCCCAGAAGATCTTCGACGAGATCCCGAAGGACGCGCTCGAGACCAAGAACCTGAACATCGACTGGACCTTCTGGTGCAACAAGTGCGGCGGCATGGCCTCGCAGCGCACCTGCCCGCACACCAAGGACGACCGCGTGCTGCTGTCCGGCACCAAGGTCCGCGCCATGCTGTCCGAAGGCCAGGATCTGCCGCCCACCTTCAGCCGTCCCGAAGTGGCCAAGGTGCTGCAGAAATACTACGCCGGCCTCACCGCCGAGCAGAACGTGAAGGTCGAGCTGAAAGGCCACTCCGCGGTCTGAAATTGAGAGCCGGATTGAGCGGTGCGAACGCGCCCGCTCCAATCCGGCGGGTTGTCGAGGCGGCGCAGCCGTCCGAGATGACGGAACTTAAGCCTGCCGGAAGCGGACTCGCGATACGCCCCGGCCAAGGTCAGGTGGAAGTTCGAAAACGGTGCCGCGACGTTCGCGGATTGCTAGCAAAAACCACAGGAGAGTTACGATGCCAACCTACGTACGTACCGACAAGTGCGACGGCTGCAAGGGTCAGGACAAGACCGCCTGCATGTACATCTGCCCGCACGATCTGATGAAGCTGGACAAGGACGGCTCCGAGACCGGTCATGCCATGCGCGCGTTCAACCAGGAACCCGAGCAGTGCTGGGAGTGCTATTCCTGCGTGAAGATCTGCCCGCAGCAGGCCATCGAAGCCCGTCACTACGCCGATATCGTGCCGCTGGGCGGCTCCGTGCAGCCGCTGCGCGGTTCGGACTCCATCATGTGGACCATCAAGTTCCGCAACGGCACCCTGAAGCGCTTCAAGTTCCCGATCCGCACCACCCCGGAAGGCTCGATCGATCCGTATGCCGGCAAGCCGACCGCATCGCTCGCCAAGATCAAGGACACCGGCTTCTTCACCGGCTCCGAGAACGGCGGTGTGACCAAGGGCTATCGCGCCGGCAACCGGGCCGAGCTGATCCGCGCCTGAGCGCCGGTCCGTCTCGATCGCACAAGAATCATTGAGAATTGAGGTAACGAAAATGGCTGGTGAATTTGGTAATCCCGAAGTCGTCCAAGAGGAAGTCGACATCCTCTTGATCGGTGGTGGCATGGCCTGCTGCGGCACCGCGTTCGAAATCGTGCAGTGGGCGGAAGCCGCCAAGAAGGAAGCCGGCGTCGATCTGAAGATCAAGCTGGTCGACAAGGCCGCCATGGATCGCTCCGGCGCCGTCGCGCAGGGCCTGTCCGCGATCAACACCTACATCGGCACCGAGCAGGATCCCGCCGACTACGCCCGCATGGTCTCCAACGACCTGATGGGCATCACCCGCGACGACCTGGCCTATGACCTGGGCCGCCACGTCGACGACTCCGTGCACCTGTTCGAAGAATGGGGCCTGCCGATCTGGAAGACCGACGAGAACGGCGAGCGTCACGACGGCTCCAAGGGCCTGCCCGCGCTGAAGGACGGCGGCAAGCCGGTGCGTTCCGGCAAGTGGCAGATCATGATCAACGGCGAATCCTACAAGTGGATCGTGGCCGAGGCCGCCAAGAAGGCCCTGGGCATGGACCGCATCCAGGAGCGCATCTTCATCGTCAAGCTGGTCAACGACAAGAACGACAAGAACCGCATCGCCGGTGCCGTCGGCTTCTCGACCCGCGACCACAAGGTCATCGTCTACAAGGCCAAGGCCATCCTGCTGGCCGCCGGCGGCTGCGTGAACATCTTCCGTCCGCGCTCCGTGGGTGAAGGTACCGGCCGCGCCTGGTACCCGGTGTGGAACGCCGGTTCCACCTACGCCATGGCCGCCGAAGCCGGCGCCGAGCTGACCATGATGGAAAACCGCTTCGTGCCCGCCCGCTTCAAGGACGGTTACGGCCCGGTCGGTGCGTGGTTCCTGCTGTTCAAGGCCCAGGCCACCAACGCCTACGGCGAAGTGTACATGGTCAAGAACAAGGAGCTGCTGAACGACTATCCTCCGTACGGCCAGGCTGCCGTTCCGGCCTCCTGCCTGCGCAACCACCTCATGCTGAAGGAGATGAAGGAAGGTCGCGGTCCCATCTACATGGACACCGTCACCGCGCTGGCCAAGCTGCGCGAGACCCTCAGCCCGCGTGAAGTGAAGCACCTCGAAGCCGAGGCCTGGGAAGACTTCCTCGACATGTGCGTCGGCCAGTGCGGCATCTGGGTCGGTGAGAACATCGAGCCGGAGAAGAAGAACTCCGAGCTGATGCCGACCGAGCCCTACCTGCTGGGTTCGCACTCCGGCTGCTGCGGTATCTGGGTATCGGGTCCGACCGACGTCGGCGCGCCGACCGCCGAAGAGCATGCCGACAAGGACAAGATCCCGGGTCACCTGCCCTCCGGCTGGAGCTGGGGCTATCGCGGCATGACCACGGTGAAGGGTCTGTTCACCGCCGGCGACGGCGTGGGCGCCTCCGGCCACAAGTTCTCCTCCGGTTCGCACGCCGAAGGCCGCATGTGCGCCAAGTCCATGGTGCAGTACTGCATCGACAACAAGGATCTCAAGGTCGAGCTGGACACCGATCCCGCCCAGCTGGTGGAAGAGATCTACAAGCCGGTGCGTACCTACCTGGAGTTCAAGGACTACACCACCGCGATCGACGTCAACCCGCACTACATCACGCCTAAGATGCTGCAGTTCCGCCTGCAGAAGATCATGGACGAGTACGTGGCCGGCGTCGCGACCTACTACACCACGAACGAGAACATGCTCAACGTGGCGCAGGAAAAGCTGGACATGCTGAAGGAAGACGCGCTGAAGATGCGTGCCAAGGACCTGCACGAACTGCTGCGCGCCTGGGAGAACTACCACCGTATCCTCACGGCGGAAGCCCATCTGCAGCACATCCTGTTCCGTCAGGAGTCCCGTTACCCGGGCTTCTACTACCGCATGGACAAGAACTTTGTCGATGAGGAGAACTGGCACTGCTTCGTGAACAGCATCTACGACAAGGACTCCAAGAAGTGGACCTGCTTCAAGCGTAAGCACGTCGACCTGGTGGACAAGTCCAAGCTGTTCAAGCCTGCCGCCCACTAAGGTGCAGTAGTCTGCAGGACCGGAAAACCGGGCGTCGCGAGGCGCCCGGTTTTCTCATTTATGGGCGGTAACCCCCAGCTGCCGGGCAGGATTTCGACGCTTTGTGCAGGCAGGGGTAGGATATTCGACGTTTGTGGATGTGTACTTTTACCGCAAAGGACGCCAAGCCGCGCAAAGGAAAACCTATATAGCCACGAAATCCACGAAACCCACGAAAGCTAATGGGTGTAAACATAAGTCCTTTTCGTGGGTTTCGTGGATTTCGTGGCCATCATGTTTTCGATGTTCTTCGCGCGCCTTTGCGTCCTTTGCGGTAAAAGTGTGTTTTCAGTCGTCAGTAACAGAATCGCAGCCGAAACGCGCGATTCGGGAGAAGTGCCGTGGTAGACATCAAGATCGAAGATCCGCCCTTTCCGGGCAGTCCCGTCGTGCCGCAGACCATCGAGGGCGATGCGGTCATCCAGTTCCGCTGTCACAAGGGGATCGATTGCTTCAACGCCTGCTGCAGGAACATCGATATCTCGCTGACGCCCTACGATGTGATCCGGCTGAAGAAACGGCTGGGAATGAGCTCGGGCGAGTTCCTGGTGAAATACACCTATCCCTATGAAATGGAGAAGGACGGCATCGCCGGCATCAAGCTGCAGCCGATCGAGGGTGGTACCGCCTGTCAGTTCATGACCGAGGAGGGCTGCAGCGTCTACGAGGACCGCCCCACGGCCTGCCGCTATTACCCGGTCGCGCTGCTGTCGCTGCGCCGCCAGGACGAGTACACCGATCGCACATCCTATGCGCTGGTGAAGGAGGCGCATTGCCATGGCCACTTCGAGGACCGCAAGCTGACGGTGGACGAATACCGCAAGGAGCAGGGACTTGAGCAATACGACGAGCTGGGCCGCGGCTGGCGACAATTGATCCTCAAGAAGAAATCCTCGGGCCCGACGGTCGGCAAGCCCTCGCAGCGCAGCCTGCAGCTGTTCTTCATGGCCTGCTACGATGTCGATCAGTTCCGCGAATTCATCAAGAGCCCGTCCTTCGAAGATGTCTACGAGCTGGACCAGGCGACCCGGGACAAGCTCGAGGACGACGTGGAGCTGATGCTGTTCGGTCAGCGCTTTCTCGCCCAGGTCATGTTCGGCGACACTTTCCTCACTGTGCGCCCCGACGCCTATGAGCGCCGCGCCGCGAAAAAGGCCGAGCGCGAGGCGCGTCTGGACGAGATCGCCGAAAAGATCGGACCTTTGCCGACCACGCCGCCGGACCAGGACGATCCCTATCGCAGCGGCGACTGATCTCGAAACATCGTATTGGCCACGGAAACACACGGAACAACACGGAAGGAATTCAATATAGGAACCCCTGATTAGATCATCGTGCCGTCATGGCGAGCGAAGCGCCCTAAGGAACCTCTGATTTATTCGTCATTGCGAGGAGCGTAGCGACGCGGCACCAGCGAGCTTGCGAGCGCAGAACGCCCGCAGGGCGGCCCCAACGGGGTGAGCGCAGCGAATAATCTCCAACCTATTGATCTACCGTAGAAGGAGATTGCTTCGCTTCGCTCGCAATGACGGTGTAACGATTAATCAGAGGTTCCTATGTAAACCCGGGATCACCCCCCCCGATACAGTTTACGGGCCTGGTGCAATAAGTCTTTTCCGTGTTGTTCCGTGTGCTTCCGTGGCCAACAGGGTTTTTGGGTTGATCCGCTTTCAAGGAGCATGCATGAGCGCAGAGCTTCTCAGCACCGAAGAGTATTACGTCGAGCAGGAGCCCTATTACGAGCCGACCGGCGATGAGGTCGAGATCTTCGACGCGGCCTACCGGCACAAGCTGCCGCTGCTGCTGAAGGGGCCGACCGGCTGCGGCAAGACCCGTTTCATGGAATACATGGCGTGGCGCCTGCAGCGGCCTCTGATCACGGTGTCCTGCCACGACGACCTCACCGCCTCCGATCTGGTCGGACGCTATCTGGTGCGCGGCGGCGAGACGGTCTGGATCGACGGCCCGCTGACCCGTGCCGTGCGCGTCGGAGCGATCTGCTATCTCGACGAGATCGTCGAGGCGCGCAAGGACACGATGGTCGTCATCCATCCCCTGGGCGACGATCGCCGTGTGCTGCCGATCGAGAAGCTCGGTGCGCAGCTGACAGCGCCGGAGGAGTTCTGCCTGGCCGTCTCCTACAATCCCGGCTACCAGAGCGTGCTCAAGGATCTCAAGCAGAGCACCCGGCAGCGGTTCGTCGCATTGGATTTCGATTACCCCGCGGCCGACCTGGAGGCGCGCATCGTCGCCAGGGAGGCGGGCATCGAACGGGCGATGGCCGACAGGCTGGTGAAGTTCGCGCACATGACCCGCAACCTCAAGGGCAGCGGCCTCGACGAGGGCGCCAGCACGCGCCTGCTGGTACATGCCGGCAAGCTGATCGCCGCCGGCATTCCGCCGGTCGCCGCCTGCCGCAGCGCCATCGCCCGCGCGGTCACTGACGATGCGGAAATCCTCGCCGCGGTGCAGGAACTGTCTTCGTCGGTGTTCTAGGGATCTGTTGTTACCGCAAAGGACGCAAAGCCGCGCAAGAAAAACCGATATAGCCACGAAATCCACGAAACCCACGAAAGCTAATGGGTGTAAACATAAATCCTTTTCGTGGGTTTCGTGGATTTCGTGGCCATCATGTTTTCGATGTTCTTCGCGCGCCTTTGCGTCCTTTGTGGGAAAAGTTGATTGCATATGGATAAAGCCGGCAAAGACATCGCTGATATAGTCCATGACCTGGAGATCTGGCTCGAGGTCGAGTTCAGCTTTCTCCAGGTCGATGAGCTGGCTTCGCGGATCGCGGCCCTTCCGGCGGCCGACCGCGACTTCCTGCTCGACTGGACGCGGCGCATCGCCACCACCAATATCCAGATCGCCTACCAGTTCGCGCAGAACGCGCTCGAGATGATCGCGCGTCTCGATCGGCACGTGGTCGAGGCCTGGGCGCTGCAGGCCATGGACAGCTACGACCGCAGCGGCCTGCAGGCGGCGCTCAAGGTCGTCAACGACATCGAGCTTTCCCGCCGCCTGCGGCACGAGCATGCCGCCGGCGTGGTGTTCGACGAGATCGGTGCCATCCTGTTCACCTTTGCGCGCGGCCTGTCCGGACGGCGCCTGCGGCTGGAGCAGGCCGACCAGGCCTACACCGACACCGAGACCCTGTATCTGCCCGCCGTGGTCGCCGAACTCGAGACCGCCGAGGACAATTTCCAGCTGTGCAAGGCGACCGTCGCCATGCTCTGGGCGCAGACGCGCTTCGGGACCTTCCATGCCGATCTGGGCGCGGCGCTGGCCCGGTATGAACATGTCGAGCGCGCGCTGGCGCTGTTCCATATGCTGGAGACGCGGCGCCTCGAATGCTGTATCGCACGCGAGCTCCCCGGGCTGCATCGGACCATGCTGCGCCTGCAGCGATTGGACGGGCCCGATGCCATCGATGTGCTGCAGCCGTATGCGCTGCGCCTCGCGGATGCGCGCGCCACCGTCGACGACAGCCTGGCCTGCCTGGCCGAAGCCTACGCGAGCCCGCTGGAACCGCGGGTGCTGAGCTATCAGGGCACACTGCGCCTGGACCGCGTGGCCGAGTGCAGGGCGGCCCGCATCGCCAAAGAGAAGGCGCTGCTGCGCGTGAAGCTCGCGGAACTGCAGGAGGAATTGCGGCCGCGCGCTCGGCAGGAAGGCGCGGAGGCGCCACGCTTCGAGCTGCAGGGGCCGGAGGCGGGCGACGACGAGCCGGATGCCTTCGAACTGACGCTGGACGGCGCGCCGGTCGCACCGCCGGACGATGTGCGCCAGCTGATCACGTCCATACGCCTCGACTTCGGCGAAGTGCCGCCCGAGTACCTGGTGCCCGCCGGCGACAGTGAATACGACCTGAGCGCCTACGAGGAGACGCAGGCCGATCCCGACGAGGTCTGGCAGGGCACCTATCACGAGGAGGGCGCGGAATTCTACTCCGAGTGGGACTACGGCAGGCAGCATTACCGCAAGAACTGGTGCGTGATGCGCGAGAAGGATGTCGCACCCGTCTACGATGAATTCGTGGACGAGGTGCTGAACAGGCATCTCGGCCTGGTGAAGCATCTGCGCAAGACCTTCGAGGTCATGCGCGACGAGGATCGCCTGTTGAAGCGTCAGACGCAGGGCGACGACGTCGACATCGATGCCCTGGTCGAGGCGCTCGCCGACGCACGGGCCGGGCAGGAAATGAGTGACCGGCTGTTCACGCGCCTGCACCGCGTCGAGCGCAACATTGCCGTGGCCTTCATGGTGGACATGAGCGGCTCGACCAAGGGCTGGATCAACGAAGCCGAGCGCGAGGCGCTGATCATGCTGTGCGAGGCCCTGGAGACGCTCGGCGATCGCTATGCCATCTACGGCTTTTCCGGCATTACGCGCAAGCGCTGCGAGCTGTTCCGGGTCAAGCGCTTCGACGAGCCCTACAACGACCTGGTGAAGGCGCGCATTTCAGGCATCCGTCCCCAGGAATACACGCGCATGGGCTTCGCCATCCGCCATCTGACCCGGCTGCTGGGCGAGGTCGAGGCGCGCACCAAGCTGCTGGTGACGCTGTCCGACGGGCGCCCGGACGACTATTTCGACGTCTACCGTGGCCAGCACGGGATCGAGGACACGCGCATGGCGCTGCTGGAGGCGAAGCGGCGGGGTGTGCACTCCTTCTGCATCACCATCGACAGGGAGGCGCGCGACTACCTGCCGCACATGTACGGCCATGCGCGCTATACCATCCTCGACGACGTTCAGCAGCTGCCGCGCAAGATTGCGGACATCTATCGGCGCATCACGACCTGAGGCATGACGGCCGAAGGGCCGCTGCGGGACACGCGCGTCCGGCGAATGCGCCCCGGCGCGCCTCGCCCTACAGCCCCCGCTCGCGCGCCGCCTTCGCCTGATCCATCTTTTTGCGCACCAGGTGAATGCCCTCGAGATAGGGCACGGTGCCGTTGGCGCGCAGCACCGCCTGGCCTTCGGCGCCGTGGATGAACTGGATGAAATCCTTCACCTGCGCCACATGCCTGCCGTCGCGCTTGTAGCCCAGATACAGGGGGCGGTAGAGCAGGTAATCGCCACTGACGATGTTGTCGTAACTGGGATCCTTGCCTTCCAGGGTGAGAATCTTGACGTTGCGCTTGCGCGCGCTGCTGATGCCGGTGACGCCGATGGCATTCGCATCCGTCTCCACGGCCTTTTCCAGCGGGCCGGTCGACGGCAGCTGTTCCGCGGCCGGGAATTCCTTGTCGTAGTCGGCGAACACCAGTTCGCGGAGGGTGCGGCCCACGCCGGAGACCTTGCCGGCGCGCGCGAGCAGATGGATGGGCGCGTCCCGCCCGCCCAGGTCACGCCAGTTCGCGATGCCGCCGTCGTAGATGGCCCGCACCTGATCCAGCGTGAGATCGCTCACCGGATTGTCGGGATGGACGATCACGACCAGCGCGTCCCAGGCCACGGGTACGAGCGTCGTGTTCTTCTCCTCGGGGTTGTTGTGGAGGGTGAAGCGGCAGGTGCCGCCGATGTCGGTTTCCCCGCTGCTGACCTGGCGGATGCCCTTGGTGGCGCCGCCGCCGTCGATGGCGATCTTCACGCCGGTCTTTTGTTCGTAGAGCGCGGCGGCTTCCTCCATGTAGGCCTTCTTGCTGATACCGCAGCCTACCCAGGTGAGCGTGACCGACGGGGCCTCGTCCGTGGCCGCGTGCGCGGGCGCGCCGGCGATGAAGGAGAACCACAGACAGATGGGGAATGCGCTGCGGATGAGCGGCATGGAACACCTCCCGGAAACGGTTGCACAGTGAACGGGCGAACGGGCCGGCCGTCCCGCTCCCCGGCAGGCGGCCATGTTTTGATTTTTGTCATTACGTATTTGGATGGTAACGGTGCCGGCCTTATTCCTTGGTCAGTGTGACGGGCGCCCCAAAACCGACCGATTCCCGCAGTGCAAACACACAACGAATTGATATATATAATAATGTAAAGGCCGAATCGGCCCGCCCCACAGGCCCGCCAAACAATAATAATTATTTATCGAACTCATTATTAACTCTGAATATCATTTATGAAAATCGCCCTATAGACTTCCTCTCCAGTGGAATAGAGCGGTGCCGTTGGCTGGCTCGTTCCCGGCACAGATCGGCGGCCAGCGCGCCAAGTGCGCTTCGACGCCTAACCGAATTATCGAGCGACTGTTGAGGAGTTGACCCATGGCAGTGAAAACCTACAGCGCGGGTGTGAAGGAATACCGCGAAACCTACTGGATGCCCGACTACACCCCGAAGGACACCGACATCCTGGCCTGCTTCAAGATCACCCCGCAGCCGGGCGTGCCGCGTGAAGAGGTCGCCGCCGCCGTCGCCGCCGAGTCCTCGACCGGTACCTGGACCACCGTGTGGACCGACCTGCTGACCGACCTCGACTACTACAAGGGCCGCGCCTACGCCATCGAGGACGTGCCGGGCGACGACACCTGCTTCTACGCCTTCGTGGCCTACCCGATCGACCTGTTCGAAGAAGGTTCGGTGGTGAACGTGTTCACCTCCCTGGTCGGCAACGTGTTCGGCTTCAAGGCGCTGCGCGCCCTGCGTCTGGAAGACGTGCGCTTCCCGATCGCCTACGTGAAGACCTGCGGCGGCCCGCCCCAGGGTATTCAGGTCGAGCGCGACATCATGAACAAGTACGGCCGTCCGCTGCTGGGCTGCACCATCAAGCCCAAGCTCGGTCTGTCCGCGAAGAACTACGGCCGCGCCGTGTACGAATGCCTCCGCGGCGGTCTGGACTTCACCAAGGACGACGAGAACGTCAACAGCCAGCCTTTCATGCGTTGGCGCGCGCGTTTCGACTTCGTCATGGACGCCATCCACAAGGCCGAGAAGGAGACCGGCGAGCGCAAGGGTCACTACCTGAACGTCACCGCGCCGACCCCGGAAGAGATGTACAAGCGTGCCGAGTACGCCAAAGAGATCGGCGCGCCGATCATCATGCACGACTACATCACCGGCGGCTTCACCGCGAACACGGGCCTGGCCAACTGGTGCCGCGACAACGGCATGCTGCTGCACATCCATCGCGCGATGCACGCCGTGCTCGACCGCAACCCGCACCACGGCATCCACTTCCGCGTGCTGACCAAGATCCTGCGTCTGTCCGGCGGCGATCACCTGCACACCGGCACCGTCGTGGGCAAACTGGAAGGCGACCGCGCCTCCACGCTGGGCTGGATCGACCTGCTGCGCGAGTCCTACATCAAGGAAGACCGCAGCCGCGGCATCTTCTTCGATCAGGACTGGGGTTCCATGCCGGGCGCTTTCGCCGTCGCCTCCGGCGGTATCCATGTGTGGCACATGCCCGCGCTGGTCACCATCTTCGGTGACGACTCCGTGCTGCAGTTCGGTGGCGGCACCCTGGGTCATCCGTGGGGCAACGCCGCCGGCGCCGCCGCCAACCGCGTCGCGCTGGAAGCCTGCGTCGAAGCGCGCAACCAGGGTGTGGCGATCGAGAAGGAAGGCAAGGCCGTCCTCACCAACGCCGCCAAGCACAGCCCCGAACTCAAGATCGCCATGGAGACGTGGAAAGAGATCAAATTCGAGTTCGACACCGTCGACAAGCTCGACGTGGCGCATAAGTAATTTGTAGGAGCGGCTTTAGCCGCGAAGGCCGTCGCCGAGCGAATTCCGCTCCGCGACTCTGACCGACACGAATCGAGGAATGAAGCAATGAGCGACATGCAAGACTACAGCAGCCGGCTGTCCGATCCGGCGAGCCGCAAGTTCGAGACCTTCTCCTACCTGCCGGCCATGAAGGGCAGCGACATCGAGAAGCAGGTCGCCTACATCGTCAGCAAGGGCTGGAACCCGGCCATCGAGCACACCGAGCCGGAGAACGCCTTCGACCACTACTGGTACATGTGGAAGCTGCCGATGTTCGGCGAGACCGACGTCAAGAAGATCCTGGCCGAGGCGGAAGCCTGCCACAAGGCGAACCCGAAGCACCACGTGCGTCTGGTCGGCTACGACAACTTCAAGCAGTCCCAGGGCGCGGCGATGGTCATCTACCGCGGTCCCATCAAGGTCTGATCGACGCCAGGGCGTGAAGATCGAGCATCGAGCCCCTGGTCGGTCACCGCCGATCAGGGGTTTTTTGTGGGTGAAGCGTGAGGAGTGAGGAGTGAGGTGTGAGGAGTGAGGCGTGAGGCGTAAAACCTTCGATGGCCACGGAAGCACGCGGAAAGACACGGAAAATGAACAATGCAAAAGCCGGGCACTCAAGCCGCGTGATTACTGGCTGAGGGTTTTGCCGACTGAATTCTTCCGTGTTTTTCCGTGTGCTTCCGTGGCCAAGAACGGGTTTGCTTTTCACACCTCACTCCTCACTCCTCACTCCTCACTCCTCACTCAACAGATTAGGACGTGACTATGACCGCCAACACCGCCAAGCAGTACCAGATCGAGAAAGAGCCCTATTACTGTCCGGTCGCCAACGAGGTCGACCTCTACACAGCCGCCTACGGTGTGCGCATGCCGGTGATGCTCAAGGGGCCGACCGGCTGCGGTAAATCCCGCTTCGTGGAATACATGGCGTGGAAGCTCCAGCGTCCGCTGATCACCGTGGCCTGCAATGAGGATATGACCGCCTCCGATCTGATCGGCCGCTTCCTGCTGGACAAGGACGGCACCAAGTGGCAGGACGGCCCGCTGACCACGGCCGCGCGCATCGGCGCCATCTGCTACCTCGATGAAGTGGTCGAGGCACGTCAGGACACCACCGTGGTGATCCATCCGCTCACCGACCATCGTCGCACCCTGCCGCTCGACAAGCGCGGCGAGCTGATCCAGGCGCACAAGGATTTCCAGCTGGTGATCTCCTACAACCCCGGCTATCAGAGCCTGATGAAGGACCTGAAGCAGTCGACCAAGCAGCGCTTCGCCGCGCTCGACTTCGACTATCCGGAGGCCGCGACCGAGGCCGAGATCGTCTCTCGGGAAACCGGTGTCGACAAAGCTGTCGCCGAGAAGCTGGTACAGGTTGCCCACCGTGCGCGCAATCTGAAGGGCCACGGCCTGGATGAAGGTATCTCCACGCGCCTGCTGGTCTACGCGGCCCAGCTGATCGTCAAGGGTGTCGAGCCGGTCGCCGCCTGCAGCATGACCCTGGTCCGCCCGCTGACCGACGACCCGGACATGCGCGACACGCTGGATGCGGCGGTGAATACGTTCTTTGGGTAATGGCGTGATTTGCACCGCCAAGGCGCGGAGAACGCGGAGAAAACCTTGTTTGAACCGCCAAGGCGCCAAGACGCCAAGAAAACCTGATTAATGTGAAACCCGCATGTAGGCCTTGGCGGGCAAACG
>CAYWKV010000043.1:0-19388 GCA_964458835.1 uncultured Gammaproteobacteria bacterium | reverse complement strand
CCCTGGTGTCGGTGTCGGTGCGGGCAGGCGGTGCACGGTCTCGATGCAGCCGCGCGCGGCGAGCGCGCGCAGAACAGGCGCGCCGATGCTGGCGTCGGTGAGCTGGCTGCGCGTGCAGCCGTCGGGATGTGCCTCCAGAAAGCGCAGCGCCTGTGCCTGCCGCGGTGCGCGCCGCTCGAGCGTTTCGACGTCGGCCGTGCGCCCCGCATCGGTGATGCGCACGTACGGTTCCATCGCCGCCTCGGCCGCCCCGCCGCGGCGCAGCAGCACCGGCAGGCAGCCGGCCAGCACCTCGCCGAGCGGAAAGTGATAATAGTCTGCGGCCCAGTGCGCCATCGCCAGGATGTCCGCCGGCAGCAGGGGCTCGCCGTCCAGCACCGCCTCCGCCCGCTTCAGCCGGTTGGCGGGCACGTCGCTCGCCTCGGCGATCCCGACCAGCACGCCGACCGTGCGGCCGCGCCCGAAGGGAATCCGCAGGCGCGCGCCCGGGAGGGGCGCGGCACCCGCCCAGCCGCGCGGAGGCAGGTAGTCGAACAGCCGGAAGAGGGGCGACGGCACCGCGACGCGGAGGATGGGTTCAGCCATGCCGGCCCGGCCGGATGGGGAAAATGTTCAGGTCTTGGTTAGCTATCATGGTTGATGCGGATTCTCACCTGAAAAGCCTAAGCCGTTATTCCCGTTGAAGCTCGCCGGTTATCCACAAAATCTGTGGATAACTTTGTGGACGCTTTGGGGTCAACCGTCCCCAGACCGCGCCATTGTGGCATTTCTGTTAAAACGGTCAAATCCTAGTCGCCCCATTTAATTATTTAAAATCATCATGTTGAATTGACGCTCCCGCAGCTGTTGACAAATGGCGGGTGACTTGGTCCAGGGGTGGCGGCCTGCTTGCCCGTCTGTGCATAAAAATCGCTTGGAGGGCTTGAAATGCATATCGGCCTGTGGTGGCGACGCCACGTCCGGTGCCGTCCGTCGGCCCCGGGTGTCGTCGGCAATCTTAGTTGAATCAGTGGCTTGTCGGCACGGTGCGGCGCGGGCCGCCGGATCGGCACCGCGACCCCGCGCAGATCATAGCAAAGAGTAAAAAGGGGACATAAAAAGGGAGCAAAGTAAAAAGGGGACAAGTAAAAGTAAAAAGGGGACAGATTTATTTAGCATAAAAAGGGGACAGATTTATTTAGGGAGCCTCTGATTAATCCGTCATTGGGCGCAGCGACGCGGCAATCTCCAACTTATTGATCTACCGTAGAGGGAGGTTGCTTGGCTTCGCTCGCAATGACGGTACGATGAATCAATCAGAGGTTCCTTAGAGCGTAAGCGGACAAGGAGTGGGATCATGCCAAGGATGGGCAGGGTCGTGCTGCCGAGCTACCCGCATCATGTGGTTCAGCGCGGGCACAATCGGCAGGTTGTATTTGTGGCGGTGCCGGATTATTTGCGGTATCTGGATGCGCTTGCCGAGTTCAAGACAGAATTCGGCATCAAGGTGTACGCGTACTGTTTGATGACCAACCATGTGCATCTTCTCGTGGGGCTTGGAGAAGAGGTGAGTGGTCTGGGCCGGTTGATGAAGCGGGTCGCGGGTCGACAGACGCGGTATCACAATGCGTTGGAAGGGAGGACGGGGACGTTGTGGAAGAGCCGTTACAAATCGAGTCCGGTGGACAGCGATGCGTATCTCTTGGCCTGCGTCCGTTATATAGAATTGAATCCGGTGCGTGCGCGCATGGTGGAGGCGCCGGAGCAGTACCCCTGGTCGAGTGCACGGCACCACCTGGGTATCGAACGATGTGACTGGCTGGACGAGGATCCCTGCTACGTGGCGCTCGGGAACGATGCGATCGAACGACACGTCCGTCACCGCGAATTTTTGGCGGCGGCGATACCGGAAGGCGAGTGGGGGTTGATCCGGACGGCTGTGCAGCGAGGGCAATTGACGGGGAGTGGGCGCTTTATAGACGAGGTGGAGCGCATTCTTGGGCGCCGCATCGAGCATCGGAAGCCAGGGCGCCCAATGAGGCTTCCGGATAAATAAATCTGTCCCGCATTTGGAAAGGCGAATACATGGCTTGGGTTATTCTTGTGGTTGCGGGGCTGTTTGAGGTCGGCTGGGCGATCGGATTGAAGTACACCGAGGGATTCACCCGATTGTGGCCCACGGTCTGGACCGTCCTGGCGATGATCGTCAGTCTTTGGCTGCTGGGCATCGCCATGAAATCGCTTCCGGTCGGCACCGCCTACGCCGTTTGGGTGGGTGTCGGAGCCGTCGGAACCGTCGTTCTGGGTATCGTGCTGCTTGGAGAGCCTGCGAATGCCGGCCGGCTCGTCAGCGTTGCGCTGATCATTGCCGGTATCGTCGGGCTCAAGCTTGCGGCGCCGGCTTGACATTGCAGTTGCGCGGGACGCGGACATGAGCCCCGGCCATCGTCGCGGGGATCTGGGTGGGTCGCCGGTCTTTGCCCGGATCGACGAGTCCGGGCCGGTGGCTCGTCACGCTGCCTTCAATTCAGATCACCCCCCGAGATGTCGGTGGATACGGTAACCCCGCAGCCCGACACGGCGGCCCTGCGCGCGGTGGCCGCGGCACGCATTCCCGGCAACCGCGGCATCTGGGTGGGCATATTCTGCGTGCTGGTCGAGTTCATGCTGCTGTTCGGGGTGTATTTCGTCGCCAGGGTGCACAATCCGGAGGACTTCCGTCTCGGCCCGGATGCGCTGATCACCCGTGCGGGGGTGGCGATCACCGTGTTTCTGCTCTCCAGCGGCTACTGCATGGTCAAGGCGGTGGAGGTCATGCGGCAAGGTCGTCATCGCACTGCGGCGCGCTGGGTGCTGGCCGCCATCCTGCTCGGTCTGGGTTATCCGGTGATCAAGTATTTCGAGCTCGATTGGTATACCGGTGACGGCGGCCACGGCCGGGGCGGGGTGTTCTACGGCGCCTACTATTACCTGACGCTGACGCATCTGGTGCATGTGAGCTGGGGGCTGCTGGGCCTCATCTGGGTGGGCATCCGTTCTGCGCTGGGCGGCTACAGCGCGGATAACTACGGCGGTCTGGAGGCGGCGGCCATGTACTGGCATACCACGGACATCCTCTGGCTGGCCATTTTTCCACTGTTCTACGTGCTGAGGTAGGTGGGATGGGGGTGGCGGAGAAGACCTGGTTCGGGTTGATCGCACTGACACTGCTCGGTGCCGTGCTCGCCGAAACGGGACACGCCGGCTGGGTACTGGCGCTGGCCGTGGCGGGTACGATTCTGATCAAGGGTGGTCTGGTGATCGACCGCTACATGGATATGCGCGCGGCCAGGCCCAGCTTCCGGCTGGTGTTGTATGCCTTTGTGGCCGTGCTCGCGGTGCTGGTGCTGCTGACGCAGGGTTTCGGCGAGGCGCTCAAGCGGCTCACGACGATTTACTGAAGCGTGCCTCCGCCGATCGGTCGCTGAACATGGAGGCAAACAACGGCGATGGACTTATTTTCCAGCACATGGCGATTATTGGTCTTTACCACACCTTCAGCCCGCTCCTACGGGTGTCAACCGGTTAGGTAATGCTCAATAATTGCTGTGCCCCCGCTTTTTTCAATACGAAAGTGGCAATGAACCACGACAACGATGCTGGGGATGAAGAGGTCATGGATATCGATGACCCGAGGGTTCCTGAGGAGATTCGCGGTCACGGCATGCGCTTTCGCAAGCCGGCACGCTTCGTGACCGATTTGGGTCGTGGTGAATACGTGCTCTCGGCTGCGGATGGAGAAGTCCTCGATCTCGTATGCTTGAAATAGTCGCGTATCTTTGCGATGCCATGCGAGTCCCCGTGTCCTGCCCGGGCGTGACGTCCGTCTCTCCTGGCGCGTGAGTCTTCGCCCCAACGGAAAAGGGCGCCAGACGGCGCCCTTTTCCGGTTGCCGTGCGATAAACCGCGCTACAACTGCTTCACTTCCTGGATCAGCTTGCCCGCCACTTCCTGGCCGTCGCCGTAGAGCATGCGGGTGTTGTCGAGGAAGAACAGCGCGTTCTCGATGCCCGAGAAGCCGGTGCCGCGGCCGCGCTTGACGACGATGACGTTCTTGGCCTTGTCGGCGTCGAGGATCGGCATGCCGTAGATCGGGCTGTTGGGATCGGTGCGCGCGACCGGGTTGACCACGTCGTTGGCGCCGATGATCAGCGCGACGTCGGCGGTCGGGAACTCGGCGTTGATCTCCTCGAGGTCGTAGATCTTGTCGTAGGGCACGCCGGCCTCGGCGAGCAGCACGTTCATGTGGCCGGGCATGCGGCCGGCGACCGGGTGGATGGCGAACTTCACCGCCACGCCCTTCTCTTCGAGCTGCTTGCAGAATTCCCAGACCTTGTGTTGTGCCTGGGCCACGGCCATGCCGTAGCCGGGCACGACGATGACCTTGCTGGCATAGGCCATCATCACCGCGGCGTCGCTGACGTCGACTTCCTTCATGACGCCGCCGGTCTCGGCCGCCACCTCGCCGCCGCTGGCGCCGAAGCCGGAGAACAGCACGTTGCTGATCGGACGGTTCATCGCCTTGGCCATCAGCTGGGTCAGCAGCGTGCCGGCCGAGCCCACCACCGTGCCGGCGATGATCATTGCGGCGTTGCCGAGCACGAAGCCTTCGAAGGCCACGGCCAGGCCGGTCAGGGCGTTGTACAGCGAGATCACCACTGGCATGTCGGCGCCGCCGATCGGCAGGGTCATCATGATGCCGAAGGCCAGTGCGAGGACGAAGAACGCCAGCAGCGGGAAGCCGCCGGTGGAGCTGCCGAACATCAGCAGCAGGCCGAACACGACGGCCGCACCGAACACGATGAGGTTGATCGTCTGCTGACCCGGAAACAGGAACGACTTCTTCATCAGTCCCTGCAGCTTGGCGAAGGCGATCATCGAGCCGGAGAACGCCACCGAGCCGATCAACCCGCCGAGCACGGCAAGCACCAGGAAGCTCTGGTTCTGAAAGTCGCCCTTGAGCAGTTCCACGGCCGCGATCGCCGCCGCGGCGCCGCCGCCCATGCCGTTGTAGATGGCGATCATCTGCGGCATATCGGTCATGGCGACCTTCTTGCCGGTGTACCAGGCCGCGCCGCCGCCGATCAGGATGGCGAGCATCATCAGACCGTAATTGTCCATGCCCGGCCAGAAGAAGGTGGCGATGGTCGCCACCAGCATGCCGGCACCGGCCCAGACGATGCCGCCACGCGCCGTCTTCGGCGAGCTCATGCGCTTGAGGCCGAGGATGAACAGCACGGCCGCGGCGAAATAACTCAGCTCGATCATTTAGCGGTCTCCTTGCTGCTCTTGAACATTTCGAGCATGCGCTCGGTGACCACGTAGCCGCCGACGGCGTTGCCGGCCGCGAGCATGACGCCGAGGAAGCCGATGAGGCGCTCCACGTCGGTCTCGGCATGGCCCATGGCGACCATGGCGCCGACCAGCACGATGCCGTGCACGAAGTTCGAACCCGACATCAGCGGGGTGTGCAGGATCACGGGCACGCGCGCGATCACCTCGTAGCCGGTGAACGCGGCGAGCATGAAGATGTACAGTGCGGTGAAGCCTTCGATCATGAGCTTGCTCCTTCCACCAGTGCGCGGGTCGGCGCGTGCCTGATTTCGCCGGCGTGGGTCAGCGCGCTGTCGCGGATGACCTCGTCGTCCCAGTCCAGCTTCAGTTCGCCGTCCTTGATCATGGGGCTCAGGAAATTGAGCAGGTTCTTGGCGTACATCTCGCTGGCGTGCACCGGCAGCATGCTGGGCACGTTGAGCGGGCCGTAGATGATCACGCCGTTGTGCTCGATCTGCTCGCCGGGTTTCGTCAGCTCGCAGTTGCCGCCGCCCTCGGCGGCCAGATCGATGATCACGGCGCCTGGCTTCATCTGCTCGACGACGGCGGCCGGGATGATGCGCGGCGACGGGCGGCCGGGGATGGCGGCGGTGGTGATGACGGCATCGGCCGCGGCGACGTGCTTGGCGAGAATCTCGGCCTGCTTGGCCTTTTCCTCGTCGGTCAGCTCGCGCGCGTAGCCGCCGCTGCCCTCGGCGGCGACGCCGGTGTCGACGAACTTGGCGCCCAGCGACTGCACCTGTTCCTTGGTGGCGGAACGCACGTCATAGCCCTCGACCATCGCGCCCAGGCGCTTGGCGGTGGCGATGGCCTGCAGGCCGGCGACGCCGGCGCCGATCACCAGCACCTTGGACGGGCGGATGGTGCCGGCGGCGGTGGTGAGCATGGGGAAGAAGCGGCCGCTGAGGTTGGCGGCCATCAGCGCGGCCTTGTAGCCGGCGACGGCGGCCTGCGAGGACAGGGCGTCCATGCTCTGCGCGCGGGAAATACGCGGGATCAGCTCCATGGCGAAGCTGGTGATCCTGCGGTCGCGCAACCGGGCGACCAGCTCGGCGTTCCGGTGCGGCTGCATGAAGCTGACCACCACCGCGCCGTCCTTGAGGGCGTCCGCCTCCTCCAGGGTCGGCGGCTGGACCTTGAACAGCACGTCCGCCTGACCGAGCAGGGTCTTGCGGTCGGCGACGGTCTCCGCGCCAGTGTAGGCGCCGTCGGGTTGCTGGGCACCCAGGCCGGCACCGGACTCGATCAGGACCTTGCAGCCCAGCTTGGCGAAGCGTTCGGCGACGATGGGGTCCAGGGCCACGCGGCGCTCGTCCGCCGTGGTTTCCTTGGGTACGGCCACAACAATTGGCATGCTCTGATTCTCCGCATCCGGTCGGGATGGCTGTGCTCAACGTGCGCGCCGGCGCGACAGAGGTGGCCCGCGCCGGCGGACCCTGCCGTGAATCGGCCGCTAACGACCGTTATCCGCACTCGAAAAAGGCGCCATGATACCGGAATCCCGACGGCGATTGAATATGCGGAATGGGGAGGGCGGAGGCCCGCGGCGCACCCGCGTCCGGGGTTGAAAGTTACTGATTTATTAACGTTTACTTTTTTCCGCGTTTCTGACATAAATGAGCATCCGCGGGAGGTTGTACTGTGTTCGGTCTGATGCATCAGATTCTGCGCACGGACGCCGCCGGTATGCCGCTGGAATGGGTCAATTACCGGGACGCCGTGCGCCTCTATCACCTGGGACAGGTGGCCTACGCCTGCGGCAGCACGTTGATCAGGGTCCGGGGCGGCATCAATGCCCGCACCGGGCTGCGCAGCCAGATCGACCTCAATTCCATCATCGCGACCTACGGCAGCAATCACGCGCTGAAGCAGGCGCGCGACAGCTACGTCCCGCCGCTCAACAACGCGGCCCTGTTCAAGCGCGACGCCTACCTGTGTCTGTACTGCGGCGAGCACTTCCGCGACGGCGAACTGTCGCGCGACCACGTGACGCCGCTCAGCCAGGACGGCGCCGACGCCTGGAACAACGTCGTCACGGCCTGCAAGCGCTGCAACAACCACAAGGCCGGCCGTCGCCCGGAGCAGGCGCGCATGGAGCTGCTGGCCGTGCCGTTCACGCCGACCCACGCCGAATACATCTACCTGCAGGGCAAGCGCGTGCTGGCCGACCAGATGGAGTTCCTGCGCGCCCACTTCCCGCGCCACAGCCCGCTGCACCAGCGGCTGGCGGCCGGGGCCTGAACGGTTCGCGTTTCGCACCGCCGGGGCGCCAGGAAGATCTGATCGATTCCGGAACACCTCATCGCCACGGAAGCACACGGAAATACACGGAAGACTAAACATGCGGCGGGTTTTGCATTCCGTGTATTTCCGTGTGCTTCCGTGGCCGAAATGATTTTTCTCCGTCTGAACCGCAGAACGCTTTGCGGCTTCACGGTTCAGGGTTCGTGGCGGCGGGCTTCGTGAACATCTGGCAGGACATCGGCAAACACATCCACAGTGCGACCGGCACCGCCGTGTACGGCGTGCGCGACCCCGTCGGCGGCGGCTGCATCAACCAGGCGGTGCGCATGCGCGGCGAGGGACGCGATTTCTTCGTCAAGTTCAACGACGCAGTTCATCGGGACATGTTCGCCGCCGAGGCCGAGGGGCTGCGCGAGATCGCGGCAACGCATACCGTGCGGGTGCCGGAGCCGGTGTGCTGGGGCGTGGCCGGCGGCACGGCCTATCTGGTGCTGGAATACCTGACCTGCGGGCGCGGCGGCAGCGGCGCGGTCCTCGGCGACCGGCTGGCGGCGATGCACCGCGTCACGCATGCCGAGTTCGGCTGGCACCGCGACAACACCATCGGTTCGACGCCGCAGATCAACACGCCCGCGGCCGACTGGATCGGCTTCTGGCGCGAGCGGCGGCTGGGTTATCAGCTGGAACTGGCGGCACGCAACGGCTGGGGCGGGGAACTGCAGCGCTCGGGAGCGCGGTTGCTGGCGGGTTTCGCCGGCCTGTTCGACGGTTACCGCCCGCAGCCCTCGCTGCTGCACGGCGACCTCTGGGGCGGCAATCACGCCTATCTGGCGGATGGGCAGCCGGTGATCTTCGATCCGGCGGTGTATTTCGGCGACCGGGAGGCGGATCTGGCCATGACGGAGCTGTTCGGCGGCTTCGGCGCGGGCTTCCAGGCCGCCTACCGCGCGGCGTGGCCGCTGGACGCGGGGTATGCGGTGCGCAGGACGCTGTACAACCTCTATCACGTGCTCAACCACCTGAACCTGTTCGGCGGCGGCTATCACGATCAGGCGCTGGGGATGATGCGCCGGCTGCTGGCCGAGCTGGACGCGTGAGACGGCCTCAGGCGCGCTGGCCCGCCTGCGCACGCAGGCTGCCGCCGAGCCACTGTTCCAGTGCCTCCGCCGACATCGGGCGGGCGATGAAGTAGCCCTGCGCCGCGTCGCAGCGCAGGATTTCCAGCAGGTTCCAGATATCGGCGTTGCACACCCCTTCGGCGATGACCGTCATGCCGAGGTTGTGGGCCAGGTCGATGGTGGAGCGTACGATCACCGCATAGTCCTCGTCCTCCAGCATGTCGATGACGAACGACTTGTCGATCTTGATCTGGTCGACGGGCATGGTCTTCAGGTACGAGAGCGACGAGAAGCCGGTGCCGTAGTCGTCGATGGTGAGCGTCACGCCCAGCGCGTGCAGGCGTCGGAGCACGTCCGTGGCCCGCTCCGGGTTCTTGATCATCGCGTTTTCCGTGATCTCCAGCTCGAGCAGCCGCGCGGGCACCTGGTATTCGTCGAGCATCGTCTGGATGGACGTGTCGATGTCCGCCTGGTCCAGGTTCCAGGTCGACAGGTTGACGGCGACCGGCAGTTCGAGGCCCGCACGCGTCCATTGCGCCATCTGCATCAGCGCCTTGCGCAGTACCCACTGGGTCAGCGGCCGGATCAGGCCGGTCTTTTCGGCGGTCTCGATGAGGTATTCCGTGGGCACGGAGCTCCACTGTGGCCAGCGCAGGAAGGCCTCCACGCCGATGATGCGGCCGTCGGCGAAGCTCATCTTGGGCTGATAGTGCAGCGCCAGCTCGTCTTCCGCGATGGCGCTGCGCAGGGCGCTGATCAATGTCAGCCGGCCGATGCTGTGCTGGTCCTGCTCGCTGTTGTAGACGGAGTAAGGCATGCCGTTCTGCTTGGCGACGTACATGGCCACGTCGGCGTGCTTCATCAGGGTGTCGACGTCGCGGCCGTGCTCGGGGTAGTGCGCGATGCCGATGCTGACGCTGAGCAGCAGCTCGCGGTCCTGATGGTCGATCGGCTGCTCCACTGCGTCGGCGATGATCTGCGCCATTTCCTGCGCCTGGCGTACGCGCGTGTCCGGCAGCAGGATGGCGAACTCGTCCCCGCCGAGGCGCGCCACCGTATCCGACTTGCGCAGCAGGCGCGTGAGCCGTTGCCCGATCTCGCACAGGACATGGTCGCCGGCCTGATGGCCGAGCGTGTCGTTGATCTCCTTGAAGCGGTCCAGGTCGATCATCAGCAGACAGAACTGCGCCTCGTGGGTGCGTTCGCCGCCGAGGATGGTCTGCAGCAGGCGGTCCTTGAGCAGCACGCGGTTCGGCAGGCCGGTCAGGGCATCGTGCAAGGTCTGGTGTCGCAGCGCGACCTGCCGTTCGTGCACCTTGCGGCGCATGTGCGCGAAGGCCTCTACCAGATCGCGCGCCTCGATGCTGTTGACGCGCGGCAGGCCGGCATGGGCCTCGCTCTTGGCGACCGCCTTCATCGCCCGCGTGAGCTGCGACAGCGGCGCCAGCACGGTGCGCTCGAAGAAGATGAAACCGGCGGCGATGAACGTCAGGGCCAGCACCGACAGGATCAGCAGGTTCGCGTTCAGGCGCCGCCCGACCTCGGTCCAGGCCGACACGTCCTGTTCGGCATGGGCCTCCAGCCGCCCGTCGATCTCGTCGAGGCGGTTCCAGATGGCCGCGAACAGGGGCTGGACGACGTCCTGGATGAGCGGCACGTCGCTGCGCCAGTGGCCGTTTTCCTGGAGCTGGCGGAATTCCACGAAGGCATCGTCCCAGGTGGCGGCGTAGCGGCGGAGCTGATCGAGGGAGTCGCTCGCCTGCAGGCCGAGCCTGCCGGCCTTGTCCAGTCTTTCGAGTTCGGCGAGGCGTTGCAGGGTGAGTTCGAGCAGCAGCGCGACGTCGTGGCTGGCGTCCTGCAGGCCTTTCTCGGTGTCGCTGTAGATGCCGGCGCGGCGCACCACATACAGCCGGAAGGCGCTGATCATCTGTGACCAGGCGTGGCGGACGTCCTCGAACAGCGGGTAGGCCGGGGAATTGGCCGCTCCCTCCTCCATCGCGATCTCGTCCAGCGCCAGGCGCACGGCCGTCTGGAAGTTCGCGTTGGTGGGCGAGAAGACGTCGTCCATCAGATGCGCGGAGGGGAACAGCCGGTCCACGTCGGCGCGGATGTCCATCAGCTCGCGGCTGCGCGCGTCGAGCTGCCGCAGATCCTCGAGCAGCCGCCCCGCCGTCGGCCGGAGCCCGTTGGTGACGGTCCAGTCGACATCCTGGAGTGCGGCGATCTCCGCAGCGGCATTGCCGAGATTGGCTGCGACGGCATCGCGGTACCAGGGGGCGGGAGACAGAACATATGACTGCAGGGCGTATTCCGCGCCCCACACGGCATTGCGCACCAGGCGGCTGCGCTGCTGGATCTGATTGCGGGCCTCGATGTTCGAGGCGCTGGCCTGGCTGGTCGCCGAAACGTAGCGTTCGGTGAGGATGGCACTGGTGACGACGGTGATGCCCAGGAAGACCGCCACGCACAGATACCGGTGGCGCAGGCTGCCGGGCTGGACGATGCGACACAGGCGTGGGAACAACGACTTCATTCCGCGCGGTCTCCCCGGTGCCTGCGTATGACGATGCCGGGGGCGAGGCCGAGGGCCTGCCCGCGACCGTTCATCCGCTGCATAGATGGTCGATTCGGTCGTTTTGTTGTTGGTTATGCCGGAGCGTAGCGGCCTTGGAATGTCGTCCTTGAGTGGGTAAAAATACGTTATATATCAACGTATTATCTATAAAGCCCCATGTTCACACCAAGGACGCGAAGGGCGCGAAGAAAATCCAGGAGTTACTTTGTTTCGGCGCCTCACCCGGAGGGTGAGGCACTGCACAAGCCGAAGTGTCTGTCTTTACCTTGGTGTCCTTCGTGGTGAACTGCTTTTTCTATTGAGCATTGCTTAACCGGTTGACACCTGTAGGAGCGGGCTTTGCCCGCGAACGGGCAGTAGACATACCGGTTCGCGGACAGCGCCCCAGGGCGGCTTCCCGACGCAAGCGCCTCGCCTTCAGCCCGCGCCTACAGAGCCAGGTCAAACGGTTTGGTAAAGATCGATCGGACTATGCCGGGTTGCATAAAACCCGACGCCGGCAGGCGCGGCCTGAAGGTGAGGCGCGCTGTCAGCCCGCGTGGTAGGGACGGCTCAGTTCATGGACGGCCTCGATCATGGCCGCCGCGTGCGCCGGCTCGATCTGCGGGTGGATGCCGTGGCCGAGATTGAATACGTGGCCCGGACCGGCGCCGTACCCCGCGAGCACCCGCCCGACCTCGGTGCGGATGTGTTCCGGCCGCGCGTACAGGACCGCGGGGTCGAGATTGCCCTGCAGGGCCACGCGTCCGCCCACGCGCGCCCGCGCCTGGCCGATGTCGGTGGTCCAGTCCAGGCCGAGGGCATCGGCACCCGAGTCGGCCATTGCCTCCAGCCACTGGCCGCCGCCCTTGGTGAACAGGATGACAGGGATGCGCCGACCCTCGTGTTCGCGCGTCAGGCCGGCGATGATCCGACTCATGTAGGCCAGCGAGAAGGTCTGATATTCCCGCGGTCCCAGGGCGCCGCCCCAGGTGTCGAACAGCATCAGCGCCTGGGCACCGGCCGCGACCTGCGCATTGAGGTAGGCGGTCACCGTGGTCGCGAGCGTGTCCAGCAGCCGGTGCAGCAGCTCGGGACGGTCGTAGAGCATGGCCTTGACGATGGCGAAATCCTTGCTCGAGCCGCCCTCGACCATATAGGTCGCCAGTGTCCAGGGGCTGCCGGAGAAACCGATCAGAGGGACGCGGCCGTGCAGTTCGCGGCGGATCAGACGTACGGCGTCCATCACGTAACGCAGCTCGCCTTCCGGATCGGGCACGCCCAGCGCGCGCACGTCCGCTTCGGTGCGCACCGGCGTGCGGAAGCGCGGGCCCTCGCCTTCTTCGAAGTAGAGGCCGAGCCCCATGGCGTCGGGGACGGTCAGGATGTCCGAAAACAGGATGGCGGCATCCAGCGGGAAGCGGTCCAGCGGCTGCAGCGTCACCTCGCAGGCCAGCTCCGGCGTCTGGCACAGGCCCATGAAATCGCCGGCCTTCTCGCGCGTGGCGCGGTACTCGGGCAGATAGCGTCCGGCCTGGCGCATCATCCACACCGGCGTGACGTCCACGGGCTGCCGGAGCAGGGCACGCAGGAAACGGTCGTTCTTCAGTTCGGTCATTGCGGAAATTCGGTCAGCGAAGGGGCCAAAACACGGATTGGCCACGGAATCCATGGATACTATATCAGGGAAGGCGTGAGCAGGTCGCCCTTCCGGTCGGCGCCGGAATCCGTTTCTTCGATTTTTCGGTGTTGTTCCGCGGATTCCGCGGCGACGGTCGCTTCCCTAGCGGGGCAGATCCGAGCCGCCCATCAGATATTCGTCGACCGCACGCGCGCACTGCCGGCCTTCGCGGATCGCCCAGACGATCAGCGACTGGCCGCGGCGCATGTCGCCGGCGGCGAAGACCTTGTCGAGCGAGGTCCGGTAGGCGTTCGCACCCTCGGTGCCGCCTTCCACGTTGCCGCGCCTGTCCAGGGCGACGCCGAGCTCCTGGAGCATGCCCTCATGTACCGGATGTACGAAGCCCATGGCCAGCAGCACCAGGTCGGCCTCGAGTTCGAACTCGGAGCCGGGCACCTCGGCCATCCTCCAGGCGCCGTTGGCGTCCCTGGACCATTCCACCTTGGCGCATCGGATGGCCTTGGCCCGGCCGTTCTCGCCGACGATCTCCTTGGTGGCCACCGACCACATGCGCTCGCAGCCTTCCTGGTGCGACGACGAGGTGCGCAGCTTGTTCGGCCAGTCGGGCCAGGTCAGCGCCTTGTTCTCCTTCTCCGGCGGCTTGGGCAGGATCTCCAGCTGCGTGACCGAGGCCGCGCCGTGGCGGTTGGAGGTGCCGATGCAGTCGGAGCCCGTGTCGCCGCCGCCGATGACGACGACGTGCCTGCCCGTGGCCAGGATGGACTGTGCCTCGGGAACGGCGTCGCCGGCGACGCGCCGGTTCTGCTGCGGCAGGAACTCCATGGCGAAATGTACGCCCTTAAGCTCGCGTCCCGGGATCGGCAGATCGCGCGGATGCTCCGAGCCGCCGGTCAGCACCACGGCGTCGAAGTCCCTGAGCAGTTGCTGCGCGGGCAGCGACACGCCGACATGCACGCCGGTCTTGAACTCGACGCCCTCGGCGGCGAGCTGCTGTACGCGCCGGTCGATGATGCGCTTCTCCATTTTGAAGTCGGGAATGCCGTAGCGCAGCAGCCCGCCGACGCGGTCGGCCTTCTCGAACACCGTGACCGCATGGCCGGCGCGCGCCAGCTGTTGCGCGCAGGCGAGCCCCGACGGTCCTGAGCCGACGATGGCCACGGATTTATCCGTCCGGCGTGCGGCCGGCTGCGGCGGCAGCCAGCCGTTCTCCCAGGCCTTGTCGACGATGGCGCACTCGATGGACTTGATGGTCACCGGGTTGTCGTCGATGTTCAGCGTGCAGGCCGCCTCGCAGGGCGCGGGGCAGACGCGGCCGGTGAATTCGGGGAAGTTGTTGGTCGAATGCAGCACCTCGCTGGCGCGCTGCCAGTCGTTGCGGTACACCAGATCGTTCCAGTCCGGAATGATGTTGTTGACCGGACACCCCTGGTGGCAGAACGGGATGCCGCAATCCATGCAGCGTGCGCCCTGTCGGCTGAGTTCACCATCGCTGAGCGGGATGGTGAATTCGCGGTAGTGCTTGATGCGTTCCTCGACGGGGGCGTACGCGCGCTCCTGGCGCACGAACTCCAGAAAACCGGTGGGCTTGCCCATGTGATCTATCGACCTCCCCCAGCAGCGGCAGCCCGCCCCGTGGACTCCTGAGTCTGTTTCATCTGCTCCAGTGCGCGGCGGTAGTCGACCGGCATGACCTTGACGAACAACGGCAGATACTTCTCCCAGTTGTCCAGGATCGCGCGCGCCCGGCTGCTGCCGGTGTAGTGCAGATGTTGGCTGATCATCGACCGCAGCCGCTGCGCGTCGAAGCGGGTCATGTCGTTCAGGACGTCGACCTGGCCGTGGGTCTCGAGATCGCCGCCCTGATGCTCGATGTTCTCCAGCGCCTCGTCCTCTTCCGGCACGGGTTGGAGTTCGACCATGGCGAGATTGCAACGCTGCTTGAAGTCTCCGGCTTCATCGAGCACATAGGCTACGCCGCCGCTCATGCCGGCCGCGAAGTTGCGTCCCGTGCGGCCGAGCACCACGACGATGCCGCCGGTCATGTATTCACAGCCGTGGTCGCCCACGCCTTCGACCACGGCCGAGGCGCCGGAGTTGCGCACCGCGAAGCGCTCCCCGGCGACGCCGCGCAGGAAGCAGTCGCCCGCGATCGCGCCGTACAGCACGGTGTTGCCGGCGATGATGTTCTCCTCGGGCACGATGGGGCAGTCGGCGGGCGGATAGACGGCGATGCGGCCGCCGGACAGGCCCTTGCCCACATAGTCGTTGGCCTCGCCTTCCAGTTCCAGCGTCACCCCGTGCGCCAGCCAGGCACCGAAGCTCTGCCCGGCGATGCCGTTGAGCTTCACGTGGATGCTGTCGTCCGGCAGGCCGGTGTGGCCGTAGCGCTCGGCGACGCGGCCGGAGAGCATCGCGCCCACCGATCGGTTGACGTTCCTGACGCCCGTCTCGATGCGCACGGGCTCGCCGCGTTCCAGCGCCGGCCGGGCCTGCTCGATCAGCGTGTTGTCGAGTGCGCGCTCCAGACCGTGCTCCTGCGCCTCGCAGTGGCGCACGGCCGCGCCCGGCGCGGGCGTGGGCATGTGCAGGATGCGCGAGAGGTCCACGCCGGCCGCCTTCCAATGGCGGATGGCGCGGCGCATGTCGAGCTTGTCGGCGCGGCCGGTCATCTCCTCGACAGTGCGGAAACCGAGCTGCGCCATGAGTTGACGGACTTCCTCGGCGACGAAGAAGAAATAATTCACCACGTGCTCGGGCTTGCCGGTGAAGCGCTTGCGCAGCACGGGGTCCTGGGTGGCGACGCCGACCGGGCAGGTGTTCAGATGGCACTTGCGCATCATGATGCAGCCTTCGACGATCAGCGGTGCGGTGGCGAAGCCGAATTCGTCGGCGCCGAGCAGCGCGCCGATGACGACGTCGCGGCCGGTGCGCAGGCCGCCGTCGACCTGCACGGCGATGCGCCCGCGCAACTGATTCAGCACCAGCGTCTGGTGGGTCTCGGCCAGACCGATCTCCCAGGGGCTGCCGGCGTGCTTGATGGACGTCAGCGGCGATGCGCCGGTACCGCCGTCGTGGCCGGCGATGGTCACGTGATCGGCATGCGCCTTGGAGACGCCCGCGGCGACGGTGCCGACGCCGACCTCGGACACCAGCTTCACGCTGATGCGCGCCTTCGGATTCACGTTCTTGAGGTCGTGGATGAGCTGCGCGAGATCCTCGATCGAATAGATGTCGTGATGCGGCGGCGGTGAAATGAGGCCGACACCCGGCGTCGAGTGGCGCACGGCGGCGATCCACTGATCGACCTTGTGGCCGGGCAGCTGGCCGCCCTCGCCGGGCTTGGCGCCCTGCGCCATCTTGATCTGGATGTCGTCGGCGTTGACCAGGTATTCGGTGGTCACGCCGAAGCGTCCCGATGCCACCTGCTTGATGGCCGAGCGCATGGAGTCGCCGTTCTCCAGCGGCTTGAAGCGCGAACGTTCCTCGCCGCCCTCGCCGGTGTTGGATTTGCCGCCGATACGGTTCATGGCGATCGCCAGGGTGGTGTGTGCCTCCCAGGAGATCGACCCGAAGGACATGGCGCCGCTGGCGAAGCGCTTGACGATCTCCCTGGCCGGCTCCACTTCGTCCAGCGGTACGGGCGTGTCCGCGAACTTGAAGTCGAACAGGCCGCGCAGGCTCAGCAAACGCTCATTCTGCTCGTTGATGAGTCGGGAGAACTCGGCGAAGGTCTGCGCATCGTTGGCGCGCGTGGCGTGCTGCAGCTTGCTGATGGTCTCCGGGGTCCAGGCGTGGTCGTCGCCGCGCAGCCGGAAGGCATAGTCGCCGCCGACGTCGAGCGCGTTGCGGTAGATCGGCGCGTCGCTGTAGGCGTCGCGGTGCCAGCGCAGTGCCTCCTCGGCGATCTCCTTCAGGCCCACGCCTTCCACCACGCTGGCGGTGCCGGTGAAGTACTTGTCGACGAACTCGGTCTTGAGTCCGACGGCGTCGAAGATCTGCGCGCCGCAATAGGACTGGTAGGTCGAGATGCCCATCTTGGACATGACCTTGAGGATGCCCTTGCCGATGGCCTTGATGTAGCGCTTGTGGGCCTCGGCCTCGTCCACGCCCTCGGGGAAATCGGCCTGCATCGAGGAGATGGTCTCGAAGGCCAGGTAGGGATTGATCGCCTCGGCGCCGTAGCCGGCCAGGCAGGCGAAGTGGTGCACCTCACGGGCCGCGCCGGTCTCCACGACGAGTCCGCATTTCGTGCACAGGCCGGTGCGCACCAAGTGGTGGTGCACGGCACTGGTGGCGAGCAGCGCGGGGATCGCGACCTTCTCGCGGCTCATCTCGCGGTCGGACAGAATCAGGATGTTGAAGCCCTCGCGCACCGCGGCCTCGGCCTCGTCGCACAGCCGCGTCAGCGCCGCCTCCATACCGGCGGCGCCCTGCTCGGCCGGATAGCACATCGAAACCGTACGGGTGCGGAACGCGCCCTTGGTGCTGTCCTCGATGGTGCGGATACGCTCCAGATCCTTGTTGGTCAGAATCGGCTGATGCACCTCCAGGCGCATGTGCGTACCGGCGTTGTCGATGTCGAGCAGGTTGGGGCGCGGTCCGATCAGCGACACCAGCGACATCACCAGTTCTTCGCGGATCGGATCGATCGGCGGGTTGGTGACCTGGGCGAAATTCTGTTTGAAATAGTTGAACAGCGATTTGGGTTTGTTCGACAGCACCGCCAGCGGGTTGTCCGCGCCCATGGAGCCGACCGCCTCCTGGCCGGTGACGGCCATGGGCTTCAAAAGGATCTTGACGTCCTCCTGGGTGAAGCCGAACGCCTGCTGCCGGTCGAGCCGGGTGGCGGGGTCGCCACCGTTGCCCTGGGCGGCGGCCGGCAGGTTCTGCAGGTGGATCTGCGTCCGCTCCAGCCATTGCCGGTAGGGGTGGGCGCCGGCGAGCTGTGCCTTGATCTCCGCGTCATCGATGATGCGCCCCTGCTCCAGATCGATCAGGAACATCTTGCCCGGCTGCAGGCGCCACTTCTTGACGATCTTGTGGCTGGGGATATCGAGCACGCCCATCTCGGAGGCCATCACCACCAGATCGTCGTCGGTGATCAGGTAGCGTGCGGGGCGCAGGCCGTTGCGGTCGAGCGTCGCGCCGATCTGGCGGCCGTCGGTGAAGGCCACGGCGGCGGGGCCGTCCCAGGGTTCCATCAGCGCCGCGTGGTATTCGTAGAAGGCGCGGCGCTTCTCGTCCATGAGCGGATTCCCCGCCCAGGCCTCCGGGATCAGCAGCATCATGGCGTGCGCCAGCGAATAGCCGCCGGTGACGAGCAGTTCCAGGGCGTTGTCGAAGCAGGCCGAGTCGCTCTGGCCCTCGGGGATCAACGGCCAGAGCTTGTCCAGATCGTCGCCCAGCCGCTGCGAGGCCAGGGTGCTGCGGCGCGCGCGCATCCAGTTCACGTTGCCCCGCATGGTGTTGATCTCGCCGTTGTGGGCGATCATGCGGAAGGGGTGGGCGAGGTCCCAGGAGGGGAAGGTGTTGGTGGAGAAGCGCTGGTGTACCAGCGCCAGGGCGGTGTCGAGACGTTCGTCGCGGAGGTCGCGGTAGTAGCTGCCGACTTGATTCGCCAGCAGCATGCCTTTGTAGACGATGGTGCGGCTTGAGAGGGAAGGGACGTAGAACTGCTGCGCCCCTTCCCAGTCGGAGTCGCGGATGCTGTTCTCCGCGCGCTTCCTTATCACATAGAGCCTGCGCTCGAACGCGTCCTGATCGGCCGTGCCGGGGCCGCGGCCGATGAACAGCTGGCGCACTGTCGGCTCGACGGCCTTGACGGAGGCGCCGAGCCCGGTGTTGTCCACCGGGACGTCGCGCCACCCGAGCAGCGTCTGGCCCTCGGCCTCGATGGTCTGTTCCAGCAGCGCCTGGCACTGGCTGCAGGTCGCATCGGTGCGGGGCAGGAAGATCATGCCGACGCCGTAGTGACCGGGTGGGGGCAGCTGCAGGCCTTGTGCGGCGCACTCCTCGCGCAGGAACCGGTCGGGGATCTGCAGCAGGATGCCGGCCCCGTCGCCGGCCAGCGGGTCGGCGCCCACGGCGCCACGGTGCGTCAGGTTTTCCAGGATCTGCAGGCCCTGGCGCACGATGGCGTGGCTGCGGCGACCCTTGATGTCGGCTACGAACCCGACACCGCAGGCATCGTGTTCGTGTGCGGGATCGTACAGCCCTTGCTGGGGCGGAAAGCCAACGCGACCCATGGTAGTACCTCGTGCGTGCGTTCCCTATTCTATTCCGGATATTCCGCGGCGCGCTGGCGCGCGCGCCCCATCGAGCGAGAATAGGCTGGGCCCCACGGGGGGGCGGGAGTATAGCGCCGCATTACCGGCGGTTCAATTCGTGATGTGATGCCGGTGTGCGGACGCGCGGGCGCCGGCTCGCGGCGCGCTCCGGCGGGTGGCGGGGATCATTGATT
Organism: uncultured Gammaproteobacteria bacterium; assembly: GCA_964458835.1. Lineage (GTDB taxonomy): Bacteria > Pseudomonadota > Gammaproteobacteria > Thiohalobacterales > Thiohalobacteraceae > JAHJQQ01. The sequence continues at coordinate 18 of CAYWKV010000043.1, read as the reverse complement.
TTTCAGGTCGGCCTGGAT
>CAYWKV010000042.1:0-19479 GCA_964458835.1 uncultured Gammaproteobacteria bacterium | reverse complement strand
GAGTGATGCAGCACGGGACCGACACACTCCAGACCGATACCCTCGACGGCAACGCCGCGGTGGCGCACGTCGCCTATCGCACCAACGAAGTGTGTGCAATTTATCCTATCACGCCGGCCTCGTCCATGGCGGAGTTGGCCGACGAGTGGACGGTGCAGGGGATGACCAACCTGTGGGGCAGCGTCCCGGTGGTGCAGGAAATGCAGAGCGAGGGCGGGGCCGCCGGCGCGGTGCACGGCGCGCTGCAGTCGGGCGCCCTGACGACCACGTTCACGGCTTCCCAGGGGCTGCTGCTGATGCTGCCGGACATGTACAAGATTGCGGGCGAGCTGACCCCGACCGTGTTCCATGTCGCGGCGCGCGCACTTGCGACCTCCGCGCTGTCGATCTTCGGCGACCATTCCGATGTCATGGCCGCGCGCGGGACCGGGTTTGCGCTGCTGTCCTCGGCCTCGGTGCAGGAGGCGCACGATATGGCGCTGATCGCGCAGGCGTCGACGCTCGAGGCGCGGGTGCCCTTTCTGCATTTCTTCGATGGCTTTCGGACTTCGCATGAGGTGAACAAGCTGAGCCTGCTGTCCGATGCCCAGATCCGCGCGATGATCCGCGACGACCTCGTGCGCGCGCACCGGGCGCGCGCCCTGACGCCGGAACACCCGGTGGTGCGCGGCACGGCACACAATCCCGATACCTTCTTCCAGGCGCGCGAGGCCTGCAATCCGTACTACGCGCGGGTGCCGGGGATCGTGCAGGACAATATGGACCGCTTCGCCGCGCTCACCGGTCGCGCCTACCGGCTGTTCGAGTATGAGGGGCCGCCCGATGCCGAGCGGGTGATCGTGCTGATGGGCTCGGCTGCGGAGACGGTACGCGAGACCGCCGCCTTCCTGGAGCGTGCCGGGGAGCGGGTCGGCGTGCTGCAGGTGCGGCTCTACCGTCCGTTCGCGGCCGAGCGCTTCCTCGCCGCCTTGCCGGACGCGTGCCGCGCCATCGCGGTGCTGGACCGGACCAAGGAGTCGGGGGCGCCGGGCGAGCCGCTCTATCTCGACGTGGTCGCGACGCTGGCCCGGGCGGTCTCCGACGGGACGCGTGCGGCCCTGCCGCGCGTGATCGGCGGGCGCTACGGCCTGGGCTCGAAGAACTTCAACCCGGCCCAGGCCAAGGCGGTGTTCGACGAGCTGAAGCGGCCCGAACCGAAGAACGGCTTCACGATCGGCATAGAGGACGATGTCGCGCACACCAGCCTCGCGGTGGACGCCGCGTTCTCGCTCGAGCGTGACGACGTGGTGCGCGCGCTGTTCTACGGCCTGGGTGCCGACGGCACGGTCGGCGCCAACAAGAACAGCGTGAAGATCATCGCCACGGAGCCGGGATGGTACGCTCAGGGGTATTTCGTTTACGACTCGCACAAATCGGGCGCGCAGACCGTCTCGCACCTGCGCTTCGGGAGACAGCCGATCCGCGCTCCGTACCTGATCGAGTCGGCCAACTTCATCGCCTGCCACCAGCCAGGGTTTCTCGAGCGCATCGATGTGCTGCGGCTGGCGGCTGAAGGCGGCACCTTCCTGCTCAATACACTCTGTGGACCGGACACGGTGTGGGACAGCCTGCCGCGCTCGCTGCAGCGGCAGATTCTGGACAGGAAGCTGCGCTTTTTCGTGATCGACGCTTCCAAGGTCGCGCGTGACGCCGGCCTGGGCGGGCGCATCAACACCGTGCTGCAGACCTGCTTCTTCGCCATTGCCGGTATGCTGCCACGTGACCAGGCGATCCAACGCATCAAGCGGTCGATCGAAGAGAGCTACGCCGCCAAGGGTGCCGACGTGGTGCGCCGGAATTTCGCGGCCGTCGACCAGGCGCTGACGCAGCTGTTCGAAGTGACCATTCCGGCGATGGTGACGAGTACGTTCGACCGCCCACCGATCGTCCCGGCACAGGCGCCTGCGTTCGTGCAGGAAGTGACCGCCACGCTGATGCTCGGCCTTGGCGACGAGCTCCGCGTCGGTCAGTTGCCTGACGACGGTACCTTCCCGTCCGGAACTGCGGCCTTCGAGAAGCGCAACGTCTCCGACACCGTGGCGATCTGGAAGGCGGATCTGTGCGTGCAATGCGGCCAGTGCGGCTTTGCATGCCCGCACAGCGTGATCCGGGCCAGGTACTATGACATGAATCGGCTCGACGAGGCCCCCCCGAAGTTCCAGTCGGCACCGGTAAACGCCCGTGGATATCCGCGGGTGCGCTTTTCTCTGCAGGTCTATGTGGAGGACTGCACGGGCTGCGGCATCTGTGTCGAGATCTGCCCGGTGCACAGCCCGCGCGATCCCGGTGTGAAGGCGATCAACCTGGGGCCGAAGGCGCCGATTATGGCGCAGGAGCGCACCAACATCGCCTTCTTCGAGGCGCTGCCGGTCAATGATCGCGCGCGTGTCGACTTTGCCAACGTCCGTGGCGTGCAGTTTCTGCAGCCGCTGTTCGAGTTCTCCGGCGCCTGTGGTGGTTGTGGTGAGACGCCGTATCTCAAGTTGCTGTCGCAGCTGTTCGGCGATCGGCTGCAGGTCGCCAATGCTACCGGCTGTTCGTCGATCTACGGCGGCAACCTGCCGGTCACGCCCTGGACACGGGACGTCGACGGTCGGGGGCCGGCCTGGGCGAACTCGCTGTTCGAGGACAATGCCGAGTTCGGGCTGGGGTTCCGCCTCGCCGCCGATCAGCACCTCGAACTGGCGAGAACGCTGTTGCGCCGGCTGGCGCGGAGGGTGGGCGAGGAACTCGCCCGTTCGATCCTCGACGCGCCACAGCTGCGTGAATCTGAACTCCGAGCCCAGCGCAACCGAATCGACGTGCTGAAGCGCAGGCTTGCCACTCTGGACGACGAGATCGCCCGCGACTTGTCGTCGGTTGTCGACCACCTTGTCCGGCGCAGCGTCTGGATCGTCGGCGGCGACGGTTGGGCCTACGATATCGGCTACGGCGGACTCGATCAGGTGCTGGCGAGCGGCCGCGACGTCAACGTGCTGGTGCTGGATACCGAGGTCTACTCCAACACCGGTGGTCAGGCCTCCAAGGCGACGCCGCTCGGCGCGGTCGCCAAGTTCGCCGCTGCCGGCAAGCGCGTGGCCCGCAAAGACCTGGCATTGCAGGCGATCGCCTACGGCAACGTCTATGTCGCACAGGTGGCGATGGGCGCCAACCCGCAGCACACATTGCTGGCCTTCCGCGAGGCCGAGGCCTGGCCTGGGCCGGCGCTGATCATCGCTTACAGCCACTGTATCGCACACGGCTTCGACCTGCGCTATGGCATGCGGCAGCAGGCCCTGGCGACCGCGAGCGGCTACTGGCCGCTGTTCCGCTTCAACCCGGCCATGCGCACCCTCGGCGAGCGGCCATTCCGGCTCGATTCACCGCGACCGACGATTCCGTTCAAGGTATATGCCTACAACGAACTGCGCTACCGGGCGCTCGCTCATAGCGATCCGGAAGCGGCCGAGACGCTGCTGGCCAAGGCGCAGCAGGTCGTGACCGAAAAATATCGCCAGTACGAGGAATTGGCGAGCCGCGGCTGCGAATGTTTTCATCCCGTCATCGACGAGGCCGGTATATCACGCCGGCCGTGAGCGGTTGCCGCCTGGAGCGGGGACAACTCAAACCTGGAGAACGGCCTATGGATCTGACGACACATTACATGGGGCTGCGGCTGGGCAATCCGCTGGTCGCTTCGGCATCGCCACTGAACGCCGATCTCGCCCAGCTGCGCCGGCTCGAGGATGCCGGCGCCGGTGCCGTCGTGCTACCGTCGATCTTCGAAGAGCAGGTCGTCGCGGAGCGGGAGGAATTCGAACATCGCACCGAAGCGACGGCGCACGGTTTTGCCGAGGCGCTGAGCTTTTTCCCGGATTACGGCGGCTATGGCTTCGGACCGGAGCGTTATCTCGACCTCGTGCGCCGTGCCAAGGAGGCGCTCGGTATCCCGGTGATTGCCAGCCTGAACTGTGTCTCGCAATCCGGCTGGGTCGACTACGCGCGTGGGCTGCAGGGTGTCGGCGCCGATGCGATCGAGCTCGATATCTACTTTGTCCCGACCGACCTGACGATGGCAGGTCGCGACGTCGAGCAGCGCCATCTCGACATCCTGGCGGCCGTGAAGGCGGCGGTCACCATTCCCGTCGCGGTCAAGATCGGTCCCTACTTCAGTGCGCCCGGGGCGATGGCGCTGGCGCTCGCGGAGTCCGGTGCGGACGGGCTGGTGCTGTTCAACCGGGTCTGCCCACCCGACATCGATGTCGCGACGCTACGGCTGTCGCTGGATCTCGAGCTCAGCACACCGGCCGAGATGCGGTTACCGCTGTTGTGGATCGCCGTGCTCCATGGGCGCGTTCCGGCGGCATTGGCCGCCAGCACCGGGGTCGAGTCGGCAGATGATGTCTTCAAGTACCTGCTGGTTGGTGCGGACGTGGTGATGACGACCGCTGCGTTGCTGCGCCACGGTGCCGGACATATGCGGAATCTCGTCGACGGCCTGACCGCCTTGCTGTCCGCACGCGACATCGATTCGCTCGACGCCATCCGTGGCCGCATGAGTATGCGCCACCTGAAGGATCCGATGGCCTTCGAACGGGCGGCCTACGTGCATATGCTGCAAAGTTATGGGGTTTCGCATCGGCATGCTGCAGGAGGCAAGCCATGAAGACCAGCATACTGGAAGTCGGCGGCCTGCTCTCGGTGCTGAGCGCCCGGGGCGTGGAGAAGCAGCTGGCGAAGCTGCCGGGTGTCGGCAAGGTCGAGGTCAACTACATTGCGGGCAGTGCCACCGTCACGTACGACGAAGCGGCGGTCGATCTCAAGACCATCAAGGCCCGGATACACGAGTGCGGTTATCATTGCGCCGGCGAACAACTGCCAAAGCACGTCTGCGAACCCGGGGATCCACCAGGTGAGGCCGCGGTCGTGACTATGCCAGGCCACGCGGAACACGCGCGCGTTGCGGTCACGGAACATGCGGGGCACGCCGGTGCCAAGGACGAGATGGCCCACGAAATGGGCCATGGTGGCGGCATGGACATGCAGGCAATGGTGCGGGACATGCGCAACCGTTTCTGGGTCTGCCTGATATTCACCATACCGATCTTCATATACTCACCCATGGGCGGGCTGTTCGCGCCGCCGGCACCGCCGTTCGGACTGGATCTCGATCTGTGGTTGTTTCTGCTTGCTACCATCGCCGTGATCTGGCCGAGCTGGCCGTTCTTTGTCGCCGCCTGGCGTGCCCTGAAAAACGGCGTGCTCAATATGGCGGTGCTGGTGGTGCTGTCAGTGGGAACCGGCTACCTGTTCAGCCTTGGCGGGACTTTCTTCTTCGAGGGAGCTCAGTTCTTCGAGGCGGTGGCGGTGCTGCTGGTGTTCATCCTGCTCGGCCACTGGCTGGAGATGCGCGCCCGTGCCGGCGCCTCGGACGCTATCCGTTCGCTGATGGATCTCGCGCCGCCAAAGGCCACGGTATTGCGCGATGGCCAGGAACGGGACGTACCCACCGCCGAGGTATTGAAGGACGATATTGTCGTGATCCGGCCCGGCAACAAGATCCCGGTCGACGGCGAGGTGCTGGAAGGCGAGTCTCAGGTGGACGAGTCCATGCTCACCGGCGAGTCCATGCCAGTGGGCAAGAAGCCCGGCGATACCGTCATCGGCGCCACCATCAACAAGAGCGGCAGCTTCCGGTATCGCGCCACCAAGGTAGGTGCGGACACGGCGCTAGCCCAGATCGTCAAGCTGGTGCAGGAAGCACAGAACTCCAAGGCGCCGGCGCAGCTGCTGGCTGACAAGGCCTCCCAGTGGCTGGTGGTGGTGGCCATCGTCATCGGTCTGCTCACCTTCGCCGTGTGGTTCTGGTGGATCGGCCAGACCCTGCTGTTTGCCGTGACCCTGACCATCACCGTGTTCGTCATCGCCTGCCCCGATGCTTTAGGGCTCGCCACCCCCATGGCGGTGATGGTGGGCACCGGGCTGGGCGCGAAAAATGGCATCCTGTTCAAGAACGCCTCGGCACTGGAGGATTCAACCAGGCTGGACATTGTGGTGTTCGACAAGACCGGCACCCTGACCCTGGGTGAGCCGCAGGTGGTCGAGGTTATCGTGGCGCCCGACGCCACCGAAAAGGCGGTGCTCACCCTGGCAGCCACGGTGGAGCAGGGGTCGGATCATCCCCTGGCACAGGCCATTCAGCGTCGCGCCGAGGGATTGAAGCTGGAGCCGCTGGCCGGCTTCACGAACATCGAGGGCAAGGGTGCACGGGCCGAAGTGGGCGGCAAGGCCGTACTCCTGGGAAACCGTCGGCTGATGGATGAAGATAAAGTGATGATGGCCGGACTGGAACAACAGGCCGCCCGCCGGCAGGGTGCGGGTCAGACCGTGGTGTACGTAGCCCATGATGGCCGCCTGGTAGGCCTGATCGCGATCGCCGATGCCCCACGGCCCACAGCCATGGCCATGGTGAAGAAGGTACGCGCGCGCGGTGTCGAGGTCGCCATGCTCACCGGCGACAACCGCGCCACCGCCGAACGCATTGCCGGTGAACTCGGCATCGGCACGGTCATCGCCGACGTGCTGCCTGGTCAGAAAGCGGACAGGATCAGGGAACTGCAGGCTCAGGGAAAGAAGGTGGGGATGGTGGGCGACGGGGTCAACGACGCCCCCGCACTGACCCAGGCCGATGTCGGCTTTGCCATCGGCGCTGGTACCGATGTGGCCATGGAGAGCGCCGATGTGGTGCTCATGAAGAGCGATCCCTACGACGTGCTCCGGGCCATCGAGCTGTCGCGCGCCACACTACGCAAGATGCACCAGAACTTGTTCTGGGCGGTGGCCTACAACGTCATCGCCTTCCCTGCCGCGGCGGGCGTGTTCTACCCTCTGGTGATCAGCCCCGAGATGGCGGCGCTGGCCATGTCCGGCAGCTCGGCGCTGGTGGCGGTCAATGCCCTGCTGCTCAAGCGCACGCGGCTGGAAGGCATTCGCGGAACGGAACATTGACTCGCGGCCTGGATCGCCGGATTTCCTCTCCCACGAGCGGCCGCTCTTCAGAGGGTGCGACGCATGTCCTATCTGAGCCGCTTCATTCGCATCAACTGGGCACTGGGAGGATACCTGTGCTGGCTGGGTCTGGTCCGTCTGCGTCTGCTGCATCCGGAGATCACCCCGGCGCGCAGATTCGTAGGGATGCTGGAAGGACTGGGCACGACATTCATCAAACTAGGACAGGGCTTGAGCCTGCGCCATGACCTGTTGCCGGATGACTATATAGAGACCTTGCAGGCTCTGCAGGACCGTGTGGTGCCATTCGACGGGAAGGCGGCCGCGCTGGAGATCGAACGGGGTCTCGGCGCGCCGATCCGTGAACTGTTTTCGGAGTTTGACGAGCATGCCTTGGCTGCAGCGTCCGTCGCCCAGGTACACCGGGCCCGGCTGCATGACGGCCGGGAGGTGGTCGCCAAGGTGCGCCGGCCGGGCATCAAGGCGCAGGTTGCGCGCGACATGCGTCTGTTGAAGCTGGTGGTCAGGACTTTCGTGTGGCTTATTCCGTCTCTCGGACGCTACAGGCCGCTGGATATCATCGACGAGATCGATGCCGGTCTGCGCAAGGAGATGGATTTCCGGCGGGAAGCGCGCAATGTCAAACGTTTTGCGCAGATGTTCAGGGGTTCGGAGACCATTTATGTCCCGCCCGTGGTCGAAAATATGTACACCGAGGCGGTGCTTGTCCAGGTACGCAGTGGTGGCCTCCGTATTGACGATCCTGCAGTGAGGGCCAGGGGGGAGATACTGGCGCAGGCGCTCGTCGATGCCTATCTCAAGCAGTTCTTCCTGTACGGCGTGTTTCACGGTGATCCCCATCCAGGCAACCTGTTCGTCATGGATGACGGGCGAATTTGCTTCCACGATTTCGGTTTGGTGGGGTTTCTCGATCGCGTGAGCCGCAGAAATATCGCCGCCGCGATGCAGGCGTTCGTACAGCGAGACAGCGATTGGCTGCTTGATACCTACCAGGATCTTGGATTGATCGCCGGTGAACTGGACCGTGCGGAGTTCGTGCGCGGCCTGGAAGAGATGATGGAGGATTATGCATCTCTGCCGTTGAAGGATTGGTCCTTCAGCGAGGCGTTCATCTCCCTGATTCGCCTGGGGCGTGGACACAATGTGCGCGTACCGCACAGCCTCCTGACCTACCTGCGGGCATCGTTGCTCATAGAGGCAGCGGTGCGTTCCCTGGATGCCGAGTTCAATCTTGTGCAGGGGTTGATCGCGGGTGAACAACAGATCCAGGATGGTATCACCGAACGGACGTCTGACACCATGAGAACGCGTTTGAAATACGAGGCGGCCGAGGCGATTCAAGAGCTGCCTCAGATGCTGGCGGCGGGATTGCGCCGCATGCGTCGAGAGGGGTTGCAGTGGCGTGTGTACCACCATGGACTGAACGACCTTCAGATACATCTCGATCGCAGCAGCAACCGCCTGGCGTTGGCGCTGGTGGCGCTCGGCCTGTATATCGCTGCGTCTTTGCTCATGCGGTCCGATGTGGGGCCTCGTATGGTCGGAATCCCGATAATGGCATTGATCGGATATGGGTTGGCCTTGTGGTCCACGGTCCGGCTGGTGTGCGGGATCAGGCGTTCGGGACGGCTTTAACAGGCTGTTGAAAAACGTGATCAGGGGATGCAGCGCAAAGCTGAAACGGGCGAAAAAGCGGAGTGTACACGCGGTACATGAGCATTTCGAGCCCGTTTCCAACACAGCGATGCACCCCTCAGCGCGTTTTTCAAAAGCCTGTTAAGAGGAAACGCTCGTTAGCGGAGGCGTGGGAGCAATGTTTCGTTATTGGATGCTGGCTCTCGCCACAGCGGCTTACGTCGTATGCTTCGCGGTGTGGACGCTCATAGGGGCACTCGCGCCTCTGTACCGTCAGGCGCTTCAACTCTCCGCCACACAGGTCGGCTGGCTCGTCGCGGCACCGGTCCTGGTCGGCGCCCTCGCGCGATTACCTGTCGGGATGTTGGCCGATCGGTTCGGCGCACACCGGGTACTTTCGGTACTCGTTGCCGTACTGGTTGTCCCGGTGCTCATGGCCGGACACACGAAGAGCTATGCCGGTCTCCTGGTTTGGGGCGCATTTCTAGGACTGGGGGGCGCGGCGTTCGCCGCCGGTGTCCGGTTCGTCAGTCGCTGGTTTCCCCCCGGACGGTACGGTATCGCGCTCGGGGTCTTCGGCCTCGGAAACCTGGGTGCGGCACTCTCGGCGTCGCTGGCTCCTGCTGTTTCCGCTATGTGGGGTCTGCGCGCCGTCTTTGTGCTCTATGCCATCGTGCTCGCCCTCACCGCGCTCATGTTCTTCAGGCTCGGCAGCGCGCCGATCAATCCGCGTCCCATGCCGGGCACCGGTACGCTACGCGCCTTGAGAGCCCCCGGGGCTTGGTTGCTCGGATTCTATTTTCTGGTCACCTTTGGCGGCTTCCTCGCCTTGTCGGTTCATCTCGCCACGGTCTTGGTGGACGTGTATCAACTTTCCCCCGGACGCTCGGGTAGCCATGTCGCCGTGTTCGCTACGGCCGGTACGTTCGCGCGACCGATCGGCGGGTACGTTGCGGACCGGCTGGGTGGTACGCGCGTCCTGTATGGCGTGTTCCCCACCGTGACCATGCTCGCCCTGGTGCTCGCAGCCGAACCCGGGCACTTTGCGGGCATGACCGTCATTTTCGCACTCGGAGTAACGCTTGGAGCAGGCAACGGCGCGGTGACAAAGCTCATCGCGGAATGGTTTCCCGATAATGTCGGCGCGGTGAGCGGCCTGGCTGGAGGAATCGGCAGCCTCGGCGGCCTGCTGCTGCCGGTGGCGCAGGGTGTGGGTCAAGATCTCATCGGTTCGTATGTGTTCGGTTTCTTGGTTCTCGCGGCGCTTGCACTCATCGCGCTCATTTTGAGCACGCGATCCCCCCCGGTGCGGTCCTGACGGCGTCCGGGTACCGTCACCAAGCATTCGGATTTGCACTGTGTGCGGCTTGGTGCCCGAAGAACTGGATTAGGGGTGGGCGGAAGACGGCCCCTGCAGTGAGAGACTTGGGTGAGGCGAAAAAGTTTCGGTGGAACGGTGCACGACCGATCAGCGTCAAGACATGGGTGTGGAAATGCGATATGAACTCCTGATGCCGTGGCAGTTTTTTCTGCTCCTGGCGGCGGTATTCGCGGTCTCCGTAGGCTACGGCATCGTACTTCCTGTGCTGCCGTTCCTGCTGGAACGGCTGGTGGACGACGCCGGCGGCTTTTCGGTCGCTTGGCACACCGGCATGATCGCAGGGATTTACATGTTTGCGGTATTCGTGGGCGCGCCCCTGTGGGGACGGGCCTCGGATCGTGTCGGGCGCCGCCCGGTGATCCTGCTGGGGCTGGGCGGCAGCGTGCTGACACTGGCGTCCTTCGGCCTGGCGACCAACCTGTGGCAGGCCTATTTGGCGCGCGGCGTGGGCGGAGCCCTGGTGTCTGCGGTGTTGCCGGTCGCACTGGCGTACGTGAGTGACACCAGTACGCCGGATGCGCGGGCACGTCGCTTCGCCTGGATGACTGCAGTCACTACGCTGGGCTTTCTGACGGGACCTCTGTTGGGCGGCTGGCTAACCGGTGTGCAGGGCGGTGGTTTGAGCGGTGAGGTGCAGGGCGGTTCGTTCTCGACTCCATTCTTCGCCGCTGCCGCTGCCGGCGCAGTAATCTGGCTCACGGTGTGGCGCTGGCTCCCGACGGTCCCGTCATCGCCTGGTACGCGGACGACACCACAGACTACGCGCAACATCAGTTCGGTGAACATATTGTCGTTGCTGGCGCTGTTGGGCATGTTCGGGCTGGGCGTCTTTGAAGTGGCGATTGCCTTGCAGGGCCAGCAGGTGCTGGGGCTCAACCCACTGGAGATCGGGCTGATGTTCATGGAGTGCAGCCTAGTGATGGTGGTAGTGCAGATACTGGTGTTTTCGCCCATTGCCCGGCGTGCCCGCTTCCGGTACATCGTCGTACCGGCATTCGTTGCAATGGCCGTGGGCGTTGGCCTGTTGCCGTCAGTTCCCGGTCTGGGGTGGCTGATGCTGCTGGTCGGTCTGTTCGCTGCAGGTTCGGGAATCCTTGTCCCGATGCTGGCATACCGCGTCTCTTTGGATGCGGGCGCTGCGCAGGGAGCGGCACTCGGCAAGCAGACCGCGGCCGCCAGCCTGGGCCAGGCAGTCGGCTCGGCCGCAGCCGGCTGGCTGTATGGCATAGCGATCCAGGCGCCTTTCTGGCTGACGGCAGCATTATTGCTGGGCGGAGCGCTGATCGGCCTGGCGGCCGATCGGCGTGCTCCGCCGGTGCATCCGTGATATGACAGGACAGCACGACAAGCTTGCCGGGATACGATTACAGCCGGCCAGTCGGTCATGGACGCGATCCGCCGGGAGGAGGGCAAAATGGAAACAGCGTCAACTATGAGCAGAGGCTGGCTGTGGACACCGGTGGTATTGATCACCGTGGCAGGGTTGTCCTACGGGCTGTACCGGGTGTTGCAGCCGTCGCCGTTGCCGCAAGGCCTCCTGTACGGCAACGGTCATATCGAAGCCACCGAAGTCGTCGTGAGTGCCGAGGTCGCCGGCACCGTAGTGGAGAACCGTATGGTGGAGGGACGGCCGGTGCGGCAGGGCGACCTGCTGGTGCGCCTGGACGATACGGAGTTGCGCATCCGGCTGGCACAGGCCGAGGCGCAGGCAGGGGCGGTCCGCCGTGGGACGACCGCCCTTGCTGCGCAGCTCGAGACCTGGCGCCATCACCTCGCGACGGCCGAGAGCGACCTCGACCGCTTTCGCGAGCTGCGGGCGCGCGGTACCGTCAGCCCCCGGCAGCTCAGTGAAGTGGAAGACCGCTATCGTGAAGCCCGGGGCCGTGTCGACGCCCTGGAGGCACAGATCACCGAGGCAGGCGCCCGGCTGCGCGCGGCCGAGCAACAGGTGGCGTTGCTGCAGCGGCAGGTGGACAAGACGGAGATCCGTGCCCCCGTCGGCGCGACCATAGAGAGCAAGGCCATCGAGACCGGCGAGCTGGCCACGCCGGGCCGGGCGGTGGCGGTGCTGGTGGAGCTTTCGCGCCCGGAGTTGAAGGTCTACATTCCGGAGGGTGACATCGGCAAGGTGAAACTCGGCGATTCCGCGCGGGTCAAGGTGGATGCCTTCCCCGATCATTACTTTCAAGCCACCGTCAGCCGTGTGGACCAGCGCGCTCAGTTCACGCCGCGGGACGTGCACCTGCCGGAGGAACGGGTGCGCAGGGTATTCGGTGTCATCCTGACACTGGACAACCCGGAGGGGCGGCTCAAGCCCGGCATGCCTGCTGATGCCTGGATTCGCTGGCGGGATGAGACGCCCTGGCCGCAGCGTCTGGCGGTGCCGAGGTGACGCATGCCGGTCCCGGCTGACGGAGGCGACATCATCGAAACCCTTGGGCTGGGGCGGCGCTACGGCGAGCATCGTGCGCTTTCGGACATCGATCTGCGGGTGCGCCGGGGCGAGATTTTCGGTGTGCTGGGTCCCGACGGAGCGGGCAAGACCACCCTGATGCAGCTGTTTGCCGCCATCCTCGACCCCACTGAGGGGCAGAGCAGCGTACTGGGCTTCGACACTGTACGCGAGGCCGAGCGGATCACCGCCCGTATCGGCTACATGTCCCAGGGCTTCACCCTCTACGACCGGCTGACCGTGGACGAGAACCTGGCCTTCGCCGCCCGTATCCGGGGTGTGGGCGGTGAGGTGTTCCAGCACCGGCGCGCGCGCCTGCTGGAGATGGCGGGGCTCGCGCCGTTCGGGATGCGGCGGGCCGGGCAGCTCTCCGGCGGTATGCGCAAGAAGCTTTCCCTGTGCACCAACCTTATTCATGAACCACCGTTGCTGCTGCTCGATGAGCCGAGCCTCGGTGTCGATCCGCGCTCGCGCCGCGAACTGTGGCGCATGCTGCGTGCCTTCCGCGACCAGGGCGCGACCGTGGTACTCACCACACCCTACATGGACGAGGCGATGTCGTGTGACCGCTTGGCCTTTCTGCACCAGGGCGCGCTGCTGGCCGTCGATACGCCGCAGGCGCTGCGTGCGCGCAGCCGCGGCCGGGTGTTCGAGCTCCTGGCGGGGAACCTGGGCGAGGCCCGGCGGCGGCTCGCCGCACGGAGGGAGATCATCGGCATTCAGTGGTTGGCGGACCGGTTGCGCTTCCAGCTCGCGCATGGACAGGAACTGCCGGCCACATTGCAGGCAGAACTTGCGGACCTGGGCACCGTGCACGAGGCCGAGCCTGATCTGGAGAACGCCTTCGTGCAGCTCGCTGCCGGGGTGGAGACCTGGGGCACCACGACGCCCCAGGCACCGGCACCGCGTGAGGTGACGGACGAGGCGGTGTCGGCGGCGCAGATCACCGTGCGCTTCGGCAGCTTCACCGCCGTGGACGATGTGTCGGTTCGCATCGCCCCGGGGGAGGTGGTCGGCTGGTTGGGTCCGAACGGGGCCGGCAAGACCACGCTGATCCGCGTCCTGTGCGGTCTGTTGCAGCCGGTGGCCGGCGTGGTGCGCGTGGCGGGGGTGGACGTATCGCGTGCACCCCTGCTTCTCAAGGAGCGCATCGGTTACATGTCACAGCGTTTCTCGCTATACCCTGATCTCACCGTCGCCGAGAATCTCGCCTTTTTTGCCGGTGCCTACGGGCTTGGAGGTGGGGAGCGCCGCGCTGCGATGATCTGGGCGGCTGACATGACGGGTCTTGCCGACATGCAGGGACGTCGCGTCGGGGAGATCTCAGGTGCGTTGCGCCAGCGCGTGGCGCTTGCCTGCGCGATCATGCACCGGCCGGCGGTGCTGTTCCTCGATGAGCCCACCTCGGGTGTCGATCCCATGGCCCGTTCGCGGTTCTGGCAACTGATCCAGTCCCTGGCCGGAGCCGGTATGGCGGTGCTGGTGACTACCCATTACTTGGAGGAGGCTCGCTACTGTCACCGACTGGGTCTGATGGCCGAAGGACGGCTGATCGCCCTCGGCACCCCGGACGAACTGCGCGCCGGGCTGGGTGTTTCGGCCGGCGCTGACATGGAGGCGCTCTTCATGGGCTATTTGGCGCGCGCTCCGGCGCGGGAGGCGCTACCGTGAACCGCGGGCGTCTCGCCGCGGTGATCGGCAAGGAAAGCCGGGAGATCCTTCGTGACCCCATCACTCTCGGCGTCTCCCTGCTCATGCCGCTGGTAATGCTGTTCCTGTTCGGCTACGCGATCTCGCTGGACCTGCGGCAGGCGGCCCTGGGTGTGCTGGACGAGGATGGCAGCCCGGCCAGCCGGGCCATGGTGGAGCGTTTCGTGCAAAGCGGGTACTTCCGTCTCGAGCACCGGTGGGACTCGATACGCCTGCTGGAAGCGGCATTGCAGCGCGGTGAGGTGGATCTGGCTCTGGTAATTCCGGCCCGCTTCGAGGCGCGCCTGCGGCGGGGCGAACGTACCGCAGTGCAGGTGCTGGTGGACGGCACGTACTCCGCCACCGCACTGCTTGCGGCCGGCTACGCCGAGGCCATCGTGCAGAGTTTTCGCCAATCGCCCAAGCGGACCGTGGTGCGGGTCGAGACCCGGGTCTGGTACAACCCTGCGTTGAAGAGCGCCAATGCCATCGTACCCGGCCTTTATGCCGTCATCCTGATGGCCTTTCCCCCGTTGCTCACCGCCCTGGGGATCGTACGCGAAAAGGAAACCGGTACCATCCAGGGGATCTTCGCCTCGCCGCTCACCTCCAGCGAGTTCATCATCGGCAAACTGGTGCCCTACGGCATCATCGCCTTCCTGCAGATGGTCATGGTCATCGCTGTCGGCTTCCTGTGGTTCGGTGTCCCGTTCCAGGGCAGTCTCGCCTTTCTGCTGGCGGCGGGTTTGATCTATGTGTTCTGCACGGTGGGCATAGGTCTGCTGGTGTCCACGGCGACTCGCAGCCAGCTGGCGGCCATGCTGCTGGCGCTCATCGTCACGTTGATGCCGTCGTTTCTGTTCTCGGGACTGCTGTTTCCCATATTCACCATGCCGGAGTTGCTGCAGGCCTACACCGCGGTCTTCCCCGGACGCTACTTCGTCGACATCTCGCGCGGCGTGGCGCTCAAGGGCGCAGGCTTCGAGACTTTGTGGCTGCAACTCACGGTGCTTGCCATTTATACCATGGCGGTTTTCTTTCTCGCCGCCTGGCGCCTGAAAAAGAAGGTGGCATGATGCGTTTGGGCAGCCTGCTCGTGAAGGAATTCATCCAGTTCTTCCGCGACCGGGTGATTCTGGTTCTGATACTGTGGTTATACACGGTGGAGGTGATCATCTGCACCTACGCCCTGGGCCTCGACGTCGAGCACCTGCCGCTTGCGGTGCTGGACCGGGACGGGACATCGCTCAGCCGGCAGCTGGTTTCCACCGTAGCCGCCGGTGATGTGTTTGACCTGACAGGACGCCCGGGCGACATGGCCACCGCTGAGGAATGGCTGCGGGCGGGCCGCGCCCGGG
Organism: uncultured Gammaproteobacteria bacterium; assembly: GCA_964458835.1. Classification (GTDB taxonomy): domain Bacteria; phylum Pseudomonadota; class Gammaproteobacteria; order Thiohalobacterales; family Thiohalobacteraceae; genus JAHJQQ01. The sequence goes on along the minus strand of CAYWKV010000042.1, from coordinate 3,917 downwards.
TGGTGTTGGTGATCCCCGAGCAGTTCGCACGCGGGTTGCAGCGCGGTGAGAGGCCGACGCTGCAGGTTCTGCTCGACGGTTCCGACGCCAACACGGCGGCCATCGCACGGAACTACCTGTTGCTCGCGTTGCAGTCCCTGCAGGGCGAGGTCGTCCCGGATGCCGCATCGCCGGTGAATGCCGAGATCCGCATCTGGTACAACCCGGATCTCACCTATACCCGATTCATGGTGCTATCCATGATCGCTTTGGCAGGGCTTATGGTCGGTGTCATCCATCCGGCGGCGACCATCGTGCGCGAGAAGGAGGTGGGCACCATCGAGCAGTTGCGTGTCACTCCCATCCGCACCGGCGAGCTCTTTCTTGCCAAGACTGTCCCGACGCTGTTCATGGGGACCTTGTCGGTGTTTCCAAGCCTCCTGATTGTCTGGTGGTTCGGGGTGCCGCTGCGGGGTAGTCTGATCCTGTTTGTGATGCTCACGGCGCTGTTCCTGCTCAGCGCCATCGGCATAGGCGTCCTCATCGCCGCTGCGTGCCGCACCTTGCAGCAGGCTCTGCTCCTGTCGTTCTTCGGACTGTTCCCGATCCTGTTCCTGTCCGGCACGCTGGCGCCGATCACCAGCATGCCGCCCTTTCTGCAGACGCTGTCGCTGGGGAGTCCTTTGCGCTACTACATGGATATCATCCTGGGCATCTTTCTCAAAGGTATCGGGATCGCGGAACTTTGGCCTCAGGCGCTCGCCTTGGCCGGGATCGGGATAGTGCTGTTCGCCGTGGCCGCAGCCGTGTTTCGGCGTACGGCGCTTTGAAGGCGGAGGCGCCGGATGCGTTAAGGAAGGAGGTGACACCGGGTTTTTGTGTGCCGGTGCATCTGACCAAAGATACCGGTTCCTTCGAGAGATTTTTTAGCTTGATATAAACACGAATGATTATTATTATTGTTCAATGTACTCGCTGAGTAAGGAGCCGGGAATGAACGTGACCACAACACTGCGCTGGTTCACTGCGCTCGGGCTGGCGCTAGCCGCCGGATCCGTGCCGGCCCACAACCCGCCGCGGACCGATCTGCAGCGCCCGGAAAGTTTCCTCCGGGAAGTATTCGGTGACCACGTGCCGAAGTCTGAGACGATTTGGATGGCGGGCGATGTGGTCCCTCGGGTCAGGGCGATTCTGGGCCATAAACCGCTTCAGCTGCGCATTCCCTACTGGAGACGGGGCGGACGCACGGCGTGGGTGCTCGAAGAAAGCATGGAAGGGGCTCCGGTGACCGCCGGCGTGGTGATGGAAGGCAAGAAGATCGTGCAAGTAAGGATTCTGGTGTATGGCGCCCGGCATGGGCGGGACGTGACCACACCGGGATTTCTGAACCAGTTCAAGGGGGCATCGCTCAACGGTCCGCGCCAGACCCTGGATCGCGTGATTCGAGATGATGCGGGTGTCGGCCGCCCTGCCGAGCTGATAACCGGCCTCGCGCGGCTCGCGCTTTATCTGAATGAACAGACGCTGTCCGCTGTCGATGCTCAGCCCGGATGGTCACCTTGAGATATGGACCGGTTCAGCCGGCGGTGTCGTGAAGTGGGGAATTCGCCTGCAGGAACAAGCCTGCGGGTGATGGGTGATGTGACCACGTTGAGCGCCTACCGCCGTATCCAGAACCTTGGGCGAATGGCACAGTCTATAATCGCGATATAGACCTCTTGCATTCCTTTTTTGCGGGCTTGGCGGCAGAAGTGGAGCTGTCAAGGATAGTGTCTAGCCTTTCCGGTCGGTCGCTGCGGCCGGTAGCGTGGCTGCAGTACCAGCTGAAACAAGGTGTGGGCGTTACCTGACGGAAGTACGGAAGTGAACCTCTTTCACCATTCCTGGTACAGGGCGTCCCGGTACCGAGATGAGCTATTTGCGGACGGGCCAACGCAGTTGCTATGACGTCGCCGGGCAGCTGATCCCTTGCCGACAGTCGGGCCAGGATGCGGAGTCGGCGCGTGGACGGCCCTGGCCGGAACCGCGTTTCAGACTGATGGGTGACATTGTGGTGGACCGGCTTACCGGTCTGGTCTGGAGCCGAACGGCCAATGCCGCGGAGTATCCGCTCACCTGGTCGGAAGCCTTCGATTTTGTCGCCTATATGAACCGCACGCATGCGTACGGCTACGAAGATTGGCGACTGCCAAATCGCCGTGAGCTGCGCAGTCTGATCAGCCATCAGACCCGCAGGCCGGCGCTGCCGGATGTACATCCATTCACGAACGTATTCCACGGTTGGTACTGGAGTTCGACCACGGCCGTCATCAGTCCGGCGCACGCCTGGTACGTTGATATCGCGGGCGGACGGATGTTCTATGGTGGCAAGGATCAGTCGTTCATGGTGTGGCCGGTGCGCGGTGCGGGTAATGGGGGGCTGCCCACCACCGGACAGCGGCAATGCTACGATCCACAAGGCCGATGCGTCTCCTGTCATGACAGCGGACAGGACGGGGAACTGCTCCACGGCCGGCCCTGGCCGGCACCCCGCTTTCTGCCGCAGGACGATGTCATGGTCGACCGGCTTACAGGCCTAGACTGGCGACACGAGACGGATCTCACCGGCATGGCTGTGACCTGGGCGGAGGCGCTGGCGGCAGTGCATGAGCTTAACCGTCGCACGCTGGCCGGTGCGCCATGGCGTTTGCCCAACATCAATGAGCTGGAATCGTTGGTGGACTGCAGCCGTCACACCCCGGCGCTGCCGGTCGATGCGGCATTTACCGGTCTGCGCGACGGATATTGGTCGTCGACCACCAGCGCCTACGAACCTGACTGGGCCTGGGCATTGTACCTGGATAAGGGAGCGATTGGCGTCGGGCAGAAGGCCGGTGCGCATTTCCACGTATGGGCTGTCAGGGATCAGGAGGCGTGTGCGGACGTGACGGCCTCAGGCAGTTCTGCCGAGCATGCCTGGAAGCAGCTATAGCAAGATACTTGGTTGATGATGGGTATCAGTGAATCCTGGCTGCTATGCATTTTTGCGAAGACGTGGCGGCGGGATGTCGCAAGGTCTCCCTGGCCGCGCTCCCCATCCCGCTCTGTTCTGCAGGCAACGCCGAGGGCCTGAAGGAGGACAGTATGAAGAAGTTCGACAGTGACAAAGTAAGAGATCCGGTATGTCAAATGCTGGTAACACAGGATCAGCATGCGATTACCTACCAGGGCATGGACTTCGCGTTCTGCTCGCAACAGTGCCAGGAGCGTTTTCTTGCCAATCCCCACCTGTATATCGGCTTTCCGGGTGAACAGGCACCGAAGCAGGCGGGACGGGAAGTTATCAAACGTCGCCGTCTGAGCCTGGAAGCACCCTTGCCAGCTCCTGTGGCTCAACAGGTCGTCGAGCATCTGCTCGCGATGATGGGTGTGTATGCAGTGGATATCAATACGGACGGACTGACGATTACTTATGATCTTCTGCAGGTAACGGCCGAGCAGATCGAAGAAACTCTGCAGCAGATGGGCGCCGCTCTGGGCGAGGGGTGGGGAGAAAAGCTGCGGCGCGCCTTCGTTCATTATTTGGAGGAGACCGAGGTGGCGAATCTCGAAGTGCGCTCCGGCACTGGACACCAACATGGCGGACCACATCGCCACCGTTGATACGAGACATCGCTTCGGAGATGAGGGAATGCCGCGGACCACTTCCGTATGGCCCGCGGCGTGGCCTCAGAAGCTTACCCTGCCGTAGACGGTGGCATAGCTGCTGTTGTCGCGCAGCTTCTTGTAGGTCACCTGTGGATACCAGCTGCCGCCGGTCGAAGGCGTAGTGAAGATGATGTCATAGCGCTGTCCTGGCGAGATGTCCACGCTGGTTACGGTCTCTGGCGTGGCAAGTTCGCGCCCATCCTGCACGTACACTGTGAAGCTCCTGGCATTGCCGTCTGCATCCTTGATGC
>CAYWKV010000041.1:18135-19572 GCA_964458835.1 uncultured Gammaproteobacteria bacterium | reverse complement strand
GGTCATCCATTCCCGCGCGCGGCCTTGATGGTCTCGTAGGCGGCCTTGATCTCCTGGGTCTTCTCGGTCGCCAGGGCGATCATCTCCTCGGGCAGTCCCTTGGCGACGAGCTTGTCGGGGTGATGCTGGTTCATCATCCGCCGATAGGCCGTCTTGATCTCGGCATCGCTGGCCTCACGTCCCACGCCCAGCACTTTGTAGGCCTCGGCCAGGCGGTTGTGCGAGGGCGGCGCGCCCGGACGCCCGCCATGAGCGCCCGCACCCGCCCCCGTGAACGTGCGGGCGGCGCGCACGAGCGCCTCCAGATGGGCGAATTCCTGGCGGCTGAAGCCGAGCCGGTCGCAGATGTGCCGGAGCACGCGCGCCTCCTCGGCATGAAGGGCGCCGTCGGCGTAGCAGGCGTGCAGCTGAATCTCGATGAACATCTGCAGCAGATGCCGCCGGCCGTGGCATTCGCGGCGGAACTGATCCAGAACGGCATCCAGATCGAAGTCCGGCGCCTTGCCTTCGTCGAACAAGCCGATGGCGGCGCGGCGCATGTCGGTATCGAGCTGCATGCGCGCCATCACCGATTCGGCCAGCCGGATCTCGTCTTTCGACACCTGCCCGTCGACCTTGGCGAGATGCCCCATCACTGCAAAGGTCGCGGTGAAGAACGCAGTCTGCACGCGCTCCCGGTCACCGGGATCGGCGCCCGGAAGGCCGAAGCGGTCCATCCCCTTGTCGAACCGTCGCCCCAGCACCGCGCCCAGCAACGCCCCGAGCGGGCCCCCCAGCAGAAATCCGAACGCGCCACCCAGCGCGGTACCCCACCAACCCACGATGTGTATCCCCCTCGCGTGTGCGTCGTCAGCCGATACCCACGTCACGCAGCACGGCCGTGACACCGTCGACCATGAATTGCACCGCCAGCGCCGCCAGCAGCAACCCGAACAGACGTCCGATCACATTGGATCCGGTCTCGCCCAGCAGCCGCAACAGCCGCGCCGACAGCAGCAGCGCGAGCCAGGTCGCCACGAGCACCAGGCCCAGCATCGCCATGACCACGGCCAGCACGATCGGCTGATCGCGATGCCCCGACGACAGCAACAGGATGGTCGTCAGCGCACCGGGCCCCGCCAGCAGCGGAAACGCCAACGGAAACACCGAAATGTCCTGACGATGCTCGGCCTCGTGCAATTCACCGCGGGTCGTCGAGCGCAGTCCCGACCGACGCGCGAACACCATGTCGATCGCCAGCAGGAAAAGCAGGCTTCCCCCGGCGATGCGGAAGGCCGGCAGCCCCACGCCCAGTCCGGCGAGCAGAAAATCGCCCACCAGCGCGAACACCACCAGGATGATGGCGGCCAGCGCCACGGCCCGGGTGGCGGGGGGGCCGCGGGCCGCCGCGGGGGAGCGGGCCGCCCGCCGGCCGCGCACCCCCGCCCCGCCCCGCCG
>CAYWKV010000041.1:0-18125 GCA_964458835.1 uncultured Gammaproteobacteria bacterium | reverse complement strand
CCGGCTCGCCGAAAAGCCCCCACCCCCGCGACCACCCCCCGCACGTGGCCGGCCAGCGCCACGGCCGGGGGGGCGGCGCGCCGGCGCGCCTCGGCGGTGAAGCTCGACGCGAGCGAGCCGAACACCGGCGCGATGCCGATCGGATCGATGGTGACAAACAGCAGCAACAGACTGTTCACACCGATTTCGAGCAGCCCGTTCACCCCGGAAACCGCATTCGCCACGGCAACACACGGGACAATGCCGACGGGGTCATGCGCCTCGCAGAGCAGCGCCCCTCGTCCGCCAGATGTTGAGCCGGGGCTTCGCGACGCTGTTTCATTTCAGTGTCTTCCGTGTGGCCGAGATGAGTTTTTTGAGAATCTGATGTATTCGTCACGCTGGCGCAATCCGTGTGACGACTGACGAATCATCGAAAACCACATAATGGTGTGATGCCTGCAGGAGCGGCCTGAAGGCGAAGCGCAGTCATCACAGCTTGCCCGGGCTTTTCCCTGCGCCAGATCATACGCTTGCAGTCCGCCCACGGACAATGCGCGGCATCGCTTGCCAAGGGCTGGCGATGCTCCTATAAATAGCTTTGTCCGTTGCAGACGGGCCGACTCGCTGGAGATGTTGGGCTACGCAGGAGAGAACCGACATGGCGACCGAATACGAACCGCGCATCGGGGACTGGTATCGAACGGCCGCGGGCGACAACTTCGAAATCGTCGCGCTGGATCCCGACGATGAGACGCTGGACATCCAGTATTTCGACGGCACCGTCGAGGAAATCGACCTGGACACCTGGTACGAACTCGACATCGAGGCCATCGAACCCCCGGAGGACTGGTCCGGATCCCTGGACATAGAACGTGACGACTACGGCGTCGACCTCGACATGCGCGGCACCGACACCTGGGGGAACCCCCTGGACAACCTCGACCGCGAAGACTGAAACCGCCTCTACCTCGACCGCCCTGCCCGCCGGTACAGCGGCCTTCTTCTATACTGGGGAATAGCCAGACCCGCCGAACGCGGGATGCTGCGCGCCGCCGGTGGAACCGCGAACGGATCACCCATGAAAACCGATCACCTCGACAACCTGCATCCCTGGCATGTCACGCCAGCCTACGCGCGCCTCATCCAGGCGGAGCTCGTCCAGGAGGTCGAGCACGGGAATCGCCTGGGCCGGATCCGGCATGTAGCCGGCGTCGACATAGGCTTCGAGGACGGTGGCCGGATCACGCGCGCTGCGGTGGTGATTCTGCGCCTGGCTGATCTGATGCCCGTCGAGCACATCATCGTGCGCCGTCCGACCTCGTTCCCGTACGTTCCGGGCCTGCTGTCGTTCCGCGAATTGCCGGCGGCGCTGCACGCACTGGCACAGGCGCGCATCGATCCCGACGTGATCCTGTGCGACGGCCAGGGCTACGCCCACCCGCGGCGCTTCGGCCTGGCCTGCCATCTCGGCGTTCTTACCGACCGGCCGACCATCGGCGTCGCCAAGCAGCGACTGATCGGCGAGTTCCAGCCGCCGCCGCAGACACGCGGTGCATGGACGCCGCTGACCGACCAGGGCGAGATCATCGGCGCGGCCCTGCGCAGCCGCGCGGGGACACGGCCCATTTTCGTGTCGAGCGGCCACCGGGTCGGCCTGGAGACCGCCATCGAACTGGTCATGGCCTGCGTCACGCACTATCGCCTGCCCGAAACCACGCGCCTGGCCCATCACCTCGCGTCACATCCGGCGCGCGCCCACTGAAATTCCTTATCCGGGCATCAGAGACTTCGAATACGCCGCCCAAACGGCCGTTTTCGTGCACGCTTCCGCAATGATCGGGATCAACTCCACACAGTGTTAAATGTTGCCCCGCAGGCGCCGCTACTTTAGGGTACGAGGTGAAGGCGGCGCTTCCGCCGTCACAGGAGGTGAGCCATGGTGAAGGTCTACGATATGGTCACTTACGAGGTCTGTGAGCCGGACGACAAGGCGTCCGCCGCCCGGAACTCCCCTGCACGCAGTGCCCGCGCCGACCTGCCGCCGGAAATTGGCCTGCAGCCGCTGGAACACGGGACCTCCCCGCATGAGCACCCCATCCCGCCGTCGATGCGGGATGTCGACATTGCGGCGTTCCTGGCCGGTATCGACGCCGACTGACCTCCGCGCCCCGCGCCCCGCGCCTGCGGACCCACGTCCGCAGGCGCTTTTTTGTGCCCGCGCGCCGCTCACTCGCCGATATGCAGCAGACTGCCATGCCGGCGCGCGACCTGAAAGGCATACAGAAACAGCCCGCTCCCCGCCGCGATGTACAACAGGTTCAGGCCGATGGCCGCCGCCAGATGATCGTAGCGGACCTGGTGCTCCATCAGCACCGCCCGCATGCCCTCGAAGACATGGCTGGCCGGCAGCGCCCAGGCGACCGGATGCAGCCATTCAGGCAGGGTCGCAATCGGGTAATAGATCCCGCTCACCGGCGCGATCGCGAAGATCGCCACCCAGGCCAGGGTTTCGGCGCCCAGGCCGTAGCGCAGCACCAGTGCCGACACCATCAGGCCGATGGCCCAGCCCATGACCAGGAGATTGAAGAAGAAACCCAGCAGTGGAAAACCCAGCGAGAAGATGGAGAACCCGAACAGCGGAATGGCCAGCACCGCGGCCGCGCCGACACCGACGACCGTACGGATGAGGCTGATAGTGAGCAGCGCGCAGATGAGCTCGTAGGGTCGCAGCGGGCTGACGAACAGATGCCCGAGATTGCGCGAATACATTTCCTCGAAGAAGGCCAGCGACACACCCAGCTGGCCGCGGAACAGCACGTCCCACAGCAGCACGGCGGCCAGCAACACGCCGGAGGCCTGGGCCAGCCAGCTGCTGTTGGTAACGAAGAATTCGGTGATGAAACCCCACAGCACCAGCTGCACGGTCGGCCAGTAGAAGAGCTCCAGCACACGCGGGCCGGAGCTCCGCAGCAGATAGAGATAGCGCAGCACCATGGCGCCGACGCGGCGCGGGGCGAACAAGTTCGATACGGTTGCCACTGTCTATCCCTCAGACCACGCCCGCCGGTGCGCGGGCGATATCGAGAAACACCTCTTCGAGCGTGCCACGGCCGTAGCGTTCCAGCAGCTCTGCCGGCGTTCCACGGTCCACCAGCCGCCCACCACGCAGCATGATGACGTCGTCGCAGATGCGCTCGACCTCGGGCATGTTGTGGGATGCCAGCAGGAGCGTCGCGCCGCTGCGGCGCTGATAGTCCAGCAGGTAGCCACGGATGCGATCGGCGCTGTCCGGATCGAGCGAGGCGGTCGGCTCGTCCAGCAGCAGCACCTCGGGCGCGTTCAGCAGCGCCTTGGCCAGCGACACGCGCGTGCGCTGGCCCGCGGAGAGCGTGCCGTAGGGCCGCTTGAGAAACGCGCCGATGTCGAGATCCTCGGCCAGCTCGGCGAGGCGCCGGCGGACCCGGGGAACGCCGTAGAGATGCGCATATACGGACAGGTTCTCGGCCACCGTGAGACGTTGCGGCAGATCGACGTAGGGCGATGAGAAATTCATGCGTCCCAGCACCCGGTAGCGGTGCGCGAGCATATCTTCGCCGAGGATGCGGATGGTGCCGGTCGACGGCGTCAGCAGACCGAGCAGCATGGACAACGTGGTGGTCTTGCCGGCACCGTTGCCGCCGAGCAGTGCGCAGGCCGTACCCTGCGGCACGGCAAACGTCAGATCCTCGACTGCGTGGATGTCGCCGAAGCGTTTGCTGAGATGTCCGACTTCAATGGCCTGCCGCTGCATTGCGGCAGCATGCCAGCCGCGGGAAGGCGAGACAACCTCCTCACAGCAGACGCTCGCCATGTACCAGGATCCACCCCTCCTCCAAGGCGACGGGAACGGACGTCAGCGCCTGGCCGGCGCATGGACCCGCCACACATCGGCCGTCCTCGATGCGGAACAGCGCCGCATGCAGGGCACACTGGATCAGACGGCGATCGAGACTCAGGAACTGATCGGGGAGCCAATCGAGGGGGCTGCCGGTGTGGGGGCAGTGATTGACGTAGGCGAACGCCTCGGCGCCGCGCCGCACGATGAAGATGTCCTGCGGGCCGGCCGCCGTCTGCAACGCGAAACCCCGGGAATCCGGGTCGGCCAGCTCATCGAAGCGGCACAGCCGCAGCAACGGCGCAGGATCAGGCACCGTCCGCCAGCCCCGGAAAGGCCATGCGGCCGCACGTGCCTCCCGCCAGGCGGCAGCCGGCCGCCACCGCTTGTTCCAGGGCGCCGCGCGCGACACGCTGCGCGAGGGCGCGGACGTCGCCGTCGTCCGCCGGACAGAACGGCACAACATTGACGGTATCCAGGGTGGCTATGCCGACGGCGAATATGCGGGCCATGATGGCTGGGCAGTGTAGCGGATCGCAGGCGGCGTTTCAGCGCTCGGTGCGTCGGCGCGGGTGATACCCCCTGCAGCCTGCCGGCTCTGCCTGTAGGAGCGGGCCTGCCCGCGAACAATCCGCTCAGGCGATGGTTCGCGGCCACAGGCCGCTCCTGCATTTCAGCGCATGACCTCCGTCCGGGCCGCACGGAGGGCGCGGCAGCCGCTAGAAGTCGCGTGCGATGCGGAAGCCCACGTCGTCCGTGGTCGAACCGGGCGAACGCTGGTCGCGCTTGCTGAAGCGCACGGACGGAGCGGGGCTGTTGAAGCCGCCGCCGCGGACCACCCGGCCGGCGCAGTCCGCTGCCAGCCGGGCGCTGCCGTCGGCCGGCGCGCCCGCGTAGTTCGCGTGATAGCAGTCCTGGACCCATTCGGCGGCGTTCCCGGCGGTATCGTAGAGCCCATACGGATTGGGGTCGAAACGGCCGACCGGGGCGGTGGAACGCGCATCCCACTCGCTGCCGCAATCGAAACAGTTGGCGCGCCCCCGCTCAGGGCCGATGCCCCACCAGTACAAGGCGCCGCTGCCGCCCCCGGCGGCGTATTCCCATTCGGCTTCGGATGGCAGACGGTAGTACGTGCCGGTCTGTTCGGACAGCCACAGGGCATAGGCCGCCGCATCGTCCCAACTGACGTCGATCACTGGGCGTTTGCCGCGGCCCCAGCCTTTGTCGTCCGGCAGCCTGCGCCCCGTGGCACGGGCAAAGGCATCGTACTCATCGAACGTCACTTCGTAACGGCCGATCGCGAAACGCCTCAGTTGGACGTCGTGCCGGGGTCGCTCGTCGAACTCCAGAGAACTGGCGCTGCTGCCCATGGCGAAGCGCGCGGCCGGCATCTCCACCATCTCCGGTCCCGGGCCGCCGTCGCGGAGCGGGTCGCGGAAAGTCCGCACCTTGAACGGTGCAGCCTTGGCGACCGACTCGGGCTGTGCCGGCTTCGGCTCTGGCTTCGGTCCGGGCTTCGCCTCGACCTTGGGCTTGTCCGTTTCCGCACCGGCTGCGAGCGGCGCCAGCGGCTGCTCCGCGCGCTGCAGCGGCGTCACCGACGATGCGGCGGCCGGCGGCGCGGCGGCGGCGTTCTGCGCCTCCCGGCTGCCGCCGAACCAGAACAGTCCTGCGGCACCGGCAAGGCCGATCACCAGACCGGCAGCCAGCCCCATCCACACACCACCGCCGCGCCGCGCAGACCCCGGCGGGGATGCGAGCGGCTGGGACGGAGCGGCGGCGAGCGGGCCGGCCTGGGCGGTAGTCTCGAGCTGCTGACGCAGCCCGGACACCTCCTGCTGCGCTTCGTCGCGCTGCCGCAGCGCGTCGTCGACACGGGACTGCACGTCCGCCAGCTGGATACGCATGGCATCGAGTTCGTCACCCGGATCGGGTTGGGTCTGTTCGGCCGCAAAGGCCTTCTCCCGCCATTGCTCTGCATCGCTGTGCGCGGAGTTCGCCTCCTCGCGGGCCTCGTCGAGCAGCATGCGCAGGCGCGACAGCTCTTCGTCGGCGGATGCCCCCGCACTGGCCTTGCGTGCCGCCTCAAGTTCCTCGTGCAGCGATGCCATCTGCCGGCGGGTAGCTTCGATGTCGGCGGACGTGGCCGCCCGCAATTGTTCGAGCTCGGCGGCCAGCGCCTGACGCTGCATCTCCGCCTCGTCACGCGCGGCCGCGGCCGCGGCCTCCAGGGCGCGACGGCTCGTCTCGCTCTGCGCCAGACTGTCGCGGGCAGCGTCGAGATCGGCCTGGATCCGGGTGAGTTCCTTCGCGGCCTCTGCAAGCGCCACATCCCGTTCGGCCTGATCCGCTTCCGCGAGATTCTCCCGCTGCGACTGTTCGCGTGCCAATGCGGCCCGCGCGCCTTCCAGATCGGATTTGAGATCACGCAACTGCGCACCGAGCTCGGTGCGCAACCGCTCTTCGGCCCGGGCCACGGTCTCCTGTTGCTCCCGCCGTGCCTGCTCGAGCCGCGCCTGCGCCTCTTCGGCGGCCGCAGACATCTCCGCCAGCCGGGCCTCGATCTCCAGCCTGGCCGTCTCGGCCTCGCGCGCGCGTTCCGCCTGGGCCGCCAGTTCTGCGCGCAGACCGTCGCGCTCCTCGTCGAAGGCCGCCAATCGCGTCGCCTGATCCGCCGCCTCCTCGGCACCGGCCTGCGCGTCGCGGAGCGCCCGCTCCAGCTCGGCGATGCGTGTAGCGACCCGCTCGCCCTCGTCGGCAAGGCGCCGCTCGTAGGCCGCGATCGCATCCCGATGCGTGGCCTGTTGTTCCGCGAGCGCCTGCACACGTGCCGCCTCGGCTTCGGAAATCCGCGATTCGAGCTCCGCCCGGCCCTGTCCCTGGGCGTCGCGGGCGGCCTGGAGTTCTGCTTCAAGCACATCGCAGCGTGCCTGCAGATCGGCTCGCGCCTGTTCGTGAGCGGTTCCGGTGTCGGCAAGGCGCGTCCGCTCCTCCTGCCAGACGGCCTGGGCACGCTCGAGTTCCGCGCGGGCTTCGGCCTGCGCCGTCTCCAGGTCGCGCTGCAGCGCCTCCAGGCGGCCTTCGGCGTCGCCCGCCTGCGTCCGGGCGGCCTGCTCCAGCTCTGCAGCCCGCGCCTGCATTGCAGCCAGGTCGGCCTGCAGCTGCGCCTGGGCATCCTGCAGCATGGACCGTTCCTGTTCGGCAGCCGCGGCAGCGGTACGCGTGGCCTCCAGCTCTGCCGCCAGGTGCTGCACATGTTCGCCGCCTTCCGCTTCGAGCTGCCGCGTACGCCCCTGTGCCTCGGCCAGATCCTGCTGCAGCGTTGCATGATCCTCGCGCAACCGCGCCAGTTCGGCGGAGGCGCCCGCGAGCGCCTCCTGCGCCTGCCGCGCGGCGACCTCGGCCGCCGCTTTGGCCTGGCCCAGAGACTCACCCTGGCTTACCTGCGCCTGCAGCCGCTCCTCCAGCGGCTCCAGTTCGGCGATGCGGTTCCGGAGTCTCTCCAGCTCGGCATCGGCACCGGCACGCGTCTGCTCACCTCCGGCGACCGCCGCCTCGAGCCGCGCCCGCTGCTCATTCAGTGCGCTGATTTCGGCGCGCAACGCCGCTTCGTGTTCGCGGCGCTCCGTCACCTCGGCCTCGAGGGCTTCGGCCTGCCCGCGGGTCGCCTTGTCCGCCTGGCGCAGTGCGCGCGTTTCCTCTTTGAGTTGCTGAATCTCGGCCGACAGCGCGGCGCCTTCGGCCCGCGCCTCGCTCAGCGTCTGTTCGAGCTCGAGTGTCTGTTCACGGGCGGTCGCGCGCAGGCGCTCGAGCTCGTCCTGCAGCTCGGCGACCCGGGCCTTGGCCTGGTCACGTGCCGCTTCCGCCGCCGTCTGCGCCGCCTGCAGTGCGTCGATCCGACCTTCCAGATCGGCCACGATCGCGGTGGATGCCGTCGCAGCCTCCGCCTGTGACGGCTGAGCCACGAGGTCCGGAACGGGCGCCGCGTCCTGCACCACGCCGCCCACGGACGGCCCGTTGCCGACCAGCGCCTCCGGCGGCACCGAGGCAAAACCGTCCTCCAGCACGAACACTTCGAAACCGCGCTGGCTCAGGACGAAGGCCGCGCTGGCGCTGCGGCGGCCGGTATCGCAGCAGACGATGTACTTTTTTCCGCGCGCCAGGGTATTGGCCTCCAGACGCAGGGCGGACAGCGGGATGTTGCGGCTGTTGGCGATGCGCGTGTTCTCGAACTCGCCAGGCAGCCGGACATCCAGGAGTTCCGCGCCTTTGGCGACCAGCGCTTCCGCCTCCTTATATTTCACCTTGTTCAGGAGCGGCTCTTTCAGGAGCTCGTTGAAATCCCCCTTGGCCAGGCGCATGAGCACGCCATCGGTCATCATGGTGATGGTGGCGTTGCGCTTGGCATCCGAGACCAGGGCGTCCTCGCCGAAGGCGTCGCCGTCCGCCAGTTCCGCCAGCTTCACCTCCTTGGCGTTCGGGGACGGCCGCCGGGTCACCATGCAGCGGCCGTTCTTGATGATGTAGAAATAGTCGCCGTCGGCCCCCTGCCGGATGATGACGTCGCCGGCACGGACCGGCACGGACTCCACGCTCATCAGCAGCCGCTGGATGTTCGAGGGTGGGAGCTTCAGGAAGGCCTGCGACTGCAGGATACGGGTCATCCAGTCGTCGTCTTCGTCATCATCGATCTCGGCCACCTCGTAGCCGGACGACTGATCCCAGGTGAGCATGATGTCGAGGAGACTGGAGTCCACGCGGGCGATGACCACGTTGGTCTTGGCCCGCGCGGTCACCTGGCGCGGCTGCTGCTGCGCGACGGGATGGCGGGCGGCATCGGTGCCTGCCTTGACGACACCGACGATCTCGTTGCCGGCCAGCAGATTGAGCTCGCCCCGCAGCAGGTAGATCGACTGGTTGTCGTGATCGCCCTCCTTGAAGACCACGCGACCGGTACGGAACTCCTCCACCTGGGTCTTCTGCATGACCTCGTTGAAATGCGCCGGCGAGAGCGCATTGAAGGGTACGAGGGCTTGGAGGGATTTCTTGTCGATGATTTTGGGTGCCGCACTCATTCCAGACCAACCGCTCGGAATTCCTGAAAATCAATCCTTTAGTGCGAAGGATGTGCCTGAAGACTCTAACGGGGGCTATCGGCCGGCGGCGGCCGATATTTAACCCCCTCATGCCGCCGGCAACGCGGCCCGCGCGCCGTTCCGGACAGGGAAAACCGGGTGGGCCGTTGGCCCCGCCGGGGATGGCGTAACGATGCCACGGTCGCATCTCCGACATGCCGCTCCCGCACCAGTCCCGCAACCCGCCATCCGTGTTCGCCACCGGTGCATCTGATGCGCGGCCGGTCGACGCGCCGGAATCTCCGGCACGCACGGACGAACCCGCCGCACCGTCTCGGCCACCGACGCGCCACCCTGGAAAATACGCCCTTCGCGCGATGCGACATCGAGAAAATACTGCTATTCCAGGCTCAAAAAGCCTTCCACCGCAACTTTATTGTGCTATCTTATGCGGCGTTGTAGACCCTATGCTGGAAACATTAGAGGAGCGTACTGAATGGCCGCGAAGAAGAAAGCCGCTGGTAAGACCGCCAAGAAGAGTGCCGCCAAGGCATCCGACAAGCCCACCACCAAATCCGAAACCCTGAGCTACATCGCTGATCAGACCGGCCTGGCCAAGAAGGACGTCGGCGCCGTGTTCGACTGCCTCAGCGGACTGATCAAGCGTGATCTGAAGAAGAACGGTCCGGGCGTGTTCTCCGTCCCCGGTCTGATGAAGATCAAGGTCGTGCGCAAGCCGGCGACGAAGGCCCGCAAGGGCATCAACCCCTTCACCGGCGAAGAGACCGTGTTCAAGGCCAAGCCGGCCCGCAATGTGGTCAAGATCGCTGCGCTGAAGGCGCTCAAGGATATGGTCTGAGCCGGGATTCCGGCGACGGCGGCGCAGGGACGCGCTGGCATCGTGGGGCGGGGGAACTTCGCGGGTCTCCCGCCCTTGTTTTATCCGGATCGGCACCGGCCGGCCCCAGCCGCCATCAGGCATCCTGCGCATCGAGCACCCGCTGTTTCGCCTGCATGAGCTGACGATGGCTGACATGCAGCAGATCAGCGATTCTCCGCACCAGATACTCCTCGTACTTGTCCAACGCACCATCGATGTAGGCGACCCGCCACAGCATCTCGATCACCCGAAGCTTTTCGCCCGGCTGAAGCAGTGTGTCGATCGTGCGGGTGTATTCGAACAGCGACACCGACTCCCGCACCTCCTCGGCGCCCAGGTCGGCAAGGCGCCGCGCCTCTGCCGTCGACAGCCGGAACTCGGCCGTGAGCAGGTCGAGGACGTGCTCGCGCTCCTCCCGCCGCGCCTCGAAATCGGCGTTGACCATCTCCATGAGCAGCACGGCGGTCGCGAGCTGCAGGCGATGCTCCTGCGCTTCGGCCGCGGCCTGTGCGCCAGGAGAAAGGAAATCGTCGATGAATCCTTGCAGTGCTTTCAGCATGGCCATACCTGACGTGTCGCGAAATACCTTCACCCCGCGCGTGCCGCTGAAGGCCTCGCGCCCTCCCGGGTTCAGCCACGGCATACAGGGTTGTTGGCGGTGCGGCGGGCCCGGTAGACTGGGCGCCGCCTTCCGTATGACCGCATTCCGCAGGACGAATTCCATGAAAATCGGCAGACACGCACACGTGACCGTCCAGTACAGCCTGACGACCGGCCGCGGCGTCCAGGTGCGGGATGCCGGCAGCCGCCCGATACAGTACGTCCACGGCTGCGGCGCATTGTTCACCAGACTGGAGGCGGCGCTCGAGAACCGCGGCACCGGCGAGATCGTGCGCGTGAAGCTGCTCCCGGAAGACGCCTTCGGGCGCCGCGACGTCGACCTCGTGCAGGAAATCGCGCGCGACGCGTTGCCGCCCGGCGAGGACATCCGGGTCGGCAACACGCTGACGGGGCACGACGAGGGCGGGCAGGCGGTCGAGTTCCGCATCACCGCCATCGAAGGCGATCGTGTCATCCTCGATGCCAACCACCCCCTGGCGGGCGAGGCCCTCGTGTTCGAGGTCGAAATCCAGGCCGTGCGCGCGGCGACCCCCGAAGAGATCGCTCAGGCGACGCCCGCGCAAGGCGGCTGACGCGCCCGCCACTCGCCCACATACCGAAAACCGTACTCGCCGCGGAAGCACACGGAAGGTGAGGATGCGGCGGATTTTACATTCTGTGTACGTCCGTGTGCTTCCGTGGCTGAAATGAATTTTCAGGTTTATTGCGCCCGCGCCACATCCACAACACGCCCAGACCCAGAAGCACGAGCCCCAGCGCGATGTCGCGTTCTGGAGCGGCTCCGCCGCGCAGCGCGCAACCGCCGCCGCCCCCCCCACTGCTGGTCGTGGCGACAGGCGTGTCGCTGGCGACGGTCGCGCCCGCCAGCCGCACCGCCTCGGCCGCATCGAGAATGCCCGCGCCACAGAGGCCGGAGAGGCAGCCGCCCGCGGGATAGGGCTGGGCGGACTGCTGGAGCAGCCTGCGGATGTCGGCGAGGCCCAGCGTCGGCCGCGCGGAGAGCATCAGGGAAACGGCCGCCGATACCTGGGCGGTGGCCAGACTGGTACCGATGATGTTGACGTAGCGATCCCCTCCCGGCGACGGCAGCGGCGCAGTGGCGCCCCCGTTCGAGAGCGAATAGATACCGAACGCCCCGCCGCCGCCGGGCGCACTGAGCAGCACCCGGCCGCCGATGTTCGAGTAGGCGGGCACCGCGCCGCCGCGGTCGGTGGCCGCGACGGTGATCACGTTGTTGCAGCCGGCTGGAACGACGCTCGCGACATCGGTACCGTCGTTGTTGCCGGCGGCCACCACCACCACCGCACCGGCGGCGACGGCCCGGTCGATGGCGTCCTGCACGGCCGCGGTGCAGGCCCCGGGCGCGCCGAAGCTCATGTTGATGACCTTGGCCGGCGTCGGATTGCGCTCGATCCCGTTCACCGGCAGGCCGGCCGACCACAGGATGGCGGGGATGATGTCGCTGAAGCTCCCTCCGCACTTGCCCAGCACCCGCACCGGCAGCAGGCGCGAGGCGTGGTTGATGCCGGCGATGCCGACGCCGTTGTCGGTGGCGGCCAGCATCACGCCCGCGAGGTGCAGGCCGTGCCAGGAGCTGTCCTGATCCTTGGCAGGGCTTCCATCGGGACAGGCCCCGGCGGTGACAGCGTCGCCGGGATCGCCCGGGTCCAGGTCCCAGCCGTCGCCGTCGTTCGAATACCGCGTGTCGGTGATGAAGTCCCGGCCTTGCAGCACCCGCGCCGGGTCCAGATCCGCGTGACTGAGGATGCCGGTGTCGAGCACCGCGATCACCAGGCCGGCGTCGCCGCGCTCCCGGTCCCAGGCCGCCGGCGCGCGGATGCCGTAGGTGTCCCACAGGTTCCACTGCTGGAGGTACTCAGGGTCGTTGGGCACCAGCTGCGGCCGCACGCGGCGATCGGCCTCGGTATAGACGACGTCTGGCTGCCCGCGCAGGCGCTCGACGGCGCGGGCCACGACGTCCTCCGGAACCGCCCCCACGAACCGCAGCGTCGCGATCGCCGGCCCCAGTTCGCGCTCGAACACCAGCCCCGGCACGCCCGCCGCACGCAGCACCTCCTTGGCGCGCCGCTCGAGACCCACGGCGGCGGAGACATCGGCGGAGGGCACGTCCTCGGTCAGCCGCACGATCAACCGCTGCGGCGCCGCCTCCGCAGCCTGGGCATGAGACGGGAACGGCAGCAGCGTTCCGAACAGAAACCAGAGCCAGACGGAGCCGGCGCGAAGCAAGGTACGATCGCGAGATACTGACATCGGGAAATGAGGCACTAGGGGCGGTCCACTCGGTAACGCTGTCCCTGATATGAGAGCACGACTCCGTCGGCGAGAATGGCGTCGAGCGTCACGCCCTGATCGAGCCGATCCCCTTCCTGGTATTTCTTGAGATTGACGAGCACGAACCGCCGCGACGGCTCCTGCGCGAAGACGTGGACGTCGAAGCGCGGCACCGGCAGGCGGCTGCGCTCCTCGGCCGGCAGGTCCTGCCAGCGCGGCGTCGCCGCACGCCAGTCGGACGGGCTGCGCGCGGGTGTGGCGGAAGGTGCTTCCGGCTGCGGCCCGGCGCCTGCATGGACGGCCGGCTCCGACGCGACGGGTACTTCGACCGGCACCGCGGCACGGGGTGCGGACACGGGCGGCACCGCCACCGACGCAGGCACGACTGCATCGGCGGTCGCGGGTTCGACCGGCTCCGGCGAAGCCGTCTCGGCGACCTCGGGCGGTGCACCGCGCTCGGCCTCCACGACCGCCGCCACCTGCGTCTGCCACGGCCTCCAGACCACCAGACCGATGATCACGGCGTTGAGCAACAGCGCGACGGGCAGCAACCAGGGCCCACGCGCGGCGCGCACCGCCGGTGCGGGCTCCTGGGTCATGGTGAGGTCCGGCACATGCCCGATGTGCCGCTCCTGCTCGGATTTCTTGAGTGCCTCGAGAATGTAGGACATGGGTCAGCCGTCCTGTGCCGCAGCGGCGCCCGACAGCCGCGGGCCGCCGGACCGCCGGTCGGCGGAATTCAAATGGATCAGGGTCAGGGCACCGACGACACCGTCCGCCTCGAGTGCGTGCGCGGCCTGGAACCGCCGGACGCGCTCCGCCAGCGCGGCGTCGTACACGTCCGGCGCCCCGGCACCGCCCGCGAGATCCGGCTGCAGCCGGTCGAGCAGGTCGCGCAGCCAGGCGACGTCCGCGCCGCGATCACCCGCGCGCAGGACCTCGTGCCCCACCGGCGGCCGCCACAGGAGCATGAATTGCCCATGCCAATAACGTTCGATGTCGGCCAGCGGGACGTAATGCAGCTCGCCGCCGACCTCGATGCCCGCCTCGCCCGCATCGAGGCTGCGCAGCAGCGCGGACATGCGCCTGCCGTCCGGCGCGATCATCTGCAGCACGGCCGGGCGATCGAAGTTGCGCAGCTGTGTCCAGTTGCCGGCGCGCACCAGGCAACGCAACCCCTGCCGCGCGGCCTGATCGCATGGCTGCAGTTGCCCATCCAGATACAGCGCCGCATCCCACAGCTTGAACAGCCCGCTCCACGCCAGCAGTCCGGAGCCTTCGTCGGCGGCGGCGGCCAGCAGCGCGTCCGCCAGCCCCGAAGCCGGCGGCAGCGTGTCCGCATCCATGGCGGCGGGCGGCAGCGCTCCGGCATCCGCGCCCGGTGCATCCGGTACATCCGGCAACGCCGTCTGGACGGGCGCGGCCGTCATGCTCGCGGCCGCGTCCTCGCTCGCCCCCGGGGAGACCGGACGGAGCTCTTCCGATGCCACACCGCCCAGCGCCAGGAGATCCTGCGGGCGATCGCCGACCAGCCAGCCCAGCAGTGCGGCACCGGCCACCAGCACCACGCCGGCGACCCAGGGCCAGGCGCTCCCTCCACCGCGGCCATCCTGGACCTCGGGCAACACCTCCCGCGCGGCACGCCGCAGCAGCTTGGCATCCACGCGGCGCTTGTCCTCGACATAGGCGCCCAGCAGCGCGCGGTCGCAGATGATGTTGATGAGCCGCGGCGTGCCGTCCGACAGCCGTTGCACCTCGTCCACGGCCGCGCGCGTGAACAGGTCGCCGTGGCCGCCGCTCACCTTCAGGCGATGCGTGATATAGACCTGCGTCTCGTCGCGGGTGAGTGAGCCAAGGTGGTAGCGCGCGGTGATGCGCTGGGCGAGCTGACGCAGGTCATTGCGCGCCAGCAGCGTCTGCAGCTCCGGCTGGCCGATGAGGATGATCTGCAGCAGCTTGGCCTGGGCCGTTTCGAGGTTGGTCAGCAGCCGGATCTGCTCCAGCACCTCCGCACTCAGATTCTGCGCCTCGTCGATGACCAGCACGGTGCGGCGGCCTGCGGCATGCGCATGCAGGAGATGTTCGTTGAGATGATCCACCAGCACCTTGAGGCTCTGGGTGTCGCGCGGATAGTCGACCTTCAGCTCGTCGCAGACCGCGGCCACCAGCTCCAGGCCGCTGAGCTTGGGATTGAGGATGAGCGCGATGTCGACCGATGCCGGCAACTGCTCGAGCAGCGCGCGGCACAGTGTCGTCTTGCCGGTACCGACCTCGCCGGTAAGCTGCACGAAGCCGCCGCCTTCACCGACGCCGTACAGGAGGTGTGCGAGCGCCTCGCGATGGCGGTCGCTCAGGAACAGAAACCGCGGATCGGGCGTGATCGAGAACGGCTTCGCATCAAGGCCGAAGTGTCTGCAATACATGGTGGCGCTGGCGCTGGGCGGTTACCTGGATCAATGAGCCGTCATCGGGCCTTGGTTCGGCCGTCGCTGTACGTGGTTTCGTGCCCGGGCCAAGGCGGAGACGATCGCTGACCCAATCTCTGCCCCGACACCGGCAGGACCGGCCAAGAGGATAACAAGAATATGGGATAGGCGAAGCGAATTCTAATGGCGGGCCCGCCCCCCGTCGACAGCGCCTGTACGACCCTGGCGGCACGCCATGATCGGGACGCAGTGCCGCCCGACTGCGGCCGGCCTTCCGTGTCCCGGCGGCAGGCGCGGAGGAAGCCCTGCCGCAGACCAGCACCCCGGCCACGTTGGTGGACGATCCGGCAAGGCGCTGAACCGGCCCCGCACCCGACGCTCGCCGCCCTGCGCCGAGTACGGCGCGCACGGCATCTCCGTGCGGGAGTGAATCGGGCAGATTTACACCTGTGCCCGCCACCGGTGTCGGTGGGACTTACACTTGGTTGCCCACAGCCACCATACTTACCGGGCATCATGCTGATAAATATCAGCAATCCGGTATGGCATGGCTATTGCCAGATTTCCCGTCACCACCCGAGAATAAAAATCACGCAGGGGGATGCCAATGAACACCACCATCAGCAAGACCATTAACGGCCGGCGGGTCTCGGCGCGCCCGGTCTTCAAGGGCGGCGCGCTGCCCGCTTATTGGACAGCGACGGTCGACGGCCGCTCGCTGCCGAAACTGTTCGACACGCCGCGCGAGGCCTTCCGCTGCGCCGCCCGGACCGACCCGTCGTGGCTGCCGGGCTGAGCGCCTTCAGGCCGCAGCGTCGGCGGCACGGATGCGTGTCACGAGGCTGTCGCGCAGCTGATTGAGCTGGCCGTGGAAGAAGTGTCCGACACCCGGCATGCGGATGATCTCGGGCGCGGCATCCTGGCGTGCCGCCCAGTCGAACACAGCCTCCGCCGGCACGATCTCGTCGGCTTCGCCCTGCACCAGGATCCAGGGGCAGGTGGGCGGCGCGAGGGTGGAAAAATCGAAGAAGTTCACCGGCGGCGCCACCGTGATCAGCCGGATCAGGGGAAACTCGCGCGCGACCCTCAACGCCACATAGGCGCCGAAGGAGAACCCGGCCAGCCACAGAGGATGCCCCGGCCGCAGCTTCTGCGCCCACCCCAGGACCGCGCGCAGGTCGTCGGCCTCGCCGTCGCCGTTGTCGTAGGCGCCTTCGCTGCCCTCCACACCGCGGAAATTGAAGCGCACCGTGCCGACGCCCAGGGTGTTGAGGGTGCGCGACAGATAATCCACCACCTTATTGTTCAACGTCCCGCCGTACAGCGGATGCGGATGGCAGACCACGCCCACGCCATGCATGGGCGCCCCCTCGGCGGGACAGGCGGTCACGCCCTCGAGGGCGCCCGCAGGGCCGGGGATCCACACGGATTCGCCGATGCAGCTGGTGACGCTCTCTTCGCCGTCATACCAGTGATGGCCAGGTTCGACTGCAAGCATGATCGGTTACTCCAGTAACGGCATTCGCCGCGGAATTACGCTAACCAACGCGGACAAAACCTTTTTTAGCCACGAAATCCACGAAACCCACGAAAGGTATGAGAGGGAAAACCGTTTCTCCAGAAACACAGACTGCAGCCCCATATCTGTCCGCGTTTTCCGTGGCCGGTTTTGGCGCTAGCAACTTTCGTGGGTTTCGTGGATTTCGTGGCTAAAAAGGCTGTCGTCCGTGTTTTCCGTGGCCGGTCTTAGGTTTCGCGGCTGACAGGGTTACGCGACTGCGGCAAAGGGCTATAGTCTACCAAATCCGCCGTGCAGGGCCCCGCATGCCACGTCCGTCCCCGGTCACACCCCCGTTCCTCGCCGCGCTCTGCGGGGCCGCATGGCTGCTGCTGGCCGGTGGCCTGGCGGCGGAAGCGCCCGTCGGCGCGGACTGGGCCCGTGAGGCGCGCCTTGCGGCGGAGATCGAGGATGCCATCCTGGAAGGTGAGCCCGTCTACCTCGAGGCCGGCGGGCAGCGCTTCCTCGGCATCCACACCACCGCCGGCGCGACGGCCGGGCCACGCCAGGCCGTGCTGATTCTGCACGGACGCGGGCTGCATCCGGACTGGCCGAACATCGTGCACCCGCTGCGCACCGCACTCCCCGACGACGGCTGGGACAGCCTCGCCATCCAACTGCCCGTCCTCGGCAAGGGCGCCAAGTACTACGATTACGTCGAGATCTTCCCCGCAGCCTTGCCGCGCATCGACGCCGCACTGCAGTATCTGCGCGAGCAGGGCGCCGCGCGCATCGTCATCATCGCTCACAGCTGTGGCGCACACATGGCCATGCACTGGGTTGCCGAGCGCGGCGATGCCGCCATCGATGGCTTCATCGGCATCGGCCTGGGCGCCACCGACTACCGCCAGCCCATGCGCCAGCCTTTTCCTTTGGAGCGCATGCGCGGGCCGGTACTGGACATCTACGGCGGCGAAGACCATGCGGCGGTGCAGCGCATGGCCCCTCAGCGCCTGGCCGCGTTGCGGTCGGCGGGCAACGCGCACTCGGACCAACGGGTGGTGGCCGGCGCGGACCATGATTTCCAGGGCGCCGGAGAGGTCCTGCTCGATGAGATTCGGGCATGGTTGACGGCGCTGCCGCCCTGACGGCGGCCGTGCCGGGGTGACCGGTCCGCGCGCCCTGCCTACAGGTCGTGCGCGCGTTCCCGACGCTCCAGCCGCGGAGAATGCAGGGCCAGGTCGAGATAATACCAGCCGCGCATATCGACGAACTCACGCTTGCCGTTGGCGTACTCGAGCGCAACGCAGGACACGCGCTTGCCGTTGTACATCAAGGCGCGGACCTGGATGAGTTGTCCGACGATATTCGTGTACCAGTAACCGGGTAACGGCTTTTGTTGTAATAGCATTGTATTACCGTCCCTAACACCAGCTTGTTGATTGTTCGCACGCCGCCGGCGCTGCAACACCTCCCC
>CAYWKV010000040.1:0-19585 GCA_964458835.1 uncultured Gammaproteobacteria bacterium | reverse complement strand
GTCGCTACGCTCCTCGCAATGACGAATTAATCAGAGGTTCCTTAAGTCTGTCCCCTGTCTGTCCCCTTAGCACCGCTGCAAGCGGCCATATCGCCTGCAAAGCCTTCGGCACGAGTATTTTTCCGTGTATTTCCGTGTGATTCCGTGGCCATAACGGGTTTCACTCCTCACTCCTCACTCCTCACTCCCTGTGGCGCCTTCCCTGACAGGTAATACGCGAAGGCGATGACCTCGGCCACCGCGAGATACAGGGCGGGCGGGATCTCGGCATCCAGTTCCACCTGCGCCAGCAACTGTACGAGCGGCGCGTTCTCCTGGATCGGGACGTCGTGCTGCCGGGCGAGCTCGACGATGCGTTCGGCCACCTGTCCGCCGCCTTTGGCGGTGACGCGCGGCGCGCCGCTGCCGTCGTATTTCAGGGCGACCGCGAGTTCGCGCGGCGGCGGCGGTGAAGGGCGGCCGGTCATGCCCGCTCATCCAGGATGCGGGCGCGCGCGGTGTCCGGCGTGACCGGCAAGCGTCCCTCGCTGCAGCCCAGCTCGCCGACCTCCAGGCCCGCCGCCCGCAGCCGTGCATCCAGCAGCGGCAGGTGGGTCCGGACCAGCGGTGCGATGTCCCGGGAGGGGCTGAAGAACTGGGCCGTGACACGCTCCCCGCACAATGCGATTCGCGCCTGCATCGGGCCGAGACCGGGCAGCTCGAAGGCCAGGGTGACGGTCCAGCCGGGCGCGCCGCCCTCGGCGGCGCCGGTACTGTCGCGATCCGGCTCGCGGCCGATGCGCAGGCCCCACAGGTCGATATCGCCATCGCGGCGCACGGGCAGCTCGATCAGCCAGTCCCCGGCCGTCGGCCGCTCGCCGGTGAGCGACGACAGCTGGTTGAGCTGGATGCGGGCGAGCGCACCTTCGCTCTGGCGCAGCAATTCCAGCGGTTCCAGCGCCCCACGGCCCAAGGCGGCCACGGCCTGCGGTTGCGGCGGCTGGCCGCGCTGGGGCGGCGCTGCAGGATCGCCGTACGCTCCCGCAGCCGCCGGGGGCCGGGCGTTGGCCAGCACGGCCGCCAGCATGGCCGGAGACAGGGCCGCCGGCGTTGCCGGGGAGGGCAGCGCGGCGGCGGGCGGCGCCGTGCCGCCGCGCGGTGCCTGCGGTGTGGAATTTGCAGCGTTTTCCCGCAGGACCTGGATCAGTCTGATCAGATGGGCCTTGAAATCGGTACCGATGTCGGGCGCCCGGGGTGGTGCCGCTGCGCCGGCCGGCTGCGCGGTGCCCGTTGCCGCACGCGCCAGCTTCGATTCGAGGAACAGGCCGCTGTTGCGCAGCGCTTCGCGCAGTCCGCCTGCCTGACCCAGCGCAGCCGCGGCCGGCAGCCGGCCGAGCAGCTCCTGGGCGGCGCGGACGATCTCGGGGGCGAGCTGACGGGTGGCCTGGACGTCGCCGGCCGCGCGCACGAGCGAGGCCAGCAACGGTGCGAGCGGCTGCTGATGCGGCAAGGTGTTGCGCATGGCCGCGTTCAGTGGGTCGGCGGCCATCTGGTTGAGCAGGCGCAGTACCGGCTGCTCCTTGAGGCTCGCGACCTCCAGGCGCAGGGTCTGCCCGGGCGCGAGTTGCAGCTCGCCGGTCTGCGCTCTGACCAGGAGCGTGCCGATACGCAGATCGGACAGACCCTGACGCGGGCTGGCGACCACGATCGCGGCCAGCACCTGGCCGACACGCCAGGCGGGCGCGGTCCCGCCGTGCCCGGGCTGGGCGGGGGCGCCGGCAGGCGGCAACGGTCCGGTGGGTGGTGCAGTCATGGAGTCGGGTGCGGCGAGTTGCCGTCGCGTGGGGAATCTATCGATCTTTTACCGTAAAGCGCCGTCGCGGGCAAAACGTCGCCGCCCGGTGCAGACCTCAGCCGAGGCCGCTCATGAGCGAAGCACAGGAACATCTCTGGTTCACCCGCCGCCACGGTCAGGTGCGCGGGCCGTTTCCCCAGCGCCAGATCACCCGCTACGTCCTGCTCGGGCGCATCCGCGAGGATGACGAGCTGAGCGCTGACCGCGAGATCTGGAACCCGCTGCGCGAGCTTCCGCAGCTGATACCGGAGGAGATGAAGAATGTCGTGACGGACGAGGACCGTCAGCGGCTGCGCGAGGCACGTCTGCGTGCCGACGAGCGGCGCGGCGGCGACCGCCGCCTCGCCAGCGAGCGCCTGCAGGTCGATGACGGCAAGCGGGACGAGCGGCGCCGCGCGAGCGACCGTCGCCAGGAAGAGGATTCCGTGATGCTCCGGCACCGGGAGGCGCGCCGCGTCGTACTCGATCAGGCGCGGGCGCCGGCCACGCCCACCTGCGGTCCGATGTGCGGGCGGGCGCTCGCCGCCGCGCTGCTGCTGCTGATGGTGTTCTTCTGGTTCACGCCGGAACAGCCGGACGTGCAACCCGACTGCAGCGCGCCGCCGGCGCCGGAGGTCGACTGGAGCAACTGCCGCACGCCGGGCGTGACCGCCGAACAGGCCGATCTGCACGGTGCGCGGGCCAGCAATATGGATCTCACGGGTGCGCATCTCGTCGGCAGCCGGCTGGACGGTGCCGATCTCGCCTACACGACGCTCGATCTCGCCGATCTGCGACGCGCCGATCTCAGCAATGCGCGGCTGACCGGCGCGGGCCTGCGGAACGCCGACCTGCGCAGTGCGCGGCTGGCGGGCGCGGATCTCTCCTACGCCGACCTGCGTGGCGCGCGCCTGGAAGGAGCCGTGCTGAACGGTGCGCGGCTGGATCACGCCATCTGGCTGAGCGGCGAACAGTGCCAGCCGGGGTCGGTGGCGCGCTGCCTCGTCATCGGGGTGGCCCAGGCGTCCGGTGACCCGCCCTGAGCTTTCGTTTTCCTGCCGATCTCAGTGATCGTCGGGAAACGACTCCGTCTCGTAGCGCCACACCTGAATACCGTCCGACCAGTAATCCTCGGGCAGGCCGGCCTTGCGTTTGAGCTGGCACAGGAAATCCTGCGGCCGGGGCAGGGAATCCCAGACCGATGGCAGGAAGGTGCCCTGCTGATGTCCGGCGCGCAGGATCAGGCCGTCGATGCCCGGCCGCAGGCGCGCGATGAGATCCGCTTCGTCGGTGAATGTCAGCGGTTCGGCCGGGCCCAGCACGGAGATATGCAAATCCACGTCGGGAACCTCAGCGGCCCGCAGGGGCGGGAAACGCGGATCGTGGAAGGCCGCCGCGAACGCGTTGTCGGCGACATCCGTCACCAGCGGCCTGCGGCTCACCAGCGACCCGATGCAGCCACGCAGTTCGCCATCGATGCGCAGGGTGACGAAGCTGGCGCCCGGGGCGCGCAGGGGTTCGGGGCAGGCGTCGACCTCGACGGGGAGCGGTGTGCCGTGCTCGAGGCCGTGCACCACCGAGCGGGTGGCGATGTCCAGGAGCGTCCGGCGGGCGGTGTCGTCGAGGCGCCGCTCACCCGATCGCATACGCGCCGTATCCGACCACTTGATTGCGCGGGCCGGCGGTGTCGCCGGAGTTGCGTAGATCGACCGTCTGCACGTGCAGGCCACGCGCCCGGGCTGCCTGCAGGAGGCCGCCGACCGGCGTGCGGCCGCAGGCGTCGTCGTAATCGATGCGCTCGGGTGCGAGTGCCTCGATCGCGGCCGAGGTGGCGCGGTCCAGGCGCTGGGCGGTGGCGTAGTCGTGGTAGTGGCTGAGGTCCGAGCTGATCACGATCAGGGTCTCCGGCCCGCCCCAGAGCAGGTCGAGGACTTCGGTGACCTCCGCGTAGCCGGCGTCGCCGACCACCAGCGGGATCAGCGTGAAGGGGCCCAGCACCGTCTGCAGGAACGGCAACTGGACCTCCAGGCTGTGTTCCAGGGCATGGGCATCGTCGAGCACGCGCACCTGCGGAAGCTGTGCCAGCGTGGCCACGGCGGCGGTGTCCAGCGGGATATCGCCCAGCGGTGTGCGGAAGGCATCGGCACTGCTGGCGGCCAGACCGCGGAAGGCCACGCGGTGCGCGGGTCCGAGCAGCGCCACGCGGGTGATCTGCTCGCGCAGCGGCCGCAGGCGTGCATAGGCACTGGCCGCGACCGGTCCGGAATAGACGTAGCCCGCATGCGGTGCGATCACGGCCTTCGGCGGCTCCGCGTCGGTCTCCGGTGCATGCCGCAGGAGGTCGTTCACCAGAGTGCGCAGTTCCTCGGCATCGGCAGGGTAGAAAAGGCCGGCAACGGCGGGCGGGCGGACGGTGTGCATGACAATGTGCCTGCGTGATCCAACGTTTATTTAATGGCACCGATGGGCGCCGAAATCAAGCTACCAGGACTAGCCGGGGCGCAATGATGCGGTGTATCGCATCGGATGTTTCACTGCTCACCCCGATGAGCGTATCCGGTGCAGTTCGAAGCGCGCTTGCAGTGTATTCCGGCCGGCCGGAGCGCTGAGTCTCATGCCAGAGACGAGGCCCACGGTATCCGGCCGAAAGCCCGGCGTCGTGATCGATTCCATTACCCCGGGTATGAATTCCTCCGGCGCATTACGGCCTCCGATCTGATGCATCTGCATGCGGCCTATACTTGTAGTGTGAGTAACTGGAGGATCTCCATGACGAATGACTGGGCAGCCGAAGCGGTGGTGCCGACCCGATACTGGCATAAGCTCGACGACGGGCGCGTGCAATGCGATTTATGCCCGCGCTTCTGCAAGCTGCACGAAGGACAGCGGGGGCTGTGTTTCGTGCGTGCCAACCAGAACGGCGCGATCGTGCTGACGACCTACGGCCGCTCCAGCGGTTATTGCGTGGATCCCATCGAAAAGAAGCCCTTGAACCACTTTCTCCCGGGCACGCCGGTGCTGTCCTTCGGTACCGCGGGCTGCAACCTCGCCTGCAAGTTCTGCCAGAACTGGGATATCAGCAAATCACGCGAAATCGACACCCTCGCCGATGCCGCCTCACCGGAGAAGATCGCGCGCGTCGCCGAAGAACTCGGCTGCCGGAGCGTCGCCTACACCTACAACGATCCGGTGATCTTCCATGAATACGCCATCGACGTCGCGCAGGCCTGTCATGAACGCGGCATCAAGTCGGTCGCCGTGACGGCCGGCTACGTGACGGCCGCGCCCCGCGCGGAGTTCTATCGTCACATGGACGCGGCAAATGTGGACCTGAAGGGCTTCACGGACGATTTCTACTGGAAGCTCACCGGCGGCCATCTGCAGCCGGTACTGGAGACGCTGGAATACCTCAAACACGAGACGCAGGTCTGGTTCGAACTGACCACGCTGCTGATCCCCGGCCACAACGATTCCAGCGAGGAGATCGAGCGCATGTGCGGCTGGGTGGTCGAGCACCTCGGGCCGGACATCCCCATGCATTTCACAGCCTTCCATCCGGACTGGAAGATGCTGGATGTGCCGCCGACGCCGGCGGCCACCCTCACGCGCGCGCGCCGCATCGCGCTCGAACAGGGCCTGCGCTACGCCTATACCGGCAACGTGCACGACAAGGCCGGGGAGAGCACCTATTGTCACCAGTGCGGCGAACTGTTGATCGGACGCGACTGGTACGTGCTCAGCGACTGGAATCTGACGGCCGATGGCTGCTGCCGGCATTGCGGCACGCGGCTGGCCGGCGTGTTCGAATCCGTGCCCGGCCACTGGGGGGCGCGGCGCCAGCTGGTCAACATGGCGGGCTACGCCTGAGCGCCCCGCAACCGCCGGCAGTGCGCACCAGCTCTCACATCCCGACAATACCGATCAAGACCCCTCCCGGCAGCGCCGCTAAGCGGATCTGAACGTCGGCAGTCCCGGCAACGGCTGGCCTGATCGTTGCAAGCGGTCATCGCGACCCGCACTGCCGCGCAACGCCGCGAGGAATCTATGCGTCACAGCAGCCACTGGGCGGTCCTGGCCGCCATCGTCCCGGCCGGCGGCGCCGCCGCCGATTTCGACAGCAACATCCCCATGCATGACAAGGGGGCGGCAACCTACTACGTGGCCGGGGAAATCGCGGGCGTGGGCGCCGTCGACTTCATGGTCGACACCGGCTCCGGCTACATGACCATCAACGAAGAGACGCTGGGAATACTGCAGAAATCCGGTGGCGTGGCCTACGTCAAGGAATTGTCCGGCATCCTGGCCGACGGCAGCAGAATGACGGTCCCCGTGTATCGCCTGAGTCAGGTGCGGATCGGCCCAAGCTGCACGCTCTACGACGTCGAGGCGGCGGTATTTCCCGGCAAGACCCGTCAGATCCTCGGGCTGAGCGCCTTGCGTCAGGCCTCCCCGTTCATCTTCTCCATGGATCCGCCCAAACTGGTGCTGAGCAATTGCGCCGAACGGGTGGCCGAAGCCGGCGGCAAGACCTCCTGAGAGGGCCCGCCGCCGGATCGACCTGAAAAACTCACTCCACCGGCATGCTGCCGCCCGGCAGAGCGTCCTCGTTGCGGATCGTGCTCTCACCGGCCTCGAAGGCGCTGAATTCGGACGTATCCAACAGATTGTTCTTGTCGGCATCCAGTTCTTTCCAGCGGACGATCAGACTGGGTTGGGCCTCGGCCTCGCGTGGTGAGACATAGCCGTTGGCGTCGGCGTCCAGCTGCTTGAAGCTGCCGCCGGCCTCCGCCGCGTACAGCGGGGGAGCGGCCAGCAGCACCGCGGCGACGGCCGCGACGGTCAGGGATTTTTCGATCATGGCGTGTCCTCCTTAACGTGTTCTGCGTGAAATCCCCGCCTCTCGGGGATGCGGTCATGTAACGACAGCACCGGCGGGAATGCAGTGAAGCGAGTCACAGCGGCACAACTGCGCGCGCTGTGGCGGAGGGATCTAACAACCGTATTCGCCACGGAATCCACGAAACGGCACGGACAAGATCGAACGCGTCATATCGATACATCCATCATCCATAGGGTGATAGACCGGGTTTTGACTATTTCGGAGCTTTCCGTGTTCTTCCGTGGCTCGAATGAGTTTTTCGGGATGAATGCGGAGTAACGGGCGACACCGACTCCGGCATCGCCGCGGAACGTATTCGGGCCAAGGGCGAGGCATGCGCCGGCCCCCCCATCGCGCTCAGCGGCCCAGCCCCCTGGACACCAGCGCGATCTCGTCGGCGTCGGAGATCGGCTGATCGAGTTCCAGGAATTCCTTGTTGACGGTGATGGTCAGCCGGTCCTCCTGCAGCGCGGCATCCCATTCGGCACCGCGCTGGCGCAGGTAGGCGAGCAGCTGACGGGGGGTGGTGACGGTCTTGGGCAGGAACAGCTCCTCCGCGCCGCGGCCGATGCGGTCGGGGAGATTGCCGAAATACAGCACTTTCGCCATGTGAGGTCCTCGGCATCGATCTGTGGATGCGCGTATTGTCCGGCTGGTGCCGCCGCCGTCAACCGTTTCCCGTCCGGCGGATATCCGCGCTTTGCTATACTGCGCCGGCCGCAGCGTATCATTGAGGTGAATTCCATGAGCCGCACGTCCGCCCGCATAGGCATCGTGACCGTATCCGACCGTGCCAGTCGCGGCGATTATCAGGATCTCGGCGGGCCGGCCATCCGCGACTGGCTGACGCGTGTGCTGACGTCTCCGTGGGAGCCGGTAGCACGGCTGATTCCCGACGAGCGCGCAGAGGTCGAAGCCGCACTGCGGGACCTCTGTGATCGGGAGGGCTGCTGTCTGGTGGTGACCACCGGCGGCACCGGTCCCGCCCCGCGCGACGTCACGCCCGAGGCGACCGAGGCGGTGATCGAAAAGCTCATGCCGGGCTTCGGCGAGCAGATGCGCGCCGTGTCGCTGCGACACGTACCGACCGCCATCCTGTCGCGCCAGCTCGCCGGCATTCGCGGCGGCTCGCTGATCATCAACCTGCCGGGCAAGCCCGCCGCCATCGCCGAATGCCTCGAGGCGGTGTTCCCCGCCGTGCCCTATTGCATCGACCTCATCGGCGGCCCGTTCCTCACGACCGACGAGGCGGTGGTCAAGGCGTTCCGGCCGAAGCAGAAATAACATATCAAGAGATCAAAAGCTTTCAACACGAAGGCGTCGAAGGCGCCTTCGTGTTGAAAGGGGTTTTCACCCTTCCCGCTTCAGCACCACCCCCGCCAGCGGCGGCAGGGCGAGGGCGATGGAGCAGGGGTGGCCCATCCAGGGCGTGGGTTCGGTGTGCAGGACCTGTTCGCCGATATTGCCGCCGCCGTAGAAGAACGAATCCGAATTCAGCAGCACCCGGTAGCGGCCGTGCTCGGGCACGCCCAGGCGGTAGCCTTCGCGCACCACCGGCGTGAAGTTGAAGACATTCACCAGCACCTCGGTGCCGGCGCGGCGCTGATAGCTGATCACCGACTGCGCGGCGTCGTGGCAATCGATCCAGTCGAAGCCTTCGTGCTCGAATTCATGGGCGTACAGCGCGGGTTCGTCCCGGTACAGGCGGTTGAGATCGCGCACCAGGTTCTGCATGCCGGCGTGCGGCGCGTATTCGAGCGCCTGCCATTCGAGCGGTGCGGCGAAGTTCCATTCCGACCGCTGCCCGAATTCCGAGCCCATGAACAGCAGTTTCTTGCCCGGATAGGTCCACATGTAGGTGTACAGCAGGCGTAGATTGGCGAACTGCTGCCATTCGTCGCCCGGCATCTTGTGCAGCATGGACGACTTGCCGTGCACGACCTCGTCATGCGAGAAGGGCAGCACGAAATTCTCGGTGAAGGCGTACAGCAGGCCGAAGGTGAGCTGGTCGTGGTGATAATGCCGGTGCACGGGGTCCTTGCTGAAATACACCAGCGTGTCGTGCATCCAGCCCATGTTCCATTTCATGGAGAAGCCCAGACCGCCGACGTAGGCCGGACGCGTGACCTGAGGCCAGGCGGTGGATTCCTCGGCGATCATCAGCGTGCCCGGGTGCTGACCATGGGTGACTTCGTTGAGCTGGCGCAGGAAGTCGATCGTCTCCAGATTCTCGCGACCGCCGTAGATGTTCGGGATCCAGTCCCCGGCGTCGCGCGAATAATCCAGGTAGAGCATCGAGGCAACGGCATCCACGCGCAGGCCGTCGATGTGGCATTCCTCGATCCAGTAGAGGGCCGACGACAGCAGGAAGTTGCGCACCTCGTTGCGCCCGTAGTTGAAGATCAGGGTGCCCCAGTCGCGGTGCTCTCCGCGCCGCGGGTCCGCGTGTTCGTAGAGCGCGCTGCCGTCGAAGCGGGCCAGGGCATGGTCGTCCCTGGGAAAGTGGCCGGGCGCCCAGTCGAGGATGACGCCGATGCCGTGCTGATGGCACTGGTCGACGAAGAACCGGAAATCGTCGGGCGTGCCGTGACGGCTGGTCGGAGCGTAGTAGCCGGTGGCCTGATAGCCCCAGGAATCATCCAGCGGGTGCTCCGTGACCGGCAGCAGTTCGATGTGGGTGAAGCCCTGGCCCTTGACGTAGGGGATGAGCTGCTCGGCCAGCTCGCGATAGCTCAGGAAACCGCCCTGCGGGCCGCGCCGCCAGGAGCCCAGGTGCACCTCGTAGACCGACATGGGCGCGTGCAGCCAGTCGTGCTCGCGGCGCGCGTGCAGCCAGTCGGTATCGCCCCATGCATAGCGGTCGGGACCCGGAATGCGTGCGGCGGTGCCGGGGCGGAGCTCGAACTCCCGCCCGTAGGGATCTATCTTGAGATGGGTGGTGCCGTGCTCGCGGTTGCGGATCTCGTATTTGTAGAGCTGCCCGGGCGCGAGGCCGGGGATGAACAGCTCCCAGATGCCACTGCCGCCGCGAACCCGCATGGGATGCCTGCGCCCGTCCCATGCGTTGAAGTCGCCCACCACGCTGACCCGCTCGGCACTCGGCGCCCAGACGGCGAAGAGGATGCCATCGATGCCGTTGCAGCGGTGCGGATGGGCGCCCATGAAGCGGTAGGCGTGCCAGTGCCGACCCTCGCCGAACAGGTGCAGGTCGAAGTCGCCCAACTGCGGCGGAAAGCAGTAGGGGTCGTAGGCCGTCCGCGCGACAGCCTGGGCATCGATCCATTCCAGACGATAACGCTCGGGTATTGTGCCGGCCGGACCCTGCCAGGCGAAGAAATCGGAATCCGCCAGCCGCGCGAGCGCGGCATCGGCCTCGATCAGACGTACGGAGCGCGCACCGGGCAGATAGGCCAGAATGCGTTCGCCGTTGCCGTGCGGGTGACGTCCCAGCACGGCGAACGGGTCGTGGTGCCGGGCTTCGGCGATACGGCGGAGTTCGGGGCCGAGCATGTCGATCGGGGGCGTCGCTGTATAGGCCATGACGAGGGTTCACCGGCGGTTGGGCGCGTCCACCCATGAGGGGCGGGATGCCGTTCCAAGTTGATGTCCGGATGTTACCATAGAGCCGCGCACGTGGATCCGCTGCGGGGCGCCGCTTCGATGACGGTAACCGGGCCGCCGCCGGCGGCAGGCCGTCGATGGTGCGTCAGCGTCGGGATTCAAAGGGAGACTTGTCAGCATGCACACCGGTCAGACACGGCGCTTCGTCAGCCGCCTCACCCGCAACACCCTCGCACTCATCCTGGCGGGCGGACGGGGTTCCCGGCTCAAACACCTGACCCTGTGGCGCGCCAAGCCGGCGGTGCCCTTCGGCGGGAAGTTCCGCATCATCGACTTTCCGCTGTCCAACTGCCTGAACTCGGGCATCCGCAGCATCGGTGTCATCACCCAGTACAAGGCGCATTCGCTCATCCAGCATATCCACCGCGGCTGGAATTTTCTGCGCGGTGAGTTCGGCGAGTTCGTCGAGTTGCTGCCGGCGCAGCAGCGCATCGAAACCTCGTGGTACGAGGGGACGGCCGATGCCGTCTATCAGAACCTTGACATCATCCGCAATCATCGGCCGGATTTCGTGCTGATTCTGGCCGGGGATCACATCTACAAGATGGACTACGGCCCCATGATCGCCGAACACGTCAAGCGCGGTGCCGACATGACCGTCGGCTGCATCGAGGTGGAGCTGGAGCGTGCCAGCGCCTTCGGCGTCATGGCCGTGGACGGCGACAACCGGGTGGTGGATTTCCAGGAAAAGCCCGACCATCCCAAGCCCATGCCGGGACGCACGGACGTCGCGCTCGCCTCGATGGGCATCTATGTCTTCAACACAGAGTTTCTCTATCGGGAACTGATCCGCGACGCGGACGACGACGCCTCGGAACACGATTTCGGCAAGAACGTCATTCCGCACGTCATCAGCACCAGCAAGGTGATCGCCTATCCGTTCCGCGATGAGGAGACCGGCAAGCAGGCCTACTGGCGGGACGTCGGCACCGTGGATGCCTTCTGGAAGGCCAATCTCGAGCTGATCGGGATCACGCCGGAGCTCAATCTTTATGATGCCGAATGGCCCATCTGGACCTATCAGGAACAGCTGCCGCCCGCCAAGTTCATCTTCGATGACGATGACCGCCGCGGCATGGCGGTGGACTCCATGGTGTCCGGCGGCTGCATCATCTCCGGCGCACGGGTGCGCCACTCCCTGCTGTTCTCCAACGTGAAGGTGCATTCGCGCACCGTCGTGGAGGACGCCGTGGTGCTGCCGAACGTGGATATCGGTCACGATTGCCGCATCACGCGCGCGGTCATCGACAAGGGCTGCCGGATCCCGGCGAACACCGTGGTCGGCGAAGACCCCGTCGAGGATGCGCGGCGCTTCCATGTCTCCGAAGGCGGCGTGGTGCTGGTGACGCCGGAAATGCTCGGTCAGGAGCTGCACCATGTCCGCTGAGCCGCGCCTGAACGTGGTGCTGTGCTGGCACATGCATCAGCCGCAGTACTGCGACATGGTCAGCGGTGAATATCTGCAGCCCTGGACCTATCTGCACGCCATCAAGGACTACGTCGACATGGCGGCGCACATCGAGGCCGTCCCGGGTGCCAAGGCGGTGGTGAATTTCGCGCCCATCCTCCTCGATCAGCTCGCCGACTATGCCGGCCAGGTGCGCGGCTTCCTGCGCGAAGGCAGGGCCATCCGCGATCCGCTGCTGGCGGCGCTCGGCTCGGCGAGCCTGCCGGTGGAGCCGGAGGCGCGCCTGCGGCTGGTGAAGGCCTGCATGCGCGCCAACCAGACGCGCCTGATCGACCGCTTCCCGGCCTACAAGAAGCTCGCCGAGCTGGCGCGCTGGTGTGGCGAGCACTGCGAAGCGTTCGGCTATGTCACCGATCAGTTCGTGGTCGACATCCTGGTGTGGTATCACCTGGCCTGGCTGGGCGAGACGGTGCGGCGCAGCGATGCCCGCGTACGTCAGCTGATGGAGCGCGGCGGCGGTTATTCGCTGCACGACCGGCGAACCCTCATGACCGTGATCGGCGAGCTGCTGTCGGGGGTCATCGACCGCTATGCGCGGCTGGCCAAGGAAGGGAAGATCGAGATCTCGGTGACGCCCTACGCGCACCCGATCGTGCCGCTGCTGCTGGATCTGCGCGCCGCGCGCGAGGCCATGCCGGAGATGCCGCTGCCGCAACTCGGCGCCTACCCGGGCGGTGCCGAACGCGCCGACTGGCACCTGCGCGAAGCCGTCAACACCTGTCAGCAGTATTTCGGCTTCCGCCCGCGAGGCTGCTGGCCCTCGGAGGGCGGGATCAGCAGCGCGACCCTGAAGCTGCTGCACGAGCACGGCTTCCGCTGGGCGGCGAGCGGTGGAAGCGTGCTGTTCCACAGCCTGGCACGCAAGCCGGAGCCTCACGGCGCCTTGCGCGAGCAGTCCTTGTACCGGCCGTACCACGTGGAGAAGGGCGGGACGACCTGCTTCTTCCGCGACGACGGTCTGTCGGACATGATCGGCTTCACCTATTCCGACTGGCATGCCGACGATGCCGTCGCCAATCTGGTGCATCACCTGGAGAACATCGCCACGGCGGGCGAGCCCGATCCGAAGCGCATCGTCTCCATTATTCTCGATGGCGAGAACGCCTGGGAATATTACCCGGAAAACGGCTACTACTTCCTGAGCGCACTGTACCGGCAGCTGAGCGGACATCCCCGCATCCGGCTCACCACCTATTCCGAATACCTGGACAGCGGCGGCGAGGCCGAGCCACTCACCGGGCTGGTCGCAGGCAGTTGGGTGTACGGTACCTTCTCCACCTGGATCGGCGACAAGGACAAGAACCGCGCCTGGGACATGCTGGGCGATGCCAAGCGCATATTCGACGATGTCACCGCGGGCGGTCGCCTGGAGTCGAATCAGATGGTCGCGGCCCAGCATCAGCTCGCCATCTGCGAGGGGTCCGACTGGTTCTGGTGGTTCGGCGACTACAACCCGGCGGATACCGTGCACGACTTCGACCGCCTGTACCGCATGCACCTCGCGAACCTGTATCAGCTGCTCGGCAAGGAGCCGCCGGAATACCTCACCCATGCCTTCTCCCACGGCAGCACCGGGCCCGGGCCGGCGCACGGCGGCGTGATGCGCCACGGCCAGCAGACCAGCTGACGGGGGGGGCGATGTCGCAGCGCTACGAGGCATCGCCCTTTGCCACCCGCCGCGCAGGCATCCTGCTGCACCCGACCTCGCTGCCCGGCAGCGCTGCCGGCGCGCTGGGTGCCGGGGCGCGGCGATTCGTGGACTTTCTGGCGGCGGCCGGCGTGTCGGTCTGGCAGATGCTGCCGCTGGGGCCAACCCATGCGGACCTCTCGCCCTATCAGTGCACGTCCGTGCACGCCGGCAACCCGCGGCTGATCTGCCTCCACGGGCTGGCCGAGCGTGGCTGGCTGGAGCATCTCCCGGCGCCGCGGGTCGAGCCGCCGCCGGATTGGCATGCGGTGCAGCTGAAGGCGGCGCATGCCGGGTTTCGGGAGCGGGCCCGGGCGGACGACAGGCATGCCTTCGAGGCGTTCAGCGAACGGCATTGCGCCTGGCTCGACGACTTCGCGCTCTACGAGGCGCTGCGCGGCGAGCACGGGCGGCGCGGCTGGTCGGACTGGCCGGTTCCGCTGCGCGACCGTGAGCCGGAGGCCATCGTCGCGGCGCGCACGCGTCTTGCACCGGTCATCGCCCAGGTCCGGTTCGAGCAGTTCGTGTTCTTCACCCAGTGGCACGCGCTGCGCGACTACGCGGCGCGTCGCGGTATCCTGCTGTTCGGCGATATGCCCATCTTCGTCGCCTACGACAGCGCCGAGGTCTGGGCCCACCGCGAATACTTCCGCGTCGACACGGAAGGCCGCCTGGAAGTCGTGGCCGGCGTGCCGCCGGATTATTTCTCGGCGACGGGCCAGCGCTGGGGCAATCCGCACTACCGCTGGGACCGTATCGAGCAGGACGGTTTCCGCTGGTGGATCGATCGCATGCGCACGCAGCGCGAACTCTTCGATCTCATCCGCATCGACCACTTCCGCGGCTTCGAGGCGCACTGGGAGATTCCCGCGCACGCCGAGACGGCCGTCGACGGCCAGTGGGTGAAGGGGCCGGGCGAGCGTCTGTTCCAGGCACTGCTCGATACATTCCACGACCTCCCGCTGATCGCCGAGGATCTGGGAATCATCACGGCGGAGGTCGACGCCCTGCGCGTGCGCTTCGGCCTGCCGGGCATGAAGATCCTGCAGTTCGCCTTCGGCGGCGCGGCGGACAATCCTTACCTGCCGCACAATCACGAACGGTTGAGCGTCGTCTACACGGGCACGCACGACAACGACACGAGCCTGGGCTGGTACGCGGGCCTCGACCAGGCCACGTGCGCGCACCTGCACGAATACCTCGGCCATCCGCACGAATCCATGCCCTGGCCGCTGATCCGCGCCGCCTTTGCCTCGGTCGCCGCGCTCGCGGTCGTGCCGCTGCAGGACGTGCTGGCGCTGGGGTCCGAACACCGGATGAACACGCCGGGCGTCACCGAGGGCAACTGGCGCTGGCGCTTCCACTGGGACCAGCTGCCGGAGGAACTGGCGGAGAAATTGCGCGGTCTCGCGGCCCTGTACGGTCGGTAGCCGCAGCGGCGCGGCCCGGGGCTGCCGTCGCCTGCGACCGGTCGGTTTATCGCAAAAACCGTATTGGCCACGGAATCCACGGAACAACACGGAAAGCGTTCATTGCGTAAACCCAGGGTCATCCCTCCACGGCCGGGTCTTCGAGATTCTTACAATAAGCTTTTTTTCCGTGTCATTCCGTGGGTTCCGTGGCTATTTTTTCAAGACATCGGCTTAAGCAAGTGCCATTCGTATTAGGGGCTCATTTCCGGTCCGAATGCCCCAGGCCCTTTTCCGGCGCGATCAGGTCGCGCACACGCTGTTTGAGTTCCTTGGCTTCGGGGTAGCGGCCTTCCAGCTTGCGGGACCAGATCATGCGGCCGTCGTCCAGGCGCACCTCGAAGATGCCGCCCGAGCCGGGGATCAGCGTCACGCCGCCGAGGTCATCCACGAAGGTCGTGAGCAGCTCCTGGGCCATCCAGGCGGCGCGCAGCAGGAAACCACACTGGCTGCAGTATTCGATATCGATGTGCGGTTTCGTCATGGCACGATCAAGGGGGCATGGCCAAAGCCGCTGGATTCTAGAGCCACAGCATGCAGCCCATCTCGAAGGGATGGCTGAGCAGCGGGTGCGTCGGGAACATGCGCAGCTTGTAGAACTGCAGGCCGGGCAGCGGCGGGATCAGATCCAAGCGGAACAGCGTCTCGCCGTCGTTGCCGGGACCTGCCGGAGCAAAGTCGAAGTGCGCCTGGGCGATGAACTCGCCGTGCTGGTTCTCCACCCCGACCGCGCATTCGACGCGCACGTCCGTTGGCTGCAGGTCGTGCAGCCGGGCAGCTACGGTGATCGGCAGGGTGTGTCCCGAACGGAGGGCTTCCGGCAGCCGGTCGGCCAGGCGCAGGGAAACCCGCGGCCAGGCGTGCCGCACGCGCGCCTTCCAGGCGGCCAGGTCGCGGGCACCGGTGAAGCGGTTGGCGGCGAGCTGGCGGCACTGCGCCGCGGCGGGGCTGTAGAAGTCGCGGACGTAGTCCATCACCATACGCTGCGAATTGAACTGCGGCAGAATGGATTTGATGGAGGCCTTGGACATCTTCACCCAGCCGTCGGAATAGCCGTGGCTGTTGCGCTGGTAGTACAGCGGTATCACCTGATGCTCGAGGATGTCCAGCAGCTCGTTGCCTTCCTCGTGATCGCGGTAGCCGGTGTCGAACTGCTGGCCGTGCGGCGTGATGGCCCAGCCGTTCTCCCCGTTGTAGCCCTCGCCCCACCAGCCGTCCAGTACGCTGAGATTGATGACGCCGTTCAGGCCGGCCTTCTGGCCCGAGGTGCCGCTGGCCTCCATCGGATATTCGGGCGTGTTCAGCCAGACGTCGACGCCGGTGACGAGCTTGCGTGCCAGGGCCATGTCGTAGCCCTCGACCAGGACGATGCGGCCGACGAATTCCGGGCGCCGCGAGAACTCGTGGATCACCTGGATGAGATGCTGGCCGGGCAGGTCGTTGGGGTGCGCCTTGCCGGCGAACAGGAGAACTACCGGCCGGCCGGCGATGTTGAGCAGCCGCTCCAGCCGCTGGGGATCGGAGAACAGCAGCGTGGCGCGCTTGTAGGTGGCGAAGCGGCGTGCGAAGCCGATGGTCAGGATATCGGTCTCGTGCGGCGACAGATACTGCGTCATGCGCTCGATCAGAGCCTCGGACCAGCCATTACGGCGGTACTGCAGGGTGACGCGCTCGCGCACCTCCTCCAGCAACTTGGATTTCAGCGACTGGCGCAGGCTCCAGAAGCTATGGTCCGGGAGGTGATCGATGCGCTCCCAGTAATCGTCGTTCATGAGCTCGTTGCCCCACTCGCGACCGAAGCGCATGTCGTAGAGGTTCGTCCAGTCACGTGCCAGGAAGGTTGGCACGTGCACGCCGTTGGTGACGTAGCGGATGGGGTTCTCGCGATGCGGAATCTGCGGCCAGATGTAGCTCTCCATCTGCGATGCGACGCTGCCGTGGATGCGGCTGACGCCGTTGTGGAAGCGGGAGCCGCGCAGCGCCAGCGCCGTCTGGTTGAAGCCGTGCGGGGCGTTCGGGCTCGCCCCGATCTGCAGGAACTCGTCCATGCCGATGCCGAGCTCCTTGACGTATTCGTCGAAGTAGCTCGTGATCAGGTCGTGATCGAAGATGTCGTGTCCGGCGGCCACCGGCGTGTGGGTGGTGAACACTGTACCGGCGGCGACCAGTTCCAGGGCGGCGGCGAAATCCAGCTGGCCCTTGCGCACCCATTCGCGGCAGCGCTCCAGCACCTGGAAGGCCGCGTGGCCCTCGTTGATATGCCATACGGTAGGCATCAGGCCGAGAGCACGGATGGCGCGCACGCCGCCGATGCCGAGCACGATCTCCTGCTGGATGCGGGTCGTGATGTCGCCGCCGTAGAGCTGATAGGTGATGGCGCGGTCGGCATCCTGGTTTTCCGGCAGGTCGCTGTCGAGCAGATACAGCTTGATGTGGCCGGCCTTGGCCTCCCACACCTTGAGCATGACCCGGCGGCCGGGCAGGTCGATGAAGACGTGCAGTTCCTGGCCGTTCTCGAGGCGGGCGGGGCGGATGGCGAGGTTGGCAAAATTGGTCGGCATGTAGTGCGCGATCTGGTTGCCGTGGCCGTCGATGGTCTGGGTGAAGTAGCCCTGGCGGTACATCATGCCGACACCGACGAAGGGAATGCGCAGGTCGCTCGCGGCCTTGCAGTGGTCGCCGGCGAGGATGCCGAGACCGCCGGAGTAGATGGGCAGACTCTCGTGCAGGCCGAACTCGGCGCAGAAATAGGCGACCAGATCCGCTTCCGGATCCAGGTACTCCTCGACGCCGGTACGCAGTGCCTCCTCGTGGTAGGTATCGTAGGCCGACAGCGCGCGGTTGTAGTCCTCGATGAAGACGCGGTCCTCGGCGGCCTCTTCGAGGCGCTGCTGCGAGACGCGGCGCAGGAACAGCTTGGGGTTGTGGCCGCTGCTGTCCCACAGCTGGTTGTCCAGGCGCCAGAACAGGGCACGGACCTGACGGTCCCAGCTGTAGAGGAGATCCTCGGCCAGTTCCTGCAGGCGGCCGAGGCGCGCGGGCAGCGTGGGTTGGACTTCGACGGAAAAGCGTGTACCTGCCATAGTGTCGGATGTGCCCTTGAGTGGAGCGTGCGTCCGGGAGACGCCTGCGTGGATCGTATGCCAGTATCAACCCCGAAGCGCAGGTTCCATGCCAGTGATACGAGTCGTGCGGGCGCGGCGGCCCGCATGGAGGGGGAATGTCTACGTGCAACTATATGCACAAATACCAAGCCCTGCGTTGGCAAAACCTCATGCCCCGCTGGCAGGACGCCGTGAATACATCCCTGTAGGCTTGACGGCCGCATCCCTGCGGCCGACACCTGCCAGCGGGGCATGAGGCTTTGTCAATGATCATCTTGATAAATGGTGCCGGGAGCGAGACTCGAACTCGCACAGTGTCGCCACCGGTGGATTTTGAGTCCACTGCGTCTACCAATTCCGCCATCCCGGCATGACAGCCGGCTGCGGCATACTGCCTCGGCGGCCGGACAAGGCGGGTAGTATAAGCCATCCCGACGGTTGGGCAAGCGCGCCTGTGATACCATGCCGCGCCATGCAGCGCAGCGATTTCTCCTTTGATCTCCCGGCCGGACTGATCGCCCAGACGCCGCTCCCCGTGCGCGCGGCCAGCCGTCTGCTGCACCTCGATGCGGCCGGGGCGATCGCCGACCGGCGCTTCCGCGACCTGCCGGACCTGTTGCGCCCGGGGGATCTGCTGGTGCTGAACGACACGCGGGTGATCCCGGCGCGCCTGCTCGGACGCAAGGCCAGCGGCGGGCGGGTCGAGGTGCTGGTGGAACGCCTGCTCGGTGCCGGCCGCGTGCTGGCCCAGGTGCGCGCCAGCAAGGCGCCCCGGGAAGGTGCGCGGCTGCACCTCGAAGGTCCGATCGAGGCGGAGGTGCTGGGCCGGGATGGGGAGTTCTTCGTCCTGGAACTGCGGGGCGACGCAGACGCCCTGACGCTGCTGGAGCGCCACGGGCACATGCCGCTGCCGCCGTATATCGCCCGCCCGGATGGCACCGCCGACCGTGAGCGCTACCAGACGGTGTTCGCGCGCGAACCGGGCGCCGTGGCCGCGCCGACGGCGGGGCTGCACTTCGAGGCGGGCCTCCTGGAGGCGCTCGCGGCCGCCGGCGTCGACATCGCCTATGTCACGCTGCACGTCGGCGCCGGCACGTTCCAGCCGC
Organism: uncultured Gammaproteobacteria bacterium; assembly: GCA_964458835.1. Classification (GTDB taxonomy): domain Bacteria; phylum Pseudomonadota; class Gammaproteobacteria; order Thiohalobacterales; family Thiohalobacteraceae; genus JAHJQQ01. The sequence goes on along the minus strand of CAYWKV010000040.1, from coordinate 438 downwards.
TGCGGGTGGAGCGCCTCGAAGAGCATCGCATGCATGCCGAGCGCGTCGATGTCGGTGCTGCCGCCTGCGCGAAGGTGGCGGCGGCGCGGGAGCGCGGCGGGCGTGTCGTCGCCGTCGGTACCACGGTGGTCCGCAGTCTGGAGACCGCCGCCCGCTGTGGGCCACTGCAGCCCTTCACCGGCGACACGCGCCTGTTCATCACGCCCGGCTTCGGGTTCCGCGTGGTGGATGCGCTGCTCACCAATTTCCATCTGCCGGAATCGACGCTGCTGATGCTGGTCTGCGCCTTCGGCGGCTACGATGCGGTGATGCGCGCCTACCGGCACGCCGTCGAACAGCGCTACCGGTTCTTCAGTTATGGCGATGCGATGTTTGTTGAAAGGCAGGGACTAGGGACTAGGGACTAGGGACTAGGGACTAGGGACTAGGGACTAGGGA
>CAYWKV010000039.1:0-20139 GCA_964458835.1 uncultured Gammaproteobacteria bacterium | reverse complement strand
TTCCTGAGTCTGGTGGCGCGCGGCGCGCCGGACGGCACCGGGCTGCGCCGCCTGCGGGCCGCGCTGCAGGCGGCACCGCCGCCGGCCGCCGAGGCGTTGCGCGGCGGGTTGGCAATCCTCCGCGATGCGGATCTGCGTCCGACATTGGATACGCTCGCGGCGCCGGCGTTGTGGCTCGGCGGCGCCCGCGACACGCTGGTGCCGATCGAGGCGCTGCGTGCCGTCGTCGCGCAGCATCCGGCGCTGCACCTGCAGGAATTCGCAGAGGCGGGGCATGCGCCGTTCGTGTCGCATCCGGTGGAGTTCGTCGCCGCCGTGCAGGAGTTCCTGTCGTGAGCGAGACCGGGCCGTTCCGCATCGACAAGCGTGGCGTGCGCGCCAGCTTCGAACGTGCCGCCGCCGACTACGACCGCGTCGCCGTGCTGCAGCGCGAGGTCGGCGACCGGCTGCTGGAGCGGCTGGATTTCCTGCGCATCGCGCCTGAGCGGATCCTCGACCTGGGCACCGGCACGGGCCATATCGCACGGGCTCTGACCAGGCGCTACGGCGGTGCGCGCGTCGTCGCGCTGGACATCGCCCAAGGCATGCTGCTGCAGGCACGCCGCCGTTCCGGCTGGTGGCGGCGGCCGCGCTTCGTCTGTGGCGACATCGAGCGCCTGCCCTTCGCGGACCGCAGCGTGGACCTGCTCCTGTCCAACCTCACATTGCAGTGGTGCGACGCCCTGGAGCCGACCTTCGGCGAGTTTCGCCGCGTGCTGCGGCCAGGGGGCGCGCTGCTGTTCACGTCTTTCGGCCCCGATACGCTGCGCGAGCTGCGTGCCAGTTGGGCGGCCGCGGATGGCTACAGTCACGTGAACGCGTTTCTCGACATGCACGACGTCGGCGACATGCTCCTGCGCGCCGGTCTGTGCGATCCGGTGCTGGACGTGGAGCGGCTGACGCTTACCTATCCCGATCTGCGCGGCCTGGTGGATGATCTCAAGACCCTGGGCGCGCACAATCAGACCGCCGGCCGGGCCCGCGGCCTGACCGGCAGGGGGCGCTGGCAGCGGGTCCGCGAGACCTACGAAGGCTTCCGGCTCGACGGCCTGCTGCCGGCGACCTACGAAGTGATCTACGGCCATGCCTGGGCGCCGGAACCGGCGGCGCAGCACCGCACCGAGGACGGCGTGCGGGTGCCGATCGCAGCGCTCCGTGGCCGCGGCGGGGCGTCGCGGCCCTGACGGCGGCGGTGCCCGCGCGGGGTTCGGGGTAGGGGGGGGGATGCGGGGCTATTTCATCACCGGAACGGACACCGGCATCGGCAAGACGCGCGTCGCCGTGGCCATCCTGCACGCGCTGCGGCAGCAGGGAAAGCCGGCCCTGGGTTTCAAGCCGGTGGCGAGCGGCTGCGACGCGACTGTGGACGGGTTGCGCAACCCCGACGCCCTGGCCTTGCAGGCTGCGGGCACCCGCGCACTGCCCTATGCGCTGGTCAATCCCTACGCGTTCGCCCCACCCATCGCGCCGCATCTGGCCGCGGCGCGGGACGGCGTGGTCATCGATATCCGCCGCATCCGTGACGACATCGCATCGGCACGCCCGGAGTGGGCGGTGGTGGAGGGCGTGGGCGGCTGGCTGGTGCCGCTCAACCCACACGAGACCGTGGCGGACCTCGCCGCCGTGCTGGGCCTGCCGGTGGTTCTGGTCGTGGGCCTGCGACTGGGTTGCCTCAACCATGCCCTGCTGACCGCGGCGGCGATCCGTGCGCGCGGATCATCGCTGGCGGGCTGGGTGGCGAATCTGATCGATCCGGCGTTCGCCGATGCACCCGCCAATATCGAGGCCCTGCAGGTGCGTCTGGATGCGCCGTTGCTGGCGCAACTGCCTTGGGACGTCACGGCCGCACCCCGGGATCTCGCGGATCGCTTCCGGCTGCCGGTCACGGACTGATTCCGCCGGCTGCGACCGTAGCGGGCGAGGCCGCTCAGCCCCCACGCAGGCTCGGTAAGTTTGCGGAAGTAAAATCGATAAAATCAGTTAAATCAGCTATATCTCTCCTCTGATTGCCGAACCGCCGGTCTTGCGCCGGGCACATCGAAAAACCGCCTTATTTCAGCACCTTTCTCGAGTAAAGCCGAATATTATTATGTTCTTATATATTATATATACCTTTTGCAAGGTCTTGTTGTAATGGGTGTTTATGGCTGAAACTTGATATATGCTTGCGCCTTAAAGGTGTATCGGGTAGGATCCTTCAGCAATCGAATTTTCACAATAAATAACGATTGGCTGCGGACCAGAAGGGGTAAGGGGTGCAGCAGCAGAACCTGAAGCAGCGGCATGTGGCGTGGTTCTCCGACCGAGCGGTTTTCTGTCCCGGCGCGGAGCGGCAGCGGTGTTCCGTGACATGGTGATCTACCCGTCTTTCATCGATTTCACTCGGGCTCCCGGCGGAGCGCGCGCGCTGGCGCGTGCCCGCGGGCTGCCGCGACGCCTCCCCGTCCGCGCCCGCACCACCGCACATGCGGCCCGCCACGGCCACCGATGCCGGAGCCGCCGAATTACCCGATCGCCGATTCCACTGTCCGCCGCCTGTTAGTGTTTGAGGGGCGGCCCGACTCGACGAATGTTCGAAAACAAAAATTGAAATTCGACCAAAGGAGAGAGAAGGGCATGTCTGCGAGAACGAAACTGAGGATCCCTCGGGCGCTGGCGGGGCTCGGCCTCATGTCGGTGGCGGGGCTGGCGGGTGCGGCCTACGATTTGAATCTCCGGCCGGGGGTTACGCCGATCAGCCGCGAGGTCTTCGACCTGCATATGCTGATCCTCTGGGTGTGCGTCATCATCGGCATCGTGGTGTTCGGTGCGATGTTCTACTCCATCATCAGGCACCGCAAGAGCAGGGGCGCGGTCGCCGCCAAGTTCCACGAAAGCACCACGGTCGAGATCCTCTGGACCATCGTCCCCTTTCTGATCCTGATCGGCATGGCGATTCCCGCCACCAAGACGCTGATCGCCATGGAGGACACCCGCAACTCCGACGTCAGCATCAAGGTGACGGGCTACCAGTGGAAATGGCAGTACGATTATCTGGATGAGGGCGTGAGCTTCTTCAGCACGCTGTCGACGCCCAAGGATGAGATCTACGATCGCGCCGACAAGAACCCGAATTATCTGCTCGAAGTCGACAATCCCGTGATCGTACCGGCGCACAAGAAGGTGCGCCTGCTCATCACGTCGAACGACGTCATCCACGCCTGGTGGGTGCCGGAGCTCGGCATGAAAAAGGATGCCATCCCCGGCTTCGTCAACGAAATATGGTTCACGGCGGACACGCCCGGAACCTATCGTGGCCAGTGCGCGGAACTCTGTGGCAAGGACCATGGTTTCATGCCCATCGTCGTGGTCGCCAAGGAGCAGGCCGAGTATGACCAATGGCTGGCCGGACAGAAGCAGGCATCCGCAGCGGCGGCCGCCGACTCGGAGCGTGAATTCTCCAAGGACGAACTGATGGCGCGCGGCGAAAAGGTCTATGCGACCACTTGCGCGGCCTGCCATCAGGCGAATGGCGAAGGCATTCCCGGTGCCTTCCCCGCCCTCAAGGGCGGCGCCATCGCCACCGGTCCGGTGGCAGGGCACCTCGATATCGTCCTGAACGGCAAGAGCGGCACGGCGATGGCCGCTTTCGGCGCCCAACTGAACGACGCAGATCTCGCCGCCGTGATCACCTACGAGCGCAACGCCTGGGGCAACGACACAGGCGACGTCGTCCAACCGGCCGACGTCAAGGCTGCCCGGTAACGGTTTTCGAGGAGGAGAAAAAATCCATGAGCACTGCAGCTGCACACGAGGCGCACGATCACGGGCCGGCCAAGGGCCTGTCCCGCTGGCTGTTCACGACCAACCACAAGGACATCGGAACGCTGTATCTGCTGTTCTCGCTGCTGATGTTCTTCGTCGGCGGCACCATGGCGATGGTGATCCGCGCCGAGCTGTTCCAGCCCGGCCTGCAGGTGGTCGAGCCGATGTTCTTCAATTCCATGACCACCATGCACGCACTGATCATGATCTTCGGTGCGGTCATGCCGGGCTTCGTGGGCCTGGCCAACTGGCTCATCCCCATGATGATCGGCGGGCCCGACATGGCCCTGCCACGCATGAACAACTGGTCGTTCTGGATCCTGCCGTTCGCTTTCGCGATTCTGCTGTCGACCCTGTTCATGGAGGGCGGCGCCCCAGCCGGTGGCTGGACCATGTACCCGCCGCTGATGCTGCAGACCGGCGACGCCTTCCCCTTCGTCATCTTCGCTGTCCACCTGATGGGCATCTCGTCGGTCATGGGCGCGATCAACGTGGTGGTTACCATCCTGAACATGCGCGCACCGGGCATGACGCTCATGAAGATGCCCATGTTCGCCTGGACCTGGTTGATCACGGCGTACCTGCTGATTGCGGTGATGCCGGTGCTGGCGGGCGCGGTGACGATGCTCCTGACCGATCGCTTCTTCGGCACCAGTTTCTTCTCCGCGGCGGGCGGCGGCGACCCGGTGATGTACCAGCACATCTTCTGGTTCTTCGGGCACCCCGAGGTCTACATCATGATTCTGCCGGCCTTCGGCATCGTGTCGCAGATCATCCCGACCTTCGCGCGCAAGCCACTGTTCGGCTACAGCTCGATGGTGTACGCGACCGCGTCGATCGCGTTCCTGTCCTTCATCGTGTGGGCGCATCACATGTTCACCGTCGGCATGCCGCTGGCCGGTGAGCTGTTCTTCATGTACGCCACCATGCTGATCGCGGTGCCGACCGGCGTGAAGGTGTTCAACTGGGTGTCGACCATGTGGAGAGGCTCGATGACCTTCGAGACGCCGATGCTGTTCGCGCTCGGTTTCGTGGTCATGTTCACCATCGGCGGCTTTTCCGGCCTGATGCTCGCCATCACGCCGGTGGACTTCCAGTACCACGACACGTATTTCGTGGTGGCGCATTTCCACTACGTGCTGGTGACCGGTGCCGTGTTCGCGATCATGGCGGCGGCCTATTACTGGCTGCCGAAGTGGACCGGCCACATGTACAACGAGACGCTCGGCAAGTGGCATTTCTGGCTGTCGACCATCTTCGTGAACGTGCTGTTCTTCCCGCAGCACTTCCTGGGTCTGGCCGGCATGCCGCGCCGCATCCCGGACTATTCCATCCAGTTCGCGGAGTTCAACATGATCTCCTCGCTGGGCGGCTTCGCCTTCGGCCTCACGCAGCTGCTGTTCGTCTACATTGTCATACAGGCGATCCGCGGTGGTGTGAGAGCGACCGACCGGGTGTGGGAGGGTGCGGAAGGGCTGGAGTGGACGCTGTCGTCCCCGCCGCCCTACCACAGCTTCACGACCGCGCCGGACGTGAAATAGGCCTGGGTTGACCGGGAGCACGGCGGCGCAATGGGGCCCGCCCGGCGATGAACGGAAGCGGGAATGGAGGCATGACGATGGATCAGGATCCCAATCTGCGACGGGCCAATGTGCGCCTGGCCCTGATCCTCGCGGCGGTCGCGCTGGGGATCCTCGTGCTGTTCATCTGGACGACGGCCGGAGGCCGGCTGTGAGCAGTGGGCCGGATGACGGCGTCAAGCGCACCACGCGGCGATTGTTGCTGGTGACGCTGGGGATGTTCGGCTTCGGTTTCGCGATGGTGCCGTTTTACGACGTCTTCTGCGAGATCACCGGGCTGGGCGGGCGGACGTCGTCGACCGCGGCCGAGGGGCGGGCCTATGCGGTGGACGCCGATCGCACCGTGACCGTGGAATTCATCGCCAACCGCAACGAGAACCTGCCCTGGGAGTTCCGCCCCGAGGTGGCGCGCATGGAGGTGCATCCGGGGCAGGCCTACACCACGCGTTTCTATGCCCGCAACCGTACCGACGGCCCCATGATCGGCCACGCCGTGCCGAGCGTCGCGCCTCCGCTCGCGGCCCGGCATTTCCAGAAGACCGAGTGCTTCTGCTTCACGGAGCAGCGCTTCGAAGCGGGCGAGGGGCGCTGGATGCCGGTGCGCTTCGTGCTCGATCCCGACCTGCCCGGGAAATACGAGGTGGTGACTCTGTCGTACACCTTTTTCGATTCAGGCGCGGCGGCGCCCGCGCAGGCCCGGCTCGAGCGCCTGGATGCCGGCGTCACCACGAATTAGCACAGATCGGGATGCGATACTTCAAAAACAATCAACGAGAGGACTGAGGCATGAGTGAAGCGCATGGTGGCTATTATGTCCCCCACGGCAGCCACTGGCCGCTGGTGGGTTCGGTCGGCCTGACGACCATGGTGGTGGGTTTCGCGTCCTATCTCAACGGTGCGGGGCTCGGCATGACCGTGCTTCTGGCCGGTGCGGCGATCATCGTGTTCATGCTGTTCGGCTGGTTTGGCACGGTCATTCGCGAAAGCGAAGCGCACATGTACAACAGCCAGGTCGACAAGTCGTTCCGCTGGGGGATGAGCTGGTTCATCTTCTCGGAGGTGATGTTCTTCGCAGCCTTCTTCGGTGCGCTGTTTTACGCGCGCATGTATTCGGTGCCGTGGATCGGCGGCGGCGACCCGGGCACCAACGAGCTGCTGTGGAGCGGTTTCGAGGCAACCTGGCCGACCAACGGCCCGGCCAACGTGGGCGGAGAATTCAGCGTGCTCGATCCCTGGAAGGTTCCGGCGCTGAACACCCTGCTGCTGCTGTCCTCAGGCGTGACCATCACTTTCGCGCACTGGGCGCTGAAGAAGGGCAGCCGCGGCCCGCTGGTGCTGTGGATGCTGGCGACCATCGCGCTGGGCGTGACCTTCCTCGGCTTCCAGATCTACGAATACGGCGAAGCCTACAGCGAGCACCACAACCTGACGCTGGAATCGGGCATCTACGGGTCGACGTTCTTCATGCTGACCGGCTTCCACGGCTTCCATGTGACGGTGGGCGCGATCATGCTGACGGTCATCATGCTGCGCTGTGTGAAGGGGCACTTCACGCCTCAGAACCACTTCGGCTTCGAGGCGGTGGCGTGGTACTGGCACTTCGTGGACGTGGTCTGGCTGGGCCTGTTTATCTTCGTCTATCTGGTCTGACGCGGGGTGCTGGCGCCCCTAGATTCCGTGTGGCTGGATGATGCCGGTGTAGATGCCGAGCATCAGCACCAGGAACAGGAACACCGACAGACCGATACGCCAGGTCAGTGCCTTGGCGGTGCGGGTGCTCTGGCCGTTGTCCTTGATCAGAAAGATCAGGCCGCTGGCCAGGCTGCCGAGGATGGCGACGAGCATCAGCAAGACGAACAGTTTCGGCAACATGCGGGCGTCTGCGGCTGAGGGCGGGGCGTAAGTATAGCGGAGCGGACGGGGAGCGGCGAGGTGGTGGTGCGCATTGGAGGTGTGGTGTTCCGCCCGGCCCTGTGGCCCACCGTCGCGATGCTCCTGCTGCTGGTGCTGCTGATTTCGCTGGGCGCCTGGCAGCTGAGCCGCGCCGAACAGAAACGCGAACTGCTCACTGCCTACGACGGCCGCCCGGTGGACGCGCCGGTGCGGCTGGACCAGGATTTTCGGTTCGGGCCGGACTGGCGCTTCCGGCGCGCGCAGGTGGAGGGTCGCTTCGATGCCAAGCACCAGTTCCTGCTCGATAACCGCGTCCATCAGGGGCGGGTCGGGTATTTCGTGCTGACGCCGCTGCAGCTGGCGCGGTCCGGACGCGCCATCCTGGTGAACCGTGGCTGGGTGCCGCAGGGCGCGACGCGCGAGGATCTGCCGGCGCTGCCGGTGCCGGATACCGGCGTGCCGGTGACGATCGAGGGATTGATCGATTTCCCGCCCGAGCGGGTATTCGCGCTCGGCGAGGGAGAGGATCGCGATCCGGGCTGGCCGAAGGTGCTGCAGCGGGTGCGCCTGCCGCTGCAGGCCGAGCAGCTGGGTAGGCCGCTGCTGCCGGCGGTGCTGCTGCTCGATCCGGAGCACCCCGCCGGTTTCGTGCGCGACTGGCATCCGGTGGTTTTCGGGCCCGAGCGGCACGTCGGTTATGCGGTGCAATGGTTCGCCCTGGCGCTGGTGCTGGTGGTGCTCTATCTGTGGGTCAATATCGAACGCGCTGACGGACAAGGGGAGCGGGACGCGGGATGAACGGGGGAGTGATGGAGATGGAGGCCGCAAGTGCGGCACGGGTTCGCAGATCGCGTTTGATTCTGGTCGCGGTGTTCGCGGTGTTCGTCCTGCCGCTGGCGCTGGCCTGGGTGATGAATTTCGCCAGCGACTGGGCGCCGCGCGCAACCACCAATCATGGGCGCCTGGTGGAGCCGGTCATCCCGGTCCGGCTGGCCGGCTGGCAGGACCCCGAGGGCGGGCCCGTGGGCGCGGCCTGGCTGGGCGGCAAATGGACGCTGGCCTATCGCATCGCGGCCGAATGCGGCGCGGACTGTCACCAGGTGTTGTATGTGCTGCGCCAGGTACGGCTCGCACAGGGCAAGAACATCGATCGCGTGCAGCGCCTGATCGTGCTGGATGCGCCGGTGGCGCCGGCCTGGATCGCCGAGGTGCGGCAGCATTATCCGGGCCTGATGGTGGCGCAGCCGGTGTCGGCGGGCGCCGTCAGCGAGATTCCGGCGCCGGGTCGGGTCTATCTGATCGATCCCCTGGGCAATCTGATGATGGAATACGATGCCGGTGCCGATGCGCGCGGCATGGTGAAGGACCTGGAGCGGCTGCTGCGCATCTCCTACGTCGGTTGACGGGGCGCGGCGGGTTGAATGACGACGGGGCGAGGTGAGGAAATGGCGGAACACATCGATGCGGCGGTGCCGATGGGCCACGGCCTGGCATGGCGCGACTATGCCGGCCTGTGCAAGCTTAAGGTCGTCGCGCTCATCGTCTTCACGGCAGTGGTCGGCATGTTCATGGCGGCGCCGGGCATGGTGCCGCTGCAGCCGCTGATCTTCGGTACCCTGGGCATCGGGCTGGCGGCGGCCTCGGCGGCGGCAATCAATCACCTGGTCGATCACCGCATCGATGCGCGCATGGCCCGCACCCGCAACCGGCCGTTGCCGACCGGGCACGTGAATCCCTGGAACTGCCTGTGGTTCGCGCTCTCGCTGGGTGCGCTGGGCATGTTCCTGCTGGTCGCCTTCGTGAACGCACTGACCGCGGTGCTGACGTTCCTGGCGCTGATCGGCTACGCGGTGATCTACACCATGTATCTGAAGCGTGCCACGCCGCAGAACATCGTCATCGGCGGGGCGGCCGGCGCGGCGCCGCCGGTGCTCGGCTGGGTCGCGGTCACCGGGCAGGTCGATCCCCACGCGCTGCTGCTGTTCCTGATCGTCTTCGTCTGGACGCCGCCGCACTTCTGGGCGCTGGCGATCCATCGCCGCAGCGAATACGCGGCGGTCGACATCCCCATGCTGCCGGTGACGCACGGCACCGATTTCACCCGCCTGCAGGTCCTGCTCTATACCATCCTGCTGGTGCCGGTCAGCGTCATGCCCTACGCCACCCACATGAGCGGGTCCTTCTACCTGGGCGGTGCGCTGGTGCTCGGCGCCGGCTTTCTGCGGCATGCGCTGCGGCTGATGCGCAGCGACGCGGCGGCCATGCCGACCTTCGGCTATTCCATTGTCTATCTCATGGGCATCTTCGCCCTGCTGCTCGTCGATCATCACCTGGACGGCATCGTCCGGCTGTTCGCCTAGCCCCACCCACCGCCAGGCTCCCGGCCACCCCGACAGTGGCCGGTAATAACCGGCCCCCCCAGCCGTCTACACCCAGGTTTCCGTTTTTCTTGAGGCGCTTAACTGGCGGCCACCGCCCGGCAGCGGCGCCGTTAGACCCTTATTCTCGCAACAAGTTTGCGTAGGACGGCGGGTCACATTAGAATCTACTGATATTTTTTATTCGGTGCCCGAAGCCCTGCGCACCGGAACTCCAAAGCAAGAGCGAGGCTTAGCAATGGCTCACGGTGCAGTCGCTGGTACGCAGCAGCAGTACAACTATGCGGTGATCCGCAAGTTCGCCATCATGGCGCTGGTATGGGGTGTGCTGGGCATGGCGGTAGGCCTGTACGCCGCCCTCGAACTGGCCTATCCCCTGCTGAACATGGGGATTCCGGAGATCACCTTCGGACGCCTGCGACCGGTGCACACCACGCTGGTGCTCTTCGGCTTCGGCGGCAGCGCCCTCTTCGCCACCTCCTACTACGTGGTACAGCGCACCTGCCAGGCCCGCCTTTTCAGCGACGCACTGTCCAACTTCACGTTCTGGGGCTGGCAGGCCGCCATCGCCCTGGGCGCCATCAGCTACCTGCTGGGCTATACGCAGTCCAGGGAATACGCCGAGTTCGAGTGGCCGATCGATCTGCTCATCACGGCCGTGTGGGTCTGCTACTTCTGGATCTATGCCCAGACCCTGCGCCGCCGGTCCCAGCCGCATATCTACGTCGCCAACTGGTTCTACATGGCCTTCATCCTGGCGACGGCCATTCTGCACATCTTCAACAACCTGGCCGTGCCGGTCGGCCTGTTCAGCCTGAAGTCGTACTCGCTGTTCTCGGGCGTGCAGGACGCCATGACCCAGTGGTGGTACGGCCACAACGCCGTCGGCTTCTTCCTGACCGCGGCCTTCCTCGGCATGATGTACTACTTCGTGCCCAAGCAGGCCGGTCGCCCGGTGTACTCCTACCGGCTGTCGATCATCCATTTCTGGGCGTTGATCTTCCTGTACATGTGGGTGGGCGCGCACCATCTGCACTGGACGGCACTGCCCGACTGGACCTCCACCCTGGCCGCGACCTTCTCCATCATGCTGCTGCTGCCGTCCTGGGGCGGCATGATCAACGGCATCATGACCCTGTCGGGCGCCTGGAACAAACTGCGCACCGACCCGATCATGCTGTTCCTGATCACCTCGCTGTCGTTCTACGGCATGTCGACCTTCGAAGGGCCGCTGATGTCCCTGAAGAGCGTGAACGCCCTGTCGCACTACACCGACTGGACCGTCGGCCACGTGCACTCCGGTGCGCTGGGCTGGGTGGCGCTGGTGACCTTTGGCTCCTTCTACCACATGATTCCGCGCCTGTACGATACCAAGCTGTACAGCGTGCGCCTGGTGTACGTGCACTTCTTCCTCGCCACCATCGGTATCGTGCTCTACATCACCGCCATGTGGGTCGCCGGCATCGGTCAGGGCCTGCTGCTGCGCGCCTTCGACGACTTCGGCTCGCTGGCCTACACCTTCATCGAGACCGTGAGCTTCCTGCACAAGCCCTATGTCGTGCGTGCGCTGGGCGGTGCCTTCTTCGTCTCCGGTGTGCTGGTGATGGCCTACAACATCGCCATGACCGTCCGCCAGGCCAAGCAGGAAACTGCCGCGATCGAGGCCAAGCTGGCGACCAAGATGGCCCAGGCGTAAGCGCGAGGAGAACCAGACGTGAAATTCAAGCACGAAAGCATCGAAACCAACTCCGGTCTGCTGATCGCGCTGACCATGGTGGTGATTTCAATTGGCGGCCTGGTCGAGATCGTTCCGCTGTTCTACATCGACAGTACCATCGAGGAAGTGGACGGCGTGCGTCCCTACACCCCGCTGGAACTGCGCGGCCGGGACATCTACCAGCGCGAAGGCTGCTACCTGTGCCATTCGCAGATGATCCGTCCGTTCCGCGACGAGATGCTGCGCTACGGCCACTATTCGCTGGCGGCCGAGAGCCAGTACGACCATCCCTTCCAGTGGGGCTCCAAGCGTACCGGGCCCGATCTGGCGCGCGTCGGCAACAAGTACTCCAACGAGTGGCACGTCGCGCACCTGATCGATCCGCGCGAGGTCGTGCCGGAGTCCATCATGCCGGGCTACCCCTGGCTGATGGAGCCGCTGCACTATGCCGACGTCGCCGACCGCATGCGCGCCCTCAAGGCCGCCGGCGTGCCGTATTCGGAGACGGAGGCGGAATATGATGCCAACGTCGCCAAGTTCGGCCAGCCGGTCGCCGACCGCCTGAACATCCTACGCGCCGAGCGCAACCTGGTGCAGCAGGCGCAGGCGGGCAACTACGACGGCGACCAGAGCCGCCTCACCGAGATGGACGCGCTGGTGGCCTATCTGCAGGTGCTCGGCACGATGGTGGACTTCAGCAAGTACGACGAAGGTTACTTCGCGGGCTTCCGCTGAGGCCTGTCGGGCATGGCGCGGGGTACGGAGCGGTAGGGATTCATGTCGGAGCTGCTGCAATGGATCGGCCGGTTGGAGAACAGCAAGATCGTTGCGCTGCTGATCTTCTTCGTGACCTTCTGCGCCATCCTGCTCTACGTGCTGACCGGCAAGAAGCGCCGCGAGCGGCTGGAGTCGTACAAATACATTCCGTTCGCTGACGACGAGACGTCCGGACAGGGCGAGGCGGAGTCGGCGGGTAAACGCAAGGTAGACGAGCAATGAGCGAAGCAAAGGCAAAGCAGCACGGAGCGGTTCAGACCACGGGCCATGCCTGGGACGGCGATATCCAGGAATTCAACAACCCGCTGCCGCGCTGGTGGCTGTGGGGCTTCTACGCCACCGTGGTGTTTGCAGTCGTCTACTGGATCATCTACCCCGCCTGGCCGGTCGGCGGCACCTATACGAAGGGCGTGCTGAATACCATCACCTTCACGGTGGACGGCGAAGACCGTACCACGCACTGGAACACGCGCTCACGCCTGGCCAAGGACATGCAGGAAGGCAAGGAGGCCTTGCGCAGCAAGGAATATATGGAGAAGGTCGCGGCGGCCGGCTACGATCAGATCCTCGCCGATCCCGACATGATGGCCTTCGTGCGTTCCGTCACCAAGGGACTGTTCGGCGACAACTGCGCCGCCTGCCACGGCAGCGGCGGCACCGGCGTGATGGGCCTGTTCCCCAATCTGGCCGATGATGACTGGCTGTGGGGTGGCACGGTGGAGGACATCCAGGCCACGCTGGCCGAGGGCCGCGTCGGCTACATGCCCGCGTTCGCGCGCACCTTCAATGAAGAGCAACTCGATGACGTCGCCCATTTCGTGCTGAGCCTGTCGGGCCATGACGTCGCCGCCGACAAGCTGCTGCGCGGCAAGCAACTGTTCACCTCCGATGCCGGCGGCTGCTACTACTGCCACACCGCCGAAGGCACGGGCCTGAAGAGCCAGGGCGCGGCGAACCTGACCGACAACATCTGGACCGTTGCCGACGTGCCGGGCCAGGCGGGCCTCGACGGCAAGATCGCCGCGGTCAAGGGCGTCGTGCGCAATGGCGTGAACCGGGTCATGCCTGCCTGGCAGGGCCGCCTGGACGCCAATCAGATCAAGCTGCTCACCGTCTACGTGCACGAACTCGGCGGAGGGCAGTGAATGGGTGCCGGGTAGTCTTTCGGGCACGGCGCGGGGCCGAACGGCCCCCGCCGCAATGCCCGGCGCCCGGCCCCGCTAGCCATATCGAGTCATGACCGGCGGTACTGCACACGAACTCTACCAGGCACGCATCCCGATCTATCCGCGGTCGGTGCACGGTCGCTTCCGCGCGCTCAAGTGGGGCATCCTCGCCCTGGCCTACGGTGTGTACTTCCTGCTTCCCTGGGTGCGCTGGGAGCGTACCGTCGGCGTACCCCAGGCGGTGTCCTTCGACATCGAGGCGCGCCGCTTCTACCTTTTCGACCTGGTCGTCCACGCGCAGGACATCTTCTGGCTTGCCGGCCTCCTGGTGATCGCCGCCCTGTTGCTGTTCTTCGTGACCGGCATCGCCGGCCGCGTATTCTGCGGCTATTTCTGTTTCCAGACCCTGTGGACGGACATCTTTCTGCTGATCGAGCGTCTGGTGCAGGGCGAGCGGCCCGCGCGCATCCGCCTCGACAAGCAGCCCTGGAACGCCGAAAAGCTCGCCAAGAAGACACTGACGCATTTCCTTTGGCTGGGCGTGGGCTTCTGGACCGGTTTCACCTTCACCCTCTACTGGGGCAATGCACCGGAGCTGTTCCGCGCCTTCTTCACCGGCACCGCGCCCTTTCCGGCCTACGCGACCACGCTGTTCATCACCCTCACCACCTACGTGATGGCCGGGCTGGCGCGCGAGCAGGTCTGCACCTACATGTGTCCATACTCGCGTTTCCAGGGTGCGATGTTCGATCGCAGCACGCTGATCGTCGCCTACGACGAAAAGCGCGGTGAGGGCGGAAATGGGCGGCACAAGATCGTGCGCGGCTTCAAGTCGCGCGAGGAACGCCAAGTGGAAGGCGCGGGCGACTGCATCGACTGCGGCTATTGCGTGCAGGTGTGCCCGACCGGCATCGATATCCGCAACGGCCTGCAGTACCAGTGCATTTCCTGTGCGCTGTGCATCGATGCCTGCGACACCATCATGGATTCGCTGGGCTGGCCGCGCGGGCTGATCAAGTACACGTCCGAGCGGGCCCAGCACGGCGAGAAGACCCGCCTGCTCACTGCCAAGAACGTCGGTTACGGCATGGCGCTGGTGGCGGCCATCGCGGCGCTGGCGGCCAGCATCATCGGCGCGATCCCGCTGGACTTCACTGTCGCCCAGGTGCGCCAGCCGCTGTTCGTGCAACTGTCCGACGGGCGCGTCCAGAACAGCTATGAGATCAAGCTCAACAACAAGACCGACCGGGCCGTGCCCTTCGCGCTGGAGATCGCCGGCCTGCCCGGCGCCGAGCTGGACATGGGGCAGGTGGATCCGGGCCATCTGACGCTGCAGCCCGAACAGAGCATGCGCCTGCTGGCGCGTGTGCGCGTCATGCCGCACGGCGGTGACGCCCGCTCGCGCGAATTCCGTTTCAGCGTGCGCCCGCAGGCCGATTCCGGCATCCCCGTGCTCGAGCAGCCGGCCAACTTCCATCTCGCGGGTCCGCGCTGAGCCATGCAGGTGCTGCTCACACTGCCCATCGGGATCGTTGCGCAGCTGCTGCTGTTTCTGCTGCTGCACAAGGCATTCCGCATGGCAGCCAAGCCCGCCGCGCTGATCGTGGCGCTGGCGTCGGTGGCGCTGTACGTGCCCTACGCGATCCTCGCGTGGCCGGGCGCGGACGTGCTGGCTCTGCATCTCGCGGTCTACCTGCTGGTCGCCTATGCGCTCGGACTGGTGATGGGCTATCGCGCCGCGGGTGAGACGGCGGGATTCCACTGGGCGCCGACCATCATCATCGCCTTCTTCGTCGTGCTGGTACTGTTCAACGGCGTGCTGGTGGTGGTGGCGACCCAGGGGCTGCCGGAGCCGCTGGCGCGCGCCCTGCTGCCGCCGACGGCGGATCAGCGCGGCATCAGCTCCGCCTTTCCCGGTGTGGTGCCGAACGATTTCCAGAAGAAGGAGGCGCTGTACAACGCCTACCTCGAACAGGTCGAACGCCAGCAGGCGCGCGGCTGGGCGGTGCGCAAGGGCTGGTTGGACGAGGCCCGTGCCGGCCATCCCAGCCTCTTCCAGGTCATGGTCGCCGATCGCGACGGGCGGCCGGTGGCGGGAGCCGAGGTCGCCGGTGCCTTCCTGCGCCCGTCGGATACGCGCCTGGATCAACGGTTCGTACTGGTCGAGGTCGCGCCGGGGCGGTATCAGGGCGAATTCTCCCTGCCCGTGCCGGGCGTCTGGGAACTCGCCTTGGAGATCCGCCGCGGCGAGGAGCTCCATCAGGTCCGCGGCACGACCTCCGTCGGCGACTGACCGGCGGGCGCCGCGCCTGCGGTGTTCCGCCCTGATACTATCTCCGCATGAACAGCACGCAGCCCGAACTCGCCAGCACCGCGCCCGCGCCGACCGCCGCGGCCACCGACACCGGCTGCTTCCACTGTGGCCTGCCGGTGCCCGCCGGCAGCCGTTACCGGGTGGCCATCGACGGTCAACCGCGCGCGATGTGCTGCCCCGGCTGCCAGGCCGTGGCGGAGAGCATCGTCGCCGCCGGCCTGGGCGATTATTACCGTTACCGTACCGCACCCTCGCGCACGGCGCAGGAGCTGGTGCCCGAGGCGCTGCGCCAGCTCGAGCTCTACGACCGCCAGGAGATCCAGCAGGCCTTCGTCCACGTCGATCCGCACGATCTGCGCGAGGCATCGCTGATCCTCGAAGGCATCGTCTGCGCGGCGTGCGTGTGGCTGAACGAGCGGCACATCGGCCGGCTGCCGGGTGTCGTGGAGTTCAACGTCAACTACACCACCCACCGCGCACGGGTGAAATGGGACGACAGCCGTATCCACCTGAGCGGCATCCTGCGCGCCATCGCCGCCATCGGCTATATCGCGCACCCCTTCGATCCCGGCCGGCAGGAGGAGGTGTTCAAGCGCGAACGCCGGCAGGCGCTGCGCCGTATCGCCGTCGCCGGGCTCGGCATGATGCAGGTGATGATGCTGGCGGTGGCGCTGTACGCCGGCGAGTACCAGGGCATCGATGCGGGTCTGGCGCGCTTTCTGCGCTGGGTGAGCCTGGTGATCGCGCTGCCCGTGCTGCTGTATTCCGCACGGCCGTTCTTCCAGAGCGCCTGGCGCGATCTGCGGCTGCGCCGGCTGGGCATGGATGTGCCGGTGTCGCTCGCCATCGGCGGCGCGTTCGCGGCCAGTGTCTGGCACACGGTGATCGACGCCGGCGAGGTCTATTTCGACTCGGTGACCATGTTCACCTTCTTCCTGCTGACGGGGCGCTACCTGGAGATGATCGCGCGCCACCGCGCGGGGCAGGCGGCGGAGGAGCTGGTGCGTCTGCTGCCGGCGACGGCGACGCGCATCGGCGAGCAGGGTGACGAGGTGGTCGCGGTCGCGGAACTGGTGCCGGGCGACCGGGTGCGCATCCGGCCGGGCGAGACGGTGCCTGCCGACGGCACGGTGCTGGAGGGCGTCAGCTCAGTGGACGAGGCGCTGCTTACCGGCGAGAGCCTGCCGCAGGCGCGTCGCGCCGGCGATGCCCTGATCGGCGGCACGGTCAACGCCGAGAGCCCCCTGGTGATGCGCGTCGACAAGGTCGGTGCCGACACCGTGCTGTCGTCCATCGTGCGGCTGCTCGACCGCGCCCAGTCCGAGAAGCCGCACGTCGCGCAGGTCGCCGACCGCGTCGCGGCCTGGTTCACGCTCGGCCTGCTGCTGCTCGCCGGCGCAGTCGCCTGGTACTGGTGGCAGGTCGATCCGGCGCGCGCCTTCGCCATCACCCTGTCGGTGCTGGTGGTCACCTGCCCCTGTGCGCTGTCGCTGGCCACGCCCGTGGCGCTGACTGCCGCGACCGGCGCCCTGACGCGGCTGGGCGTGTTGACCACCCGCAGCCATGCCCTGGAGACGCTGGCGCGGGTCACGCACATGGTCTTCGACAAGACCGGCACCCTGACCGAGGGCCGCCTGCACCTGACCCAGGTGGTGCGGCTGGGCGCGCTCACGCGCGACCGTTGCCAGGCGCTGGCGGTGGCGCTGGAACAGGGTTCCGAGCACCCGCTGGCGCGGGCCCTGGTCACGGCTGGCGCGGCCGGCGGGCTGGCAGCGAGCGACCAGCGCGCCGTCCCCGGCGAGGGCGTCGAAGGCCACATCCAGGGCACGACCTATCGCATCGGCACCCGTGAATTCGCGCTCGGTCTGGGCGGTCGCGCGCCGGAACTGCCGGACGCACTGCACGATGCCGCCGGCACCGTGGTCTATCTCGCCGATCCGCGCGGCCTGCTGGCGGGCTTCGTGTTCGAGGACACGCTGCGTGCGGGGGCCGCCGAGGCGGTTGCCGAACTGCGGCGCCTGGGGATCGAGGTGCAGCTGCTGAGCGGCGACGGTGCGCGTCCGGTGCGGCAGGTCGCCGACACGCTCGGCATCACGGTCGCGGCATCGCGCCTGAAGCCGGCCGACAAGCTGGCGCGGTTGCAGGCCTTGCAGTCGCAGGGGGCCATCGTCGCCATGATCGGTGACGGGGTGAACGATGCGCCGGTGCTGGCGGCCGCACAGGTGTCGGTCGCCATGGGCAGTGGTACGCAGCTGGCGGCGACGGCCGCGGACATGGTGCTCCTGTCGGAGCGTCTGCCGCATCTGGCCGCGGCGGTGAAGACCGCACGCCGCACGCTCGGCATCATCCGCCAGAACCACGGCTGGGCGCTGCTCTACAATGTGCTGGCGGTGCCGCTGGCCGCGATGGGCTGGGTTGCGCCCTGGATGGCGGCGATCGGCATGTCGGCCAGCTCGCTGCTGGTGGTGGTGAACGCGCTGCGGCTGCGCGAGGTCGCGGCGCCGCCCGAGAGTCGGTCCGGGAGCCCGTCCGGGCAAGGTCCCGGGGCACGGGCCGCCGCCCGGGGGTGAGGTGCGATGGACATCCTCTATCTGCTGATTCCGCTGGCCGTGGTGATCATGGTGATCGCCGTCGCCGCCTTCATGTGGGCGGTCAAGAGCGGCCAGTACGAGGACATGGAGGGGCCGGCCCACCGCATCCTCATGGACGACGACGATCCACGCATCCCCGGCCGGGGCGACGCCGCGCCGGCGGAGGAGGCCGACGGACCGGAGCGGTTGAAGGACGACCGTCCGTAATATAAGATTCCACTAATATTTTTGGTGCCACCGCAGCATCAGGCAGGATAAACCCAAAACCGCAATCGCCACGGAATTACACGGAACGACACTGCCGGGATCAGACGCGTCACGCGACAGCCCTCCTCACCCGCCAGGTACCGGGCCGGGGCTTCGCGAGGCTGTTTCACTTCAGCGCCTTCCGTGTGCTTCCGTGGCCGAAACGAGTATTTTCAGGACGGATAAACCATGTTCAGTTTCGAAAACTTTCCGATGGTCGTGATCATTGGCCTGGTCGTGCTGGCCTGGCTGAGCTTCTTCTCCGTCATCATCGCCGGCTGATCCCGTATCCCCGACATGCAGACGGCCTCCCGAGGGAGGCCGTCTTATTGCACCCGCCGCGACCCTCGCCGGGCTCAGGCCTCGAGGCTGGATCGCAGTTTCTTCATGGCGTTGTTCTCGAGCTGCCGGATGCGCTCGGCCGACACCTGATAGCGGTCGGCCAGTTCCTGCAGCGTCGTCTTGCTGTCGCTGAGCCAGCGCGCCCGGACGATGTCGCGGCTGCGTTCGTCGAGCCGGTCCAGGGCCGAGTGCAGGGCCTGCAGCTCGTGCTTCTCCCAGTCCTGGGCCTCGACCTGCGCCGCCGGGTCCATGCGCGAGTCCTGCAGATAAGCGGCCGGCGCGAAGTGCCGGTCGTCGTCATCGTCGGCCGGGCTCTCAAAGGCGATGTCCTGACCGCTGAGGCGCGCCTCCATCTCCAGCACGGTCTCCGGCTTGACGCCCAGGTCCCGGGCGACCGCCTCGACCTCCTCGCCGCTCAGCCAGCCCAGGCGCTTCTTGGCGCTGCGCAGGTTGAAGAACAGCTTGCGCTGGGCCTTGGTGGTGGCGACCTTCACGATGCGCCAGTTGCGCAGGATGAATTCGTGGATCTCGGCGCGGATCCAGTGCACCGCGAACGACACCAGGCGCACGCCGACGTTGGGGTCGAAGCGCTTGACGGCCTTCATCAGGCCGATGTTGCCTTCCTGGATCAGATCACCCAGGGGCAGGCCATAGCCGCTGTAGCCGCGCGCGACGTGTACCACGAACCGGAGGTGCGAGACGATCAGCCGGCGTGCCGCCGCCAGGTCATTGCCCTGCTGCAGGCGGACCGCCAGTTCGTGCTCCTCCTCCTGACTCAGCATGGGTACGCCGTTGACCGCCTGGATGTAGCCAGACAGGTCGCCGCTGGGCAGCGGTAGCGCAACATCTCGATTGAGGCGGGCCAGTACTTGGCTCATCGCGATCTGTCCTCCTGATTTGCCTGTTCGGCGTGTTTGAGTCTAGCACTCGGGATCTTTGAGTGCCAAATCGCCGATAGGTTCAATGTCGCGAAGGGGACAGACTTAAGTCTGTCCCCGGAAATTCGGGGGTGAGGAGTTAAAGGCAAAACCCCATTAGCCACGGAACCACACGGAAATACACGGAAGAATTCAATCAGCAAAACCCGAGGCAGCTGCGTGGCTTGATGTCTGGGCTTTTACATTCCGTGTGCTTCCGTGTGCTTCCGTGGCCATAATGGGTTTGCTCCTCACTCCTCACTCCTCACCCCCCGCCCATGAGCCTTGGCATGAGCGGGCGATATTTCTGGAGTCAACCGCAGACTTGGTTGCGGCCGTGGGCCTTGGCGGCGTACAGCGCGCGGTCGGCCAGGG
>CAYWKV010000038.1:0-20145 GCA_964458835.1 uncultured Gammaproteobacteria bacterium | reverse complement strand
GTGGGAGACACCCCACCCACCCGCGGGTGAGTGGGGCAGCAACAGGAGAACCGCCGGGGCTGAACCGGCGGTCTATGCTATACTGGAGGTGTATCTATCCGTCCCACACCCCGCAGGAAAACCACATGTCTGACAGCACAAACGATTATCTTCTTGACGACGATGACGAACAATCACTTCTGCTGACCATCGAGGGCTGCCTGATCGGCGCGTTACTGATCGCCGCTGCCGTTGTCTACCTCGCCATTGAGGGTATCCGGCGGCTGCAACGCTCGTGACTGTTAACAGCCAAATGTCAGCCAAATGTCGCGTGCAGCCTGCTGTGCGCGGCGCTATACTAGCGGTAAACACCTTGCACCATGAAGGAGCCTGTCATGTTCCGCGCCCCCGTTTTCGCCCTGCTGTTTGCCGTACTGCTCGCCGCCTGCGGCAGAGCGGACCCAACGCCCACCCCGGCCCCAGTTCCCACATTCACGAACACTCCGCCGCCCACTGAGACCCCTGCGCCAACGGACACCCCTGCACCGCGTGTCTATTCAGCGCAGGAGATCGTGGCCGCCTTCGAAGCCGCAGGCATCAGCCTGACGAACGTCGAGTACAACCCGGCCATCGAAGAGGGATCGCCGCTGCCCCGCAGTTTTCGCGAGCGCGCCACATTTGTTGACGAGCTGCTGGGCGACAAGGGCGGGCAGATCTTCGTCTGTGACGAGGTTACCCACTGCCAAGCGTTGCACGCTTATTTTGAGGCCCTGATCGCGATGGCTGGCCCCTACACGTTTACATCGCCGTCCGGGCTGGTCGTGGCGCAACTCAACAGCGGCTTTACGCCCGACCAGGCCGAACGGTATCGGGCAGTGCTGGCCGGATTCTAGAGGACAAAAGAGGTTAGATTCATGAAGAAGAATTCTCTGCTTACTTTCTGCTCCGTGGTCCCGGCGCTCATTCTTGCGATCGCACACTGGATGCCCTGGCAGCAGTTGCTTGGGCGCAAACTGCATCGGCTGGAGGCATACCTCATCGGCACAACTGCTATCGTGGGTACGACAGCGATAGCGATTGCCAATAGTGATGGAAATAAAGACGAGCATATTGAGATGCTGCTTGCGTCAACCGCGAGTGGCGGAGCTGCCACCCTCATGGCGTGGGGCATCGACGGTATGCTGGGATTGGAAAGTGTAGGTGATTGACGATGGAAAGCGAAAGCCAAGAACTCCAGCCTGACCTCGCTCCAGCATTGCTGGCCCTGGGCGTGGCTGCGACTACCTATGCTCTTGGCCTCAACACGGACCTGGGACGTCGTTTTGCCAAGGAGTATACCTGGGCCAGTGTAGTGGCAGGAAATGGGTTGATCCTGCTCTTCCTGCGCTACCTGATCCCACGCCGGCACTGGAACACCGTGGCGCTGGCATTTGCTGTCGCCGGTCTACCGATGGTGATGCGCAGCATAATCAACCATAAGGAGTAAAACCATGCGTCCCCTAATCCCCCTGATCGTGCTGCGCACGGGCTTCGCCATCATCGCCCTAGCGCTGCTCGCCAGCGCACATATCGCCCTGGCCCAAGAGGATTTGACACCGCCCGCCCTGCTGGACGTGCAGTTTGAGCCACAGGTGATAGACACGTCCAAAGGCCCGGCGACGATCACCGTGACTGTGCATGTGACCGACGACCTGTCAGGCGTCGAGAGCGTCGCGCTGTTTTTCCGTCGGCCCGGCACGACGCAGCGCGCTCAGGTTGAGTTCCACTCCCACGGGATGGCCTGGAGCGAGCTCGTAGCGGGCGACGCCCTCGACGGGCATCACCGCGCCACCATGACGCTGCCGCAGTACTCCGCCTATGGCGAGTGGGAGATGTGGCTGGTGGTTATGGTGGACAACGTAGGCAACCGCGTTGACCTGTGGAAACCCGAACCAGACGGCGAGCAGATCGTCACCGAAAGCACCTGGCCGTCTATCTTCAACGGCTTCACGTTCGCCGTGGGCACAGCCGACAACGACGTGCCGCCACCTGTCCAGCGCGCCGCCGTCTACCTGCCGCTGCTGCGCTAGGCTGGATCAAACAGCAGGCCCAGCGTCATGGTTTGCACGTCCATTGTGCCCGATGCCAGGGAGATCAACAATTGATTGCCGTTGGCCCCAAACGTGCGCGCTGGCGGGGCGCCCCAGTCATACGAGGCGATTACTGATACGGCTGCAAACGACAGGAAAAATATGAGATCCATGCTATAGACAGCGCCCGCGCCTTTGCCGTAGACAAATACAACGGATGCACGCGTGCTGATACCGAATGGCACTGGCGTCGTGCCTACAGTCTGCGGCCCCACGACATCACCCATCCAACCGCGCTGGCCGGATCCCGGATCAATGCGTACGCGGCCCGTAATGATGTGATCGGCAAACGTAGGCCGCGCGGTGTACGTCTGCGCCGTGCCTAGCAGTGCCGCTGTGCCGGACGCGGGCACGGTGAGCGTGTTGCCGCCCAGATCGAGCGTGCCATTGCCGGCGAGGGTGAGCGTGTTGCCGCCGGTGTCAATCGCGCCGCCACCGGTCAGTGTAGCGCCAACCAGGGCGCTGCGCAGGGCGCGCTTGGCCTGGCTGTCCGCCACGTCCCAGTACGGGATATAGTCGTTCGCCGTCGGGCTGTTGTCCTCCGGATGGTCGTTATAGGTCACGTCGGCCATTATGCCTCTCCCGTTTCATCTGCCTCGACCCGCTCGAAGCCCGTTTTTTCAGCCATCTTGTCCTCCTAGTGCGTATGGTGTAGTGCGGCCAGGTTGTGCTGGCACTTGTCGATGAGCGCCTGCAGCTCGGCCCCTTCTTCGACCGGCTCGCGCTGCCAGGTGAATACGGGCCACAGTTCCCCGGCCAGCCGCAGGTGCGCCAGGGCGATGTTCCAGTGACCGGCGGCCATATACATCTCCGCCATCCGAATCCACCAGATACGGCGGTGCGGCTGCTCGGCGGCGGCGCGGTGCAGCCAGCGGATCGCCTCATTGCCGTCGCCTAGCTGGTAATGGCACGTCGCCAGGTTGCCGTAACACTCGCACGGGTCCACCATCGCCTCGCACGCCAGGTAGCGATGCCCCCACTCAATCGCCTGGTCATACTGGCCATCAAGCAAATACTGCCGGTGCAGGAAATAGAGCGGCCCCGGATCGCCGGGGTGTTCCTCTACGTCCAAACGCAGCCTGTCCAACATCGGCTGCATTTTGCCCGGCTCGCGGCCCACAGGCACGCGGTGCTCGATCACGGTGTCCAGCACCACCTCATGCGGCTCGCCGTCGCCGCACCAGTGCGGCAGTTCGTGCTCGCGGTGGATGTAGCGGTACAGGCCGCGGCGGAACGCCCGCACCTGATACCAACTGAGCGTGGGCTGGCCGGTGGCCGGGTCGTAGTTGACAAACCGCACGTTGGCCGCCGTGATTTTCTCGTCGGGCGGCTGCAGCAGGAAATGGCGCAGCCCGTGCGGGTCAGCCAACACCTCGTCTGCGTCCAGCACGACGATCCAGTCGCCCGTCGCCGCGTCAATGCCCACCATGCGCGCTGCCCCTTTGTTGCCGGGATACTGCCAGTCATAGTGCAACACCCGCGCCCCGTAGCGGTCAGCGATGGCAACGGTATCGTCCGTGCTGCCCGTATCGACGATAACCAGTTCGTCATACAGCCCCGCGGCTGCGTCCAGGCAGCGCGGCAGGCATTCTTGCTCGTTCTTGACTATAAGGCATAGGCTAATGGTCATGCGGCCTCACTGGTAGATAGGCTGGATGGTCGTATGGACGCTCAGTTGCG
This sequence comes from uncultured Gammaproteobacteria bacterium, assembly GCA_964458835.1. GTDB lineage: Bacteria > Pseudomonadota > Gammaproteobacteria > Thiohalobacterales > Thiohalobacteraceae > JAHJQQ01. The sequence goes on along the minus strand of CAYWKV010000038.1, from coordinate 16,357 downwards.
CGTCGATGGTGGCGGTTTTGACAGGGCGCACGTGCCCCTGATCGGCGGGGGATATATCGAGGGAGCTGGTCGGCGCGGTCACCTGAAATGACGTTTGCCCCTCCACGCCGCCCACGGCCACCACGACATACGACCCGTTGACGTTCCGGCCTACAATTTGCCCCGCTGCCGCCCCCTCGACGATGATATGATCGCCCTCAGATAACCCGTGCGGGCCTGCGGTCTCAAACCAGATCTCCAGGTCGGTCCAGGTCCAGGCGATAATGCCTACGCCCGTGCGCGTCGCCCGCACCTCGACCCGGTTGCTGTCCTGGACCGGCAGCAGCGTATCCGTGTCCTGCAGCGCCGCCGTGATGTTGAGCCGATGCCAGCCGTCGCCCAGGTCCTCTGCATCGCTCAGCGGCGACCACGCGCCCGAGTTGACGCGATACTCCAACTCGTCAATGTCATAGGTCTTGGCAGACGACTCGCGGAAGATGCCATAGACGGCGGTGATCACCGGCGTGACGGTGTGCGTGTGGCTGGGGATCGTCACCGTGTGCGTGTGCGTCCCGCCGCTGCTGCTGGTGGTCGTGGTCTGCGCCTGTTGGCTGCTGGACGTGACGACCTGGGACTGTTGGCCGCTGGTGCCGACGGTCTCGTTGACCGTGCTGCTGGAGGCGGTCGTGCCGCCGCCGCTGCTGCTGGTCTGCGTAGAGCCGCCGCCGCTGTTCGAGGTAGTTGCGCCGCTGTTGGCGTTGGTCGGATAGTTGTGCGTGCTGCCCGGCGCGCCGCTGACCAGGCCGCCCGCTGTCCCTGCTGCGCTGTAGCCGACGGGATAGGTGGGCGTTTGACCCAGCGTGATCGCGATGAAATGCTGGTGGTTGGGCACGCCGTGCGTGTGGCTGGGGATCGTCACGCTGTGCTGGTGCGATGGCACGGTCACCGAATGGGAATGGCCGGGTACGGTCACCGAATGGGCATGGGCGGGTACGGTCACGGTGTGGGCATGGGCGGCAATCGTAACCGTGTGCGTGTGCGCCCCGCTCGTGGCGCTGCTGCCCACGGCCGCGCCGCCCGCGCTGCTGGTCACTGTCTCGCCCGTGACCGATTTGACCGTCGATTCGAAGGGCAGCAGTTGGAACTCGAAAAATGCCCAGCGCAAAGCCGTGACCGCCTTGCTGAACCGGAAACGGAACGTGGCCGTCTCGGTCGCATCCACATGCTTGGTGAACGATGTCACATATTCGTTGGCGTTGAGTTGCGGCAATGCCTGGTAGATGCGCCCCTGCGTGAGCGCGTCGGCCACCGCGCCCGCCTCGCCCTGCGGCCAGCGGTCGGCGGTCGTGACGCGCACGCCGGTAGTCTGCACGCCCGATTCATCCACCTCCCAGGTGGCCTCTAGGATGTTCAGGTCGCGGTCGATGTCGATGCCCGCCACTGTGTCGCGGTAGACGGTGCGGATCGTCTGCATGGGGCGCAAGAGCGTGGCACAGCCCGCCAGTTGCAGGTCGTAATAGGGTGTCTCCGTGCCCTGGCTGCGGCGCGTGAGTTCGCGCATGGCCTCGTCGAATAGCTGGTTGGCCGCGGCGCGCACGTCGCTAGGCGTGTTCTCCACCGGCGCAATCTCGCGCCAGTCCACAAACTCCTCGATGACGCCGTACTGCGCCACGGCTGCGTCGTGCTCGATGTAGTTCTGCGCCTTATTGAGCGTGTAGCCCGCCGGGGCTGTGCGCGTGGTGGCTTTGAGCGTGACCGGCACATCGCCGTTGCCACTGCCACGCGGGTGGATGCGCGTCAGCAGGTCGTAACTGTCGATGGTCTCCTGCAGCCTGATGATGGCGCATGTCTCTGGGGCCAGGCCGCCAGGGCCAGGCACGACGGCGCGGATGCCCGACGGCGTAAACGTGCTGGCAAAGGTCACGCTGCGCCCTGTGCCGCGGTAAAAATGGCTCTGCGACTTCTCGGCGATCTTGACAATGGCGGCCAGCACGCTCTCGCCGTTAAAACGGCCATACAACTCAGGGACCGGCGGCGACGGGTCGGGTGTGAACGTCCAGCCGGGCGGCGCATAGGGCGCGACGGCGGCCAGCGCCGTGGCGGGCGATACCGGCAGGTTGTTGAAGTACAATTTGAGGTCACGCACGCTGCGATAGGTCAACTCCCTGAGCAGGTCGCCGCCCGACACCTCCCACAACACCGTCCCGTCGCGCTGCGGCCTGCGCTGGATGTTGTCGATCACCCCCGCGCCGACCTCGGTCCACGTATCGCCCAATAGCGCCCAGGCGCGGGCGATGCGTTTCTTCTGCACCACGTCACGCTGCGGGTCGGTGGCTGCCATCGTGAACGAAAACTCGCCTGCCTGGTCCATCCGGGCCGTATAGCGCCAGCGCGACGCAGACGCCAGCGGGCCGCTGCCCAGGCGGTTGCCTGCACTGTCCTCAATATCGATGTGAAACCGTTGCTCAGCCATGTTTACCCGAACTGGTCATAGTGCGTGACCGATATGTCGGCGTTGCCGCCCGTGACGGTGACCAGCAGCACGTTATCGCCGGGCGCAAGTGGCAGCCAGCCCGCCGCCGTGTGACCGCTGGCACGTGCAAAGCCGCTGTAGGCGTTGGTGCTGCCCCGGCGTACCGTCTGCGCGCCTGCGTCCACGGTCAGCGTCTGCCCTGATGCCAGGCTGCCTGTCCAGGTCCAGTCGATGCCAGCCCCCTGCACGCGCACGCTCGTGACTGTGCCCGATGTCGCGGCGGCGCTGAACACGGCGTCGTGGACCGCAATGTCGCCGCCCACAGGCACGGCCAGGCCCGCGGTCGCGCCTGCGCTCACGCTGGCTGCGGTGGTGGTGGCGTCGTCGGCGCGGCAGGCGATCATCGCCGTCTCAAACAGGCAGGTCAGTTCGGCGACCAGCCCCATGTCCTTGCGCTTGCGCGGGTAGGCGATCTGCAGCAGGCGCGCCGTCAACCACTGGCGCGCCCCGTCGTCCAGCCGCACCCGCCACAGCCGCCCCACCGCGCCCCGTTTGGCGACCAGCGCGCCGACCTGGCTGCGCAGCATGGCGTAGGCGTCACCGGCGATGATGCGGTTGCCCGACTCATCCACAATATAGTTACCTGCGCCGTCGGTCAGGTAGGCGGTTGCGCCGACATACACCCCCCGGACTTGGATCGTCTGCTTGCGCGCCTCTTTGGTGGCCGTGCCCCGGTATGAAAAGACCCTGCCGTCTATCCCGTCGAGCAGGTCGCTCTCGATCGGGGCGATGTCGTGCTGTTGCTCCAGGTTACCGACGGGCAAGGGCACGTCGTCAAAGTCGGTCCAGCGGTACGCCATTAGGCCAGCCCTCTCGATCTGAGTTCATCCAGCACGCCGCGCCCCACGGCACGGCCCGCCGCATAGGTGGCATCTGCGCCGCTCACGTAGACGGTCAGTTCAAGCGGCGGCCTGCGTGCCCCCTCGACGGCCAGCGCGGTCTGCGTCTCCACGGCGTCGAGCAGCATGCTCAGTTGGCGGTCCACGCGCCGCGCCGCATCCTCCAGCCCGTCCAGCAGCCGGGCGGGTAGGTTCTCTGGACGCGCGCTGCTGGATGGCGCAACGTTGCCCGGTACGTTCGGCGCGCCTAGCTGAGTGACATTACCGCCCAGAGACGCCAGCCCCTGCTGCAGCACCGCCTCGGCGTCTTGCGCCTGCCGCTCGGCCAGGTCGCGCGTTATCCGGTCGAGTTCGGCGGCCATGCGCTGTTCTTCGAGGCTCATGCTGTCCACGAACCCCTTTCCGTAGCCCGCGCCGCTCTGCTCGCCCAGGTACGCAAAGACGGTGGACGGCGAGTGGATGCCCAGCCAGCTGCGCGCTGCGTCATAGGCGCTTTGCGCCGCCTGCCGCGCAGCATCGGCAATAATGCCGCCCGCGTTACGCAGCCCGGCGGCGATGCCCTCGACGATGTTGCGACCCAACTCGCCCCAGTCAAAATCCGTGATCAGCCGCCAAACGCTGTCCAACTGTGTGCCGACCACGGTCTGGATGGTGGTCCAGGTGCGCTCCACCATCCCCTTCATCGTCTCCCACGCACCCTCCCAGTCGCCGGTCAGCAGCTGCAGGGCGAGGCTGATGACGTCCATTAGGTTTTTCAGCGCGGTGTCGATGATCGTGAACGCCACGGTGATGGTGTTGTTGACGACGTACATGATGGCGTCGCCGTGCTCCTGCCAGAAGCCGGAGATGGCGTTGATGACCGTCTCCACGATCTGCTGGATGCGCGGCATGTTCTGGTCGATCCAGTCCTTAAAATACTGGAAGCGCCCGCTGCCATCCTCGTCAATAGACGTGCCCAGCCCCTGGAACCAGGTGATCACGTTGCCGATGGCCTGCGCCACGCCCTGCAGCGGTTCGGGCAGGTGTGTCAACCAGTCGTTGAGCGTATCCCCGTCCTCGACGACCGCCTGGATGTAGCTGGCCAATGCCGTCAGCGTGTCGATCACCGGCCCCATGGCGGCGTCGAAGGCGTCAAACGCCCCCATCACGGCGGGCATGGCGTTGTTGGCCATCTCGAGGATCTTGTCCGTGACCGGCGTGGCGCTGACCACGATGCGCCGCCACACGGCGCTGGCCATGCCGCCGAACGACCCGTACTGCTGCGAGAGTGCGGTCAGCGATGTGTCCAGCTTCTCGAAGTCGGGTTCGGTCAGGCGCAGGCCGCTCACGATCTGCATGCCCAGGTCCTCGAACTGGCTGCCCATGAGCGCCACGCCCGCCTGCATCTGCAGGTTTTGGTCGTCCACCTCGGTCAGGGCGTTGCGCACCATGCCAAAGGCGGTGGCGGCGTCGAGCGTGCCCGCCGCCATTTGCGCGCTCATCTCCTCGGCGTTCAGCCCGATGGCGTTGAGCGCGGTGATGGTGCTCTCGGACCCGTCCTGAATCCTGAGGCGGAACTCCTTGAAGGCATCCGCCGCTTTATCCGTCCCCAGCATGCCGCCCTGCAGGCCGGTTTCGAGGAAGCCAAAGAACTCATAGGCCGACGCGCCGCCCTCTTTGAACTGCGTCGAATACTCGCCGATGGTGTCGAGAAAGTCGCCTGAGCGGTCGAGGCCGGACTGGTAGCCGTGGGCGATCAGCTGGAACGCCTCCTCGCCGCTGACGCCAAAGTTCTCGACCAGCGTCTGGGCGGCTGACACCGATTCGGCCACGTCCACGTCAAACGCATCGCGCAGCCGGAAGGCATGCTCGGTCAGGGTCTGCAGCGCCGGGTCGTCGGCGGCCAGGCCCATCGTCATGGCGATGTTCTCGACGGCGTCGGCGGCGTCGCCCACACTCTCGGCGAAGTTGTTGCCATAGACGCGCTTGGCCACCTCGGCAAACTTCTCCGCCTCCTCGATGGGCAGGTTCAGGCTGGCGGCCATGTCGCGGGCGGCCTGGCGCGTCTCGCTGGACACGTCGAAGGCAGCCTTGCCGATGGCCACGACAGCGGTCGTAGCCGCTGCGCCTGCCGTGACCACGCCGCCGATCAGGGCGGTTTTGGCCATGCCGGCGAAATTCTGCGTCCAGGATTTCGTGACCTGCTCGGCCTGGCCCAGCCCCTCTTTGAGTTTATCGCTGTTGGTCGCCAGATAGACCAGCGCGTCGGCGAGTTTGACAGCCACGCCTATGCCTCCTGCCTCACTCGATGACTACCCCCATCATCGCCAGCATCTCATCCGCCGAAACCTCCTGCTCCTCCCGCGACGGGAAGATCACGCGCGCCAGTTCGATGGCCGCCAGCCGCGCCTCCGCCTGTTTGCGCCGGATATAGGCGGCGAGCAACTGCACGCGCGCCGTCTCGTCGGCCCAGGCCGCGTGCGGGTAGACCGCGGCCATCAGTTCGTCGATGTCGTCGGCGCGGGTGTCGGCGCTGAGCCAATCGCCGAGAGTTGTCCGATCAGCCTCAGCGCCTTGCCGAAAGGGTATGCGAGCCTCAAGCAGGCCAGGAACGCATCCCACAACTCCGACTCATAGCCCTCGTTGAGGATGCGCTCGCGGTCAGCCGCCAGCGCCGGTGCATAGCTGAAGACAAGCTCGGCCATGAGGTCGGGCGTGCGCAGCAACAGCTCGCCTGCACGGCGCACCAGGTTCACCGCATCGCGGTACTGGTCGCGCGTCAGTTCGATGGCCATGCTCTCGGTCAGCAGCCCTTCCGCCTGCGCCAGGGTCTCCTCCAGCCGCTTGCGCCATTCGGCGTTCTTGCGCATCGGCAGCTCGGCCACGGTGTACTCCTGGCCGGCCAGCGTCACCGTTTCGCTGCGCATTAGGTCGTCGAAGCCTCCCCGGTCACGCGCTGGATCACCATCGTCTGCTTGCCCTTGGGCTTGCTCTCATCCCCGTAGGCTTTGATCCTCAATGGGATCCCAGCGATGTTGTTCTTCATAAACTGCAACTGGCCGTTAACCGTCGGCGCGCCCTTGTAGATAAACACACGCACGGGGAAGATCTCATTCTGGGCGTTCTTGTAGAAGCCCTCCAGCCCGAACGTGTATTTGTCCATGTCGGCCTTGCCGCCCATCTCGACCTGCTCAAAGCCGCGCTGCCCCGACCCGGCGGGCGTGGTGGTCAGCTCGCCGTTGAACGCCGTCGCCAGGTTGGAGCCGGTCAGCTCGGCCAAGACCGTCTCGAAGATCACCACTTCCTTGGTGATAATCTCGTCGAGCGCGTTGGTCACCTGGTCCACCTCGATCTCAAAGGTCTCCTGGGTGTACCCGACCTTGATCCCGTCCTTGGTGTAGCCCATGTTGGTCCAGTTGCCGCCCCACGGGTCGCCGTACTCGACGGTCGTCTCGTCGGGGAACGGTTCGCCTACCGGGGCCTTCCAGATCGTGGCTGCCCCAACCAGAATATCACTCGCTGGCATTTCATCCTCCTCTAGTTATCGATATACAACACCATCAGGTCCACAATCTGCCGATACAGCCCCGTCTCCGGGTCCCCAGCGTCAGGGTCGTGGTCGTCGAGCCGGGTCACGTCATGGATGTCCACAATCGGCGGGTCGGCGGCCCGGTCGCTCGCCCCGCGCAAGGCGCTCACCACGGCCTCGGCCAGCGCGTCCGCCGCCGCATAGGTCAGCGCCCAGCAGTTCACCTGCAGGCGCGCCTGGTGCGCTTCGAGCGTGCCGTCTGCAGCGTCCGCCGCCAGCGTGTCGCTGATCATCTGGTAGGAGATCGCCGGATAGGTGCGGCTGCGCCGCGGCAGCACCAGCGGATAGATACGGCTACCCACCAGCGCGGCGACGGCAGGCTGCGATCCTAACAGCGCGGCAAAAGCAGCACGGACGCTCATTCCAGGTCCCTCGCCAGGCGCACCACAATGCGGTTGCCGATGCGCTCTGCAGCCTCGTCGAGCGCGGGGCGCAAATACGGGGCAGCCGCCAGGCGGCGCGTGCCAAACTCACGAAACTTTGCATAGAACATGGCAAAGCCCGCCACCGCCACGCCCTCCTGATCAGGCCGCACCTCGCGCAGATGCCCCTTGGCCTTGCGGTAGGTGGACTTGTGTTTGGTGGCCGCATAGGCGCTTTCGGCCAGCGCCCCCGACCGGCGCGGCGCTCTGGCGGCGGCCAGATCAGCCAGCTCCTGCGCCCCTTCGAAGAGCGCGTCGTCGGTGGCCTCTTCGAGCTTGGCGAGCAGTTCGTCGCCATACCAGGTCACGGTTGCATCGCTCATCACGGCTCCTCAATTAGCTCACGGCAGATCAGGACCATCTCGGCGCGGCGGCCCGTGGGGTCGTCAGCGCGCTCGATGTCGAGCGTCCGCCCGCGCCACAGCCCGCGCATCCCCGGCCCCACATCACTGCGGTAGCGGATGCGCACGCGGTGCGTGGCGATAGCTGTCTCCTGCGCTGCGCCCTGCACAAAGCGCTCCATGCCGCTCGTGGGCGTCACCTCCGCCCAGACCGTGGCCACGTCCTGCCAGTTGGCCACAGGCTGCCCGTAGGCGTCCTGCGTCGTGCCCTGGTCCCGCTGCAGCGTGAAGCGCTCCCGCATCGGCCCGATCCGCATTACCAGTTCCCCCGATCTGTCAGCAGCAAGGCATCCAGCGCGTCGTGCAGCCGCGTCATGCTCACGCCCTGCGCCACGACCACGGCCTCGCGGTTTTCATACAGGTGCGCCAGGTAGAGCTTGATGGCCGCCTTGTACGTCTCCGGCACATCCTCGGCGTCGCCATAGCCCGCCGTGTAGGTGATCTGGATGGGCGCATAGTCGCGCAGCACCGTGGCGGGCCACACCTGGTTTTGCGCCAGGTAGATGCGGCCCGGCTCGGCGTGCGTGTCCACGCCATAGACGCTGCTGTCGAGCGTGTGCTGCTGGCCCGCCTGGTCGATGTAGACGATGCTCTCGACGCTGGCGAGCGGCGGGTACGGCAGCGCGATCAGGTCATGCCAGCGCCACAGGTCGGCGCGGTAGGTGCGCGTGACAAAGGCGCGGCGGGCGATGTCCTCACAGTGGATGCGCGCCGCCGTGATCAGGCTGGCGATCTGCGTGTCCTCGTCGTTGTGGTCGATGCGCAAATGCAGCTTGGCCTCGGCCAGGCTGACCGGCTCCTCGGCTGGCTGCACGGTGATCTGCGCCTCACGCACGCGGTACGCTCTCATTCCGGCCTCCCATAACTGATACGCTGCACGCGGCTGGCCACGATGTCCCACCAGTAGAAGCGCCAGCGCGGCATGTGCTGCCAGATCGCCTGGATAAACGTGAAGTCGCTGGCGTAGTGGCCCGGCGCCAGGACATGCGCATGGACCTGCCACACGGCGCGGCGCACGATGTAGGCGCTGCACCCGATGCAGCCCTGGCGCGGCGGCTTGCCCCAGAACTGGTCAGGCGGCAGCACGCCCCGCTCGCCGTGGTCCATGCGCACAAAGACCACGTCCGGGTCCTGCGCGGCGGCGATGGCCTTAAGTTCAGCCACTAGCGTGGGGTAGACGCACAGGTCGTCGTCGTCGAGCAGCCAGATATACTCGCCGGTCAGATGGTCGGCGTAGAGGGCCAGCTGCTCATAGCTCCAGCCCACGCCGCGCCCTACCTTATCGGCCAGAAGCGTCTGCTCCCAGTCGTCGTCGGTCTGGGCGTCCAGGCTCGCCTGGTTAAGAGCCAGCATCTGAGGCCGCTTGTAGACCCGCGTCAGGACCTCCAAAAACGCCATCGTCAGCCCTTCTTCTTGCGCCGCTTGGTCACGGTGGCCACGGCCTGCTCGCGCTCCGGTTCCGCCGTCGCCGTCTCGCGGCTGGCCGGGTCAGGCATGTTGGTCAGGCGCACATAGCCCGCCCGCGCAAGCTCCCCTGCCACGGGCAGCGGCAGCGTGTAATAGCGGTCCTTGACCAGCCGCCTGCTCTCGCCCTCGACGTTGACGGTCACGTCCTGCAGTGCATAGGCCCTGGCCACGATCCCGCCATTTACATAGGGTTTCAAGACCTTCCCTCCTTCGATGTGTCCGCACGCTACGTCAAAGCGGCCCACGGCCACGACGCCCCGCTGGAGACAGTCCAGCGCAAACGGGATGTCGGGGGCGTTGCCGCTTGGGTCCTGGCGAAACGGGATCCGCTCGAGCACCTCGCGGCGGATGAGCGTACATCCAAAGCCGACGCCGCTCACACGCCATGTCTTGGCCCGGCGCGCCCGGCGCAGCTCGTCGGGATAGAGGCTCAGGCTCATGCCCAGGTTGCGCCCGCCCGTGTAGCGCCACAAATTCAGCACGTTCGACCCATGGCGCAGCATATAGACGCCATACACGACGGGCGCATCCGTATCCCACAGCCGCTGGGCCGCGTCGGGCGGCAGCACCATGTCATGCTCGACGGTGAGCAGGGCGTCATAGTCGCCCGCCAGGAGCAAATCCCTGGCCCGCTGGTATTGCGCCGTGACGTTGCGCATGTCCCCAATGGGGTACGGGTTGTGATAGCTGATCTCATGTGTCAGCGACCCGTCAAACTGCTGTGCGTTGACGCTGGCGACCGTCTCCGGGCGCAGCGCATCGCCGTAGGTGGGCGTAAAGACCAGCAGGCCAGGCATCATCGCTCCTTTGCTTAGGCCGTCGGGTGCGTGGCGAACTGGATCGCCTCTGCCTGCAACACCTTGTAGACGGTGCGGAAGTAATACTTCAGGACCAGCATGCCGTCTACCGTGTATGGGTCACGCAGCAGCGTCAGGCCCGGCCCCTCGCGCTTCCCAACGTACTGGAAGTTGCCAAAGACCATCGACTGGCCGCTCGCCTGCACCGCCCCCATGTACTGCGTGGTATAGACCGGGAAGCCCCACAACTCGCGCCGCCCGCGGTCTGTGCCGCCCGGCGTGGGCGCAAACAGGAAGGCGTCACCGACTTTCTGGCGAATCAGGCTCTCCGTGCCACGGCGCATCAGCCAGGCCGCCCCGTCCTCATACTCTTCGGCCAGGGTGTAGACCAGTTCGACGACCTCGGACGCGCCGATGGTCGTGGGGTCGTCGAGCGTCAGACCGGCTGTGCCGTTGGCCAGCACCTCAGCGACGAGCAGGCTGTTGTGCGTCTTGGCCATGCCGCGCCCGACCCAGCGCTCCAGGAACGAGAGCAGGTTGCTGTCCTCGTCGAGAAGCAACTCGTCGGTCAGTTCGATCTTCTTGGTGTACTTGGCGAGCGTCATCTGCGCGCGGTTGAGCGCTGGCGCGTCGCGGTCGAAGTTCTTCTGGTGGTTGTCGTTCTGCTCGTCGGTGGCGACAAACTCGCCATCGGCCTCATCGTCGATGGGCACATTGACGGTCGTGCCCACGCCCGGGATGTCCATCACACCCAGCCGCGGGGCGAGCATCATCTCATCCCTGCGCTCGATAATGTTGCGGAAATGGCCCACAGGCACGAGATAGCCGCCGTCCGTGCCCGTGGTGATGTTCAGCGAGGTGTCATTGCTGGCACGGTACTCCTCGACGGCGGCAGCGTGCATCTCCTGACCCGCGAGCACATCGCCGGTGCGGATGTAACGCGCCATGATCGCCTCGGGTTTATCCTCGGTGCGCTGGCGGTGGAAGGCCGGGGCGCGGCGGTCGCGCTGCTCGTCGCCTTCGGGCCGGGTGGGGCCGCTGTAGCCCTCGACCTTTTCAGCGCGCACGATGTCAACCTCAAGCGCCTCCGCCTGGGCGATCAGGGTGTCGATCTGGCTGCGCTCGTCGTCGCTCAGCGAGCGGTTCTCGGTCGCCGCCGCATCCATCAGCGCCTTGGCCTGCGCCTTGAGGGTGGCCAGCTTGCGGCGCATCTCTGCGATATTCATCTCTACTCCTCCTTGCCCAGGTGTAAGCCCAGGCCCAACAGATTGATGCGTTTGCGGAGCAGATCATCCAGCCGCGCCCGCGCCTGGTCGTCGCTCATCTCTCTATCTGAAACGCCCTGGGCTTGCAGCGCCCGCCGCACGACCCATTCCGGCGCGTTTCGCATGCCAATGCCTACCTCGGTGTCAGGGTAGGCGGGGAAGGTGACCGGCGAGATCTCGATCAGGTTGACGCGCTTGAGCGTCCGGATCGGGATGCCCGCCTCATCTTCGCTCCACTCCTCGCCGCCGATGGGCACGGTGAAGCCGAACGACATCTGGTCCACGTCGCCGCGCCCGATCAGGGTCACGGCGTCGCGCCCGTCCTGCGTGTCCGGCGGCGTGACCTCAAAGCCCAGCCCCTCGTTGTCTTCCCACAGTTTCAGCGTCCCCGCTGCGGTGCGGCCCAGCACGCGGGCGCTGTCGTGCTGCCATAGGGCGCGCACGTCAGCGCCCAGGCTATCGACAAACGCACCCGGCGCAATCTGCTCACGGAAGCCCCAGAGGAAGACGCTCAGCCGGTTGAAGACCGCCGCATGGCCGCGGATCACCGGCTCGCCGCCCTCGGCCTCGCGCACCTCGACGCCGCCCATGGCCACGCAGCGCTCTTCGACGCCGCTTGCGCCAAAGCGCAGGCCGCGGTCATCGCCGCCCAGTTGGTTGAGGATCTCCTCGATGCTGCTCAGCGCTGCGCCCATGGCGCTCAGCGCATCACGCAGCCGGTTCTCGTTGGCCGCCGAGAGCACACGCCCGGCGCGCTGTTGTCGTTTCATCTCACCCACCCCTGATCTTCCAGTGCAACACGCTGTCTACGCTCATGCCGCCGTCGAGGATCACCACGCGCACGCCTTCTTCCGTCCTGATGTCCAGCATCCTGTGTCCTCCTATCCCGCCACGACCACACAGTCGCAGCCGCCATGCAATGGACCGTGTTTGATGGTGCGCACCACGGGCAGCGGGTCCACACCGTCTGCGCTGATCGTCTGCCCCTCCTCGACAAAGGGCCTGCCCATGCGCACGCGCCGCCCGTCGAGCTTTTTGCAGAGCGGGCAGCTATCGCCACGCGCCGACCAGCGCAGCGCCGTCACGCCAGCGGCGACATAGCCGACGATGGCCAGGGCGTTGCCTGCCTCGAATGCCTGTTCGAGCGCTGTCTTCTGCGCCCGGTTCTCCTCCCAGCCCGTCAGCCGCTCCTCGATCGCCGCCGCCGCGTCCTCCTCGTCTTCGGCCTCCGCCAGCAGGGCGCGGATCTGTTTCTCGCCGCCCACGGTGTACGTGGCCGCCAGGTTCGCCAGGTATTCCTCGACCCACTGGCGCAATTCGTCGGTCAGTTCCTGCGGCTCGCCGTCCAGTTCGGCGGCCACGTCGGCCAGGATCGTCTCGGCGTAGGTCTCCATCAGCGCCTGGAAGTAGCTGGGCAGGGCGGCGCGCAGTTCCTCGTAAAATTGCGCCAGCCACGCTTCGAAGCTCTCGGCGTTGCGCTTGCCCAGATGCCGGGGCAGGGCGCGGCGGATGTCGGCCACCTCGCGCCTGACCAGCCGCGTGGCGGCGTCTTCCCACAGCCGCACGCTGCGGCGCATGATGCGCTGGCGGTTGGTGCGTGCGGCGTTGGCCCGTTCGTCCCACGGTTCCGGTTCGGACACGTCGGCGGCCATGCGCTGCTCGCCGTGCTCGTGGCTGCGTGCGGGCGGCACAAGCAGCGGCGGCTCGGACCCGGCCTCAATCATGTTCATCGGGACCAACGGCTCGTCGAGGCCGTCGATCGGGTTCCAGTCCTCCAACTCACGCGCCTCGTTGCGCGTCATAAAGCCGCTGTTGATGGCCGTGGTATAGGCCGCATAGCGTGTGGCCGTGTCGCCGCGCAGCAGACCGGCCACCTGGTAGCGCACAAAATAGTCCCGGCGCTCCTCGACGAAGAGCAGGTCCCGGTAGATCGCCTGTTCGTGGCGTACCAGCCACGGGCGCAGGGTGTGGATCACATAGCTCAGGCTCTGATGCTCGATGTTGCTAAACGTCGCCCGGTCCAGGTCAGCGAGCAGGTGCGGCGGGACGCGGAAAATCCTGGCGATCTCCTGCACCTGGAACTTGCGCGTCTCCAGGAACTGCGCCTCGTTGGGCGGGATGCCGACGGTGACAATGTCCAGCCCCTCTTCGAGGATCTTGGTGCGGTGGGCGTTGCTCAGCCCCTGGTGTTCCGCCGCAAAACTCTCCTGCAGGCGTGCAAAGGCTTTTTCGCTCAGTTTGCCCGGCGCTTTGAGCAGCAGCCCGGGCCGCGCCCCGTTGCTGAAAAACCTGGCTCCAAACTCCTCGGCGGCCAGCCCCAGCCCCACGGCCTGGCGCGCGGCCAGCCGGATCGGACTCCAGCCGCGGATCCCGTCGCCGCCCAGCCCGCGGATGTGATGCACACGCCACCAGGGCAGCCAGGTCATGGTCTGGTCGGGCAGCCGGTAGCCATATTCGAGCTGGCCCTGGCGGTTGCGCCGGATCTCCTCCATGCGGTCCGGGCGCAGCGGCCACAGCGCCAGCACCTCGCCGTTGCGGCTGTACTCGATCTCCGAGTAGGCGTTGCCCCACAGCAGCAGGTGCGAGATCATCATCTCGCGCCACTCGAATGAGGTCGTCTCCGGGTTCGCTAGGTCGTGCAGCACGGTGTAGAGCGGATGGTCGCGGGCGCGCTCCTTGCTGCGCCCCTGCTGGCGGTAGGTGATCAAAGGTAGGGAGGCGATGTCCTCGGCGATGATGCGCACGCACGCATAGACCGCCCCAAAGCGCAGCGCCGACTCCTCGCTCACGCTTGGCCCTGCCGCTGTGGGCGCGCCAAAATGCTCGACCAGCCAGCCGGGGAAGCTGCTGCGCCGCTCTCGGTTGTCCAGCACCCTGCTCAAAAAGCCCATGTCGTCAGTTCCTCGCACTGAGCGCACCGGCGGCAATCAGACAGAGGCCCACAAACGCCAGCGCCGGCGGCAGGCCCCACGCCAGATAGAGCGCTGCGGTGATCAGGCACAGGCCCGTCAAAGCCGCCCAGTCGCTGCGGTCCAGCCTCGTCATAGCTCGCGTATCCCCTGTTCCTCATAGAGCGATGGCGCATGGCGCAGCGCCCGGTCGAGCGCCATGATGGCGGCGACGATGCCGTCGATCTTGTTGCGGCTGCGCGCCTTGTCAGGCTTGATGTTGCCCGCCGGGTCCATGCGCGCCACCACGTTGTCGGCCATCCAGCGCAGCACCGGGTTCCCGTCGTGAGCGATGCGCTGTGACAAGACCAGTTTCAAGAACTCCTTCATCGGCGGCGACATCGACGCAAAGCCCTGCCCAAACTGCACCATCGTCTGCCGCGCCTCCTCCAGCCGCTGATAGAGCAGCGTTGCGCCCCAGCGGTCGAAGGCGATCTCCTGGATGTCGTATTCGAGCGCCAGCTGGCGCACGGTCTGCTCGATGTAGTAGTAGTCGATCACGTTGCCGGGCGTGGCCGTCATCAGCCCGTCGCGCAGCCAGGCGTCATAGGGGACCTTGTCACGGCGCACGCGCTCGACAAGCGCATCGGACGGAATCCAAAAATGGGGCAGCAGCCAGTAGGGTTCGTCCTCGTCTTCGGGCGGGAAGCAGAGCACAAAGGCGGCGATGTCGGTCGTGCTCGCCAGGTCCAGCCCGCCGAAACAGGTGCGGCCCGTCAGGTCCGGGCGCGGCGTGCGCGTGCAGGCGTTCCACGCCGCCAGGTCCAGCCAGCGCTGCTCCTGGGCCGTCCACTGGTTGAGGTGCAGCCGCCGGTAGGTGTTCTGGTAGGCCGGGCTGGCCTTGGCACGCTCGCACTCGGTCTCCAGATAGTCCAACTTGATCGTCACGCCCAGGCCCGGGTTGGCCTTGGCCCAGGTGACCGGGTCGGTCCAGTCGTCGTCCTCGTCGGCGGCGGCGATGTAGGCGAAAAAGGTCGGATCGTCGATGGTCCCGTCGAGCACCTGGCGCGCATACTCATGCTGCTCCCAGCAGATCGACTCCGGGTCATAGACGCCCGCCGTGGTGATCATGACCATCATCGGCTGGCGGCGTGCGCCGGTGGACGTGTTGAGCACGTCCCATAGCTCGCGGTTGGGCTGGGCGTGCAGCTCGTCGAAAATGATGGCGTGGGCGTTGAGGCCGTGCTTGGTGAAGGCATCTGCGGAGAGCACGCGGTAGGTTGAGCGCGTGCGCGGGACCACGATGGACCGCTTGTAGACGAGCGAATACTGCTTGAGCGGGCGGCTGGCCTCGACCATCGCTCTGGCCTCGTCGAACACGATGTGCGCCTGGTCGCGGTCGGCGGCGGCGCAGTACACTTCAGCGCCCGGCTCGCCGTCGGCGAACAGGAAATAGAGCGCCAGCCCCGCGCTCATCGTCGATTTGCCGTTCTTGCGCGGGATCTCGATGTAGGCGCGGCGATATTTGCGTGTGCCGTCGGCGCGCTTCCAGCCAAACAGGGGCCGGATGATGTCGTCGCGCTGCCACGGCTGCAACACAAACGGCTGCCCGGCCCACTCGCCCTTCGAGTGGACCAGCAATTTCTCGAAAAACATCACGGCCTGGTCCGCCGCGCGTTTGTCGAAGAAAAAATCAGCCTCGGGCATCCTCACTCACCCCGCTGAACAACAGATCCGCCAGCGAAAATTCCTCGGCGTCGTCCTGCGCCTCGACGCGGCTGCGGCTGGCGGGCGTGAGGCCAAATTCGAGCATGAACGTGCGCATCTGCTTGACCGCCTGCGCGGACACCTGCAGCCACGGCGACGTGTGCGCATACCCCTTTTCGGTCACGCGCACCATCTCAAAGTCGGGCTGCTGCATCGCCCGCTCGGCCTCGACCCAGCGCGCATAGGCCACGGCATAGGCGAGCAGGGCGGCGCGGTCGGCGTCGGTCATCACGCGCATGCGCACTAGCAGCTTGCCGACGCGGCGGTACTCGGCGCGCGCCTCCTTCGACAGCCACGACGGGGCCGAGGGCAGATGGATCGGCAGCTGCGGCTCGTTCTCATTCAATGGCCGCTTGCCGGGATTGCCGGCCAGCTTCTTGATGACCGTTGGCGTCGGGCGTCGTCCCGTCGTCATACCCCCCCCGATCCCT
>CAYWKV010000037.1:0-20259 GCA_964458835.1 uncultured Gammaproteobacteria bacterium | reverse complement strand
TGGGTCTTGTACAGCTGCGTCTGCTGATCCAGCATGGCGTCGAGCCCGCTCTGGAAGATCTGGGTACTGGCGATACGCATGTCGATTACCTCCGCACCGCATTCAACAGTGTCTGGAACATCGAGTCGGCCACCGTCACCACCTGGGCCATGGCTTGGTAGGCCTGCTGGAAGCGCAGCAGGTTGGCCGCCTCCTCGTCCAGATTGACACCGGCGACCGCAGCCCGGTCCGAAACGGCCTGACGCTGCAGCGCCTGCTGGGCGGTATGGCCGATCTCCGCCTGGCGGGCGCGCGTTCCGACGTCGGAGATCATCTGGGCATAGGCGCCCTGAAAGTTGGTGGTACCGTTCTCGACGGTAAGCGCCGTCTGCAGGCCGGCCAGGGCCAGGGCATTGGTGTTGTCGCCGGTGCCGTTGGTGTTGGTGTCGATAGTGAAGGCGTCACCGTCCGCCGGTGTGCCGGTGATGGTGAAGTTCACACCGGCGATATTGAAGGTGGTGCCGCTGTCGGTGAGCGGATCATAGGCAAAGCTGCCGCTGCTGGAGCCGGTATAGTTGAACGTGGCCGTACCCACATCGTAGCTGAGGTCGATCGCGACGTTGGTTGCACTGAATCCGTCATCCACGCCGGCGAACCGCAGGACGCCATCGCCCGTATTGACCGGCATGCCCGTGGCCGTGGTGGCCTCGCCGATGCGCACGGGTGCCGCGGCCGCGATGGCGCGCACGTTCCCGATCGCCAGGCCGATGTCCTCACCGGCGCTGCGGGTGGGCCGGATCTGGTAGCGGTCCCCGGCCACCGCGGCGCCGACGTCGATCGTCAGCCCATGGACATTGAATGGTCCGGCGCCGGTCAGGACTTCGGTATTGCCTTCGCTGTCGGCAAGCGTCCAGGCCGTGCCGTTGTGGCTCACGACGTAATCCCGGGTAGTCAGCTCGGCGATGTTCGCGCTGTCGTACGTCACACCCAGGGTGCCGGTATTGGTCGACAACCCGCTGACCTGCGGCGTCCCTAGATCGAAGAAGGCGCCTCCGAGCACCCCGTCCAGATCCATGCCCTGGGCGTGCTGGGCATTGAACTCGGTCCCCAGTACGACGGCCACCCGGCCCAGGCTGTTCTGCGCCGGATCGAGAATCTCCTCGCGGAACCGCAACAACCCGCCGAGCTTGCCGCCCGACAGGGAGTCCGTGATGATCACCGCGCTCCCTCCGACGCTGTAGACGATCTCCTTTTCAGTGACGTCGAAACCGTTGCCGGCCGTGTTGAGGGTTGCCGCGGAGCCACCCGTGACCAGCGCCTGACCGTTGCCGACGAACACGTTGACCGAACCGTCGTCCTGCGTCAGCGTGGTGATCGATACCAGGCCGGAGAGCTCCTCGAGCAGTTGATCGCGCTGATCGAGCAGATCGTTCGGCGGCTGTCCGCCGGCGCGGCCGGTGGCGACGACGATGTCCTTGTTGATGTCCGCGATAGCACGGGACAGGCCGTTGATTTCCGCGGTGACGGTCGCGAGCTGATCGTTCACTTCCTTGCGCATGGCGCCGACCTGGCCATCCAGATACTGGAAACGGGTCGCGAGCGATTCCGCCTCGGACAGCATGAGCTGCCGGGCCGGGATGGAGGACGGGTCGTTGGCGACGCCCTGCGCGGCGTTGAAGAAGTTTTCCAGGGAGCCGTTCAGACCGGCATCGGCGTCGCCGAGCAGATTGGCGACGCGACCGGAGAACTGCGCAAAGGTCTGCAGATCACCGACCGACGACGTCGAACTGCGCACGCGGTCGGTCAGAAACTGGTCATACACCCGGCGCACGCTGTCCACCTGAACGCCGCTGCCGACGTAGCCCGCGCCGCTCAGCTGCGGTGGCCGCGTGCTCAGCTCCACACGTTGCCGGCTATAGCCCGGGGTATTGGCATTGGCGATGTTGTGGCTGGCGGTACTCAGTGCCCGCTGATAAGCCTGCAGGCCCGAAGTCGCCGTACCGAAGATGTCGGCCATGATCAGAACTCTCCGCCGCGGTCTGTCGCGGTGTCAGCGGATTCGAGGGAAGCCTGGGTGTTCAATGTGACGACCGCCTCCCCGGGCATAGCGGCCATTGGCGCACGATATTGAGCTGCCTCCACGGCTGCCCGAAAGTCGTCCTGATTGAAGATACTCATGATTTTGCTCGCATAATCAGGATCGGTCGCATAACCGGCGCGTTGCAGTTCCTCCAGGTAGCGGGCTGCGTCACCCGCTGCCAGCGCATCCCGATAGCGCGGATTGGCACTGATGAACTCGGCATAGTCGGCGACGCTCTCGGCCGGCGACGCATAGGCCCGGAAGCTGGCCTGCTCCCGCTGCAGTGCACCGTCGCGGAACTCCAGTGTCCGCGCCCCGACCTGCGGCCCCGACCAGCGGCCGTCGGCCTTGATACCGAACAGGTTGTGGCTGCTGCGGCCGTCAGGGTGGCGCGTAACGTGCCGACCCCAGCCGGTCTCCAGCGCCGCCTGCGCCACGATGGCCCGTGGGTCCACGCCCAGACGCTGCGCAGCCTGCTCCGCATGCGGCCAGATGACGGCGACGAATTCATCGCGCGAAGCCGGCCGCCAGTCGCGCACGGCCGGCGCGGCAGCGGCTTCGGCACGCCCGGCCTCGGCTCCATCCGCTGCGGGCGTCGAAGGCCTGCGGCGCGGTGCGACCGGTCCGGCGAAGGGATCGGTATTCACTGCAGAGCGTCCCTGATCGGCCGCCGCACCCCCGAGCTGCCGGACCAGCACGTCGGCGATGCCCAGGCCCTTGCCGCGGGAAAGCTCCAGAGCGATCTGCTGATCGAACATGCCCTGGTAGAACTGGGTCTGTTCGCTGTCGAAGGCGCCTTCGCCAAGGCTCGCCGCACGCATGTTCTTCAGCATCATCTGCACGAACAGCGCCTCGAACTGCCCGGCGACCGCGCGCAGCGTCTCCGGCGAGCGGTCGGCACCCTCCGCGCGCGCCGTGGCACGCAGTTGCGCAAGACCCTGCGGATCGGCATAAAACGTTGGATCGAGGCTCGTGGTCATGGATACGCCTGCCGTAGGAGCGCCATGCCTGGCGCGATGCCGCACCTGCTGATCGCGGCAGGAATGCCGCTCCTACCGGATTCGCTCGCCTGTAGGAGCGCCATTCCTGGCGCGATACCGCACTTGGGCAGCCTCTCTTTCACGTTAAAGAACGATGAGCTCCGCCCGCAACGCGCCCGCCTCCTTCAAGGCTTCGAGAATAGCGACCAGGTCGCTGGGGGCGGCGCCGACGCGGTTCACGGCGACGACGATGTCGTTGAGGGTGATACCGGGCTCGAGCATGAACATGCGCGCCGGCTCCTCGGCGACCTCGACGGCGGATGACGGCGTCACGACCGTCTCGCCCGCGCGCGCCAAGGGTCCCGGCTGACTGACCTGCACGTCCTCGCTGATGGTCACGGTCAAGCTGCCGTGCGCCACCGCCGCCGGCAGCACGCGCACATGCGCGCCGATCACCACCGTGCCGGTACGCGAATTAACGATCACCCGCGCGGGTGCCTCACCGGGCTCGACCTCGAGATTCTCCAGCATGGACACGTAGGCCACCCGCTGGGCCGGCTCGCGCGGCGCATTGACGCGCACGCTGGTGGCGTCCAGCGGCTGGGCGGTACCCGCGCCCATGGTCTTGTTGATGGACTCGGCCAGACGGTTGGCGGTGGTGAAATCCGCAGCCCGCAGGTTCAGCACGATACTGTCGCTGGCCATGAAGGGATTGTCGACCGTGCGCTCGACGGTCGCTCCGTTGGGCACGCGGCCGACGCTGGGGATGTTCACCGTCACTTTGGAGCCGTCATTGCCGCCGGCGGTCAGACCGCCGACCACCAGGTTGCCCTGGGCGATGGCATACACCTGCCCGTCGGCCCCACGCAGCGGTGCCATCAGCAGCGTGCCACCACGCAGGCTCTTGGCGTTGCCGATGGAAGACACGGTCACGTCGATGGTCTGCCCCGGCTTGGCGAACGGCGGCAGGTTCGCGCTCACCGAGACCGCTGCGACATTCTTCAACTGCGGATTGACGTTCGGCGGCACGGTGATGCCGAACTGGTTGAGCATGTTCTTGATGCTCTGGACGGTGAAGGGCGTCTGACTGGTCTGGTCGCCGGTGCCGTCGAGACCGACCACCAGACCGTAGCCGACCAGCTGGTTGCTGCGGACGCCGGCCACGCTGGCCATGTCCTTGACGCGTTCGGCGTGGGCGGGAATGACGCCCAGCGCGAGCGCGCCCGCTACGATCAGCATCAGCAATTTCTGAAACATACTCATCTCCTTCCCCGTAGGAGCGGCATTCCTGCCGCGATCACGGCCAGGCTGCCCGATGGAACCCATCGCGCCAGGAATGGCGCTCCTACGTTCATACCGACACGAAGCGGTGTTCATGTCAGAACGGCCACACGGGACTATTGAAGAATCGTGCCAACCAGCCCATCCGGTTCGAATCCGCCACCATGCCCTTGCCGCTGTAGGTGATGCGGGCGTCGGCGACCTGGCTGGACAGCACCGTATTGTCCGTCTTGATGTCGAACGGCCGCACGATGCCGGAGATCTGAATGTATTCATCGCCCTGATTGAGGGTCAGCCATTTCTCGCCGCGCACCACCAGGTTGCCGTTGGGCAGCACATCGGCGATGGTGACGGTGATATTGCCGGTCAGGCTGTTGCCCTGGCTGCTGCTGCCCTCGCCACTGAATTCCTTGCTGGACGACAGGCCGGTACCGAGATCGCTGGAGCGGTTGTCGGCGTGCGGCAGGCCCGGCGTGTCGAACTTGAGCGGCGCGCCCAGCAGGGTCGGATTGTCGACACGAACGTCGTTCTCCTTGGTGGTCTCGGTCTTGGCATCCTTGCTCGCCTGGGTCCGCTCCTGCAGCACAATGGTCAGGGTATCGCCGATGCGACGCGCCTTGATGTCCTCGAACAGCGGCATGCTGTAGCCCGCCTGATAGATCGCACCGCTGTTCTGCGCGGGTGCTGCCACCGGCGGATAGGCCGGCCGGTAGGTGTCCGCGGGCTGGCGCGGCGCCGTGGCACAGCCGGAGAGCAGCATCAGCAGTGCCGCCATAACGAATAGAGCCCGTAGGGTGCGTCGGCGCAGCAACGCACCGGATAGGCAACGCCACGGTGCGTCAGGCTGCGCCTCGCCGCACCCTACGAGGTTGATCCGGCAGTCGAGTGTGATGTTGGGGGGCACTCCCGGTAATCCGTCATCACAGGTTGTTGGTAACGAACTGCAGCATGCGGTCTGCGGTGGAGATGGCCTTGGAGTTCATCTCGTAGGCGCGCTGTGCCTCGATCATGTTGACCAGTTCCTCCACCGTATTGACGTTGGAGGTCTCCAGCGCGCCCTGCACCACCGTGCCCAGGCCATTCAGGCCCGGATTGCCGGTGGACGGCGAGCCGCTGGAGGCGGTCTCGAGATAGAGGTTCTGGCCGATCGGCTGCAGGCCGGTAGGGTTGATGAAATCCGCGAGCTGCAGCGTGCCGACCTGGGTCGGCGAGGCCTGGCCCTGGACCTGCACCGACACCACGCCATCCGAGCCGATGGTGACGCTCTGCGCATTCTCCGGAATGGTGATGGAGGGCTGCACCAGGTTGCCGGACGCGGTCACCAGCTGCCCGGTGGAGTCGATCTGGAAGGCGCCGTCCCGGGTGTAGGCCAGGGTACCGTCGGGCAGCAGCACCTGCAGATAGCCACGCCCCTGCACCGCCACGTCCAGGCTGTTGTTGGTCTGCACGATATTGCCCTGGGTGTGCATCTTCTCGGTGGCGACGGTGCGCACGCCGGTGCCGAGCATCATGCCGGAGGGCAGCTGCGTGTCCTGCGATGACTGAGCACCGGGCTGCCGGACAGTCTGGTAGAGCAGATCCTCGAACACCGCGCGGTCGCGCTTGAAACCCATGGTGTTCACGTTGGCGAGATTGTTGGAGATGACACTCATGCGCGTCTGCTGCGCCTCCAGGCCGGTCATCGCCACCCACATTGCCTTGTTCATGTTCGTTTCCCCTTATCTGTTTGGTGCTCAGCCGATGCTCATGAGCTTGGCCGACGCGGCATCGTTCTCTTCCGCCGTCTTCATCAGCTTGACCTGGGTCTCGTACTGGCGCGCCAGATGGATCATGGTGGTCAGTGCCTCGACGGAGCTGACGTTGGAGGTCTCGAGCGCACCGCTGACCACACGCACCTCCGCAGCCGGGTTGGCCACACTGCCGTCCTGCAGCCGCAGCAACCCGTCCTCACCCTTGACCAGCTGCTCCTCCGGCGGGGCGACCAGCTTGATGCGCCCCACCACCGCCATGGTCGAGGGCGCCTGGCCGACCGGCAGCACGGAAATCGTTCCATCGGCAGCGACCTCCAGCTCCTGGGCATCGGGGATGGAGATCGGACCGGCGTCGCCGAGCACCGGATGGCCGGCACCGGTCTCCAGGATGCCCGTCGCCGATACGCGCAGATCGCCGGCGCGTGTATAGGCCTCGCCGCCATCGGGCGCCTGGATCGCGATGAGCCCCTTGCCGTTGACGGCGATGTCCAGATTCCGGCCGGTGGACTGCAGCGAGCCGCTGCTCATGTCGATGCCAGGCGTCTCGCTGAGCGCGTACACGCGGCTGGCGTGACCGGGGCCGTAGAGCGGCACCGCCCGCAACGCCTCGAACTGCGCCTTGAAGCCGGTGGTGCCGACATTGGCGAGGTTGTTGGCATTGACCGCCTGCGCCCGCTGGATCTGGCTGGCGCCGCTGGCGGCCACGTAGAGCATGCGGTCCATGGTCGATCTCCGTCAGTTATCAGCGGATATTGATGATGGTCTGGGTGACGGTGTCGGCGGTACTGATCACCTGTGAGTTCGCCTGGTAGTTGCGCTGGGCGGTGATGAGATTGATCAGCTGCTCCGACAGGTCCACGTTGGAGGCCTCCAGCGCACCGGACTGGAGCATGCCGAAGCTGGCCGTGCCGGCTTCGCCGATCAGCACGTCGCCGGACGCGAAGGTCGCCGCCCAGTTGGTGTCGCCGAGCTGGCGCAGGCCCTGCACGTTCGGGAAGCTGGCGATGGCGATCTTGCCCAGCGCCGAGGACTGGCCGTTGGTGTAGCGGGCCGACACCACGCCGGTGTCGCTGACGTCCAGGCCGGTCAGACGGCCGGTGGTATAGCCGTCCTGGAACAGGGAGTTGACGCTGTACTCGCTGCCGAACTGCGTCATGCCGGCATAATCCAGCGTCATGTTCAGCGGTGCGGCGCCGTTCACCGGAGTCAGGGGCCCGGACGCCGCGGTCGTCGCGCCGACCGCACCGTTGACCGACGTCAGGGCGCCGCTGCTGGAGAACTCCAGGGTGCTGTACGGGTTGCCGGCCTGCGGGACGTTGGTCATGTTGCCGGCGCCGTCATCGGCATACAGCCAGCTGTACCAGGTGTTGCTGCCGGGCGTGGAATCCTTGAGGTAGTACATGGTCGCCGTATGCTCGGCACCGAGGGTGTCGTAGACCGTGTAGGACGTCGAGTAGTTGTAGGTGGTCGGATCCGTGTAATCGAAGAAGGTGGGATCCGCAGGGAACGCACCCAGCGTATCGGCGCTGGCATCGCTGGCATCCAGATTGAGACCCAGCTCCACCGTACTGGTGGCATTCGGCGCGCCTTCGGTCAGCTGGATGCGCAGGTCGTTCAGCGAACCGGTGTTGAAGATCGTGCCGCTGGTGCCGATGGGCGAGAACACCTGCAGGCGCTGCCCGCTGCTGTTGACCACGTAGCCGTCGCGGTCGACGCTGTAGGCGCCGGCGCGACTGTACACATTGGACCCGCCGTCGTCCAGGACGAAGAAGCCCTCGCCGCTGATGGCAAGATCCAGGCTGTTGTTGGTGAACTCGATGTTGCCCTGGGCGAACTGCTGGGCAACGCCGGCCAGGCGCACGCCGCCACCGATGGCGGTGTTGCTCACACCACCGAGGGAGGTCGCGTAGACGTCGGCGAACTCGGCGCGCGAGGATTTGAAGCCATTGGTGCTGGCGTTGGCGATGTTGTTGCCGGTGACCTTCAGGTCCGACGACGCCGCATTGAGACCGCTGAGTGCAATACGAAATGGCATGTTCCGCTCTCCCTTGTCAGAGAATCTGTTTGACCTGGTTGAAGTCCAGCGGTCCCACGCCCGCCAGATCCAGCAGCAGTGCGCCGCCGTTGCCCAGAGTCACCCCGTTGACGCGATTTACGACATTGGCCTCGATGGCTTCGTTGCTGCCGTCGAATTCGGCCTCGGCGCTGATGAGATAGGTGCCAGGCGGCGCGTAGGTGCCGTCATCGCGCAAGCCGTCCCACTGATACTGGATCTCGCCCGCCGCCTGACTGCCCAGCGGAAGACGCCGCACGAGTTGGCCGGTTGCGTCGTAGATCTTCACCGCGACTTCGGAACTCGCCTGCGGAAGCTCGACCGTACCGCGCACGCTTCCGCCCTGTTCCAGCACACCGAGGCCGGTCGGTGCCAGCACGTCGCGCCCCACCATGCCGGCCGCCTGCAGCGCCTGGTTGGACACCAGCGAGGCGCTCAGATCGGCAAAGGATTGCTGCAGTTCCTTACTGGAGGTGACCTGGCTTATGGATGCGAGCTGCGCGACGAATTCGCTGTTCTCCATTGGCTTCAGGGGATCCTGGTTCTGAATCTCCGCGAGCAGGAGTTCCATGAAATCATCGGAACTCAGACTGTTCGTCCCCTGGGTCGCAGCCTGGCTCTCCTGCGTGGAGCGCAGCCCCAGGCTGGACAGCGTCTCGCTGGTCATCGCCGTTGTCATTTCCATTTACCCCCTTGACGACTACTGGCCGAGCCGCAGCGTGGCCAGCAGCATCTGTTTGGACGTATCCAGTACCTCGACGCTGTTCTGGTAGCTGCGCGAGGCGGAGATCATGTTCACCATCTCATCCACCGCATTGACGTTCGGCTGGTAGACATAGCCCTGCTCGTTCGCCAGCGGATTCTCGGGCGCATAGCGCTGCATGATCGGTTCCTGGCTCTCGACGACTCCCAGAACCCGCACGCCGACGGCATCGCTGTCACCGTGCATGGCCTTCAGCATGGAGGAAAACACCGGCTGGCGGGCACGGTAGGTAGTCTCTTCGCTGCTGCCGACGCTTTCGGCGTTGGCGAGATTGCTGGCCGTCGTGTTGAGGCGCACGGTCTGCGCGCTCATGGCGGAACCGGCGATGTCGAATATCTTGAACAGTGACATGGCTATTCTCCCTTGATGGCCGACATCAGGCCCTTGATGCGGCTGCCGAGGAACGTCAGCGTCGCCTGATAGTTCACGGCATTCTCCGCGAACGCCGCCTGCTCGACCTGGCCATCGACGGTATTGCCGTCCAGCGACGGTTGATTGGGCACGCGATACTGCAGGGGCAGGCCGTTGACGCCAGGCTCGGGAGCGAACGCGATATGCCGGGCCTGCGTGGTGTGCATGGCCAACTGCTCGCCCTGTGCCTTATCCATCATGGCGCGAAAATCGAAGTCGCGCGCTTTGAAGTTCGGCGTGTCGGTGTTGGCGATATTGGAGGCGAGCACCTCCGAACGCCGCGCCCGAAGCGACAGCGCTTCCGGCAGCGGGCCCAGGGCGGAGTCGATGCTGATCGGCATGGCAACCTCGAACCAAGAACGTTTGGCGAGGACACAAGCAATGTGTGTGCCAGCAGTCATTCACGGGCCTGGGCCGATCGCGCCAGGAATGGCGCTCCTACATGCCCTGTGGCGGGCGTTCGAGAGATCCTGTAGGAGCGGCATTCCTGCCACGATCGGCCCGCCAGGCCCGGCACCACCGTCGATCACGCCAGGAATGGCGCTCCTACCGGGATGAATGGATCCCTTGGTGGAGCATCGGGGGTGGCAGATACATGCAGAGAGGGAGACGACGTGATAGGCGATGCGGCAAGACTCAGCCGCCGTGCGGCAACGGTGCTTTAGGTTTTGCCGCCCGGCTGGGGCACGGCCGGCAGCCGTGGGGCGAGGTTGTTCTTGACCCGGTACACGGAGCCGCGCGGACAACGGACGAGTTCGAACTCGTCGGAATACTGGGTGATGGCCTCCGACGACCCCAGAAAGAGATAGCCGCCGGGATTCAGCACCCGCGCCATGCGGGCAAGGATGTCCGTCTTGGAAGCGCTGGAGAAATAGATGAGTACGTTGCGGCAGAAGATGACATCGAAGCGCCCGAGCAGGCTGTAGGGCTGCAGCAGGTTGGCCTGGCTGAAGCGCACCCGGTTGCGGATCTCCGGACGCACCTGCCAGCGCCCATCCCGCTGGGGCAGGAAATGGCGCTGCCGGCGCTCCGGCGACAGCCCGCGGGCGAGCGCGTGGCTGTCATAGGCGGCCGCCTTGGCCTCGGCCAGAACGGCAGGCGAGATATCCGTGGCCAGTATCTGGACATCGTTGAAGCTGCCGGGCCGGGTGGCGAGATGCTCCTGGAAGATCATGCTGATGGAATACGGCTCCTGGCCGGACGAGCAGGCCGCGGACCAGATGCGCGGGATCCGCACTTTGCGTTCGGCGAGATCCGGGAAGACCTGCTCCCTGAGGATGTCGAAGGGGAAGATATCGCGAAACCAGAAGGTCTCGTTGGTCGTCATCGCCTCGATAATCCGCTCGCGCAACTTACGGTTGCGCCCGGTCCTCAGATGCTCGACCAGCTCGCCGAGGCTCGCAACGCCCTCCTCCGTCATCAGCCGCCCGAGCCGGCTGGCAACCAGGTAGTGCTTGTTGTCGCCCAGGACGATACCGCAGGCCTCCTCGAGCAAGGTCCGGAATGCCTGATAGTCCTGAGTGGAAGGTGCCGCTCGCGTCAAACTGCTGTTCCTGTGTATCTGCCGACGGTCCACGGCGGCGGTGGAGCCCGGCAAAAATCCGCCGGCGACCGATCAGTCTTTGGCCTGCTGCCCTGCCTGAACCTGCTTGATCACCGCGTTGGCCAACAGATCGGGCTTGAACTTGGCGATGAACTCGTCGGCACCGACCTTCTCGACCATGGCATGGTTGAATACACCGCTCAGCGATGTGTGCAGCAGAATATAGATATGCTGCAGGCGCGCATCGGCGCGCAGCCGGGTGGTCAGGGTGTAGCCGTCCATCTCCGGCATCTCCACGTCGGAAATCAGCATCGTCAGGTCCCGGATACGCTCGGGCGCCTCGTCGGCCCACGACAGCAGCGTGTCCAGTGCCTTCTTGCCGTCCGTGGCGAGTGTACAATCGATGCCCAGTTGATCGAGCGTGCGCTTGATCTGATTGCGCGCCACCAGGGAATCGTCGGCGACCAGGACATGCGGCCGTCGGGCCGCATCGCGCGCCGCCGAGGCACTGTCGAGTACGGCCTGCGACACCTCCTCGGGCGAGCCGAACACCTCGGCCAACACCTTCTCCACGTCGATGATCTCCACGAGCTCGCCGTCGAGATCGGTCACCGCCGTGAGATAACTCTCCCGGCCGGCTCCCTTGGGCGGCGGCCGGATCTGCTCCCAGTTCATGTTGACGATGCGGTCGACAGCCGAGACCAGGAAGCCCTGCACCGAGCGGTTGAACTCCGTGACGATGACGAAGCAGCTCGAGGCGTCGGCCACCGGGCGGCGGGAGATTGCCTTGGCCAGATCCAGCACCGGAATGGTCTTGCCGCGCATGTTGGCGATCCCGCGCACCACCGGGTGGGCGTGGCGCACCACCGTGAGCGGCGGGCAGCGGATGACCTCCTGGATCTTGAAGACATTGAGACCGAAGCGCTGTGCGCCGTCCAATCGGAATGTCAGGATTTCCAAGCGGTTGTGACCGGCCAACTGAGTCCGCTGATCGACGCTGGCCAACACGCTGCTCATAACTTGCTCTCCTGACGGGGAAATGACCTCGGCACGTTCTGCCCCGGTATCGGCGCCCCCGGAGGTTCCTTGATCGGTTCCCGGTGCAGGCACGGCACTTGCAGAGCGGGGCGTACGTATTCCAGAACACCGTGAAGCCATTGCCCATGACGCGACACATTCAGCGAGCTTTCGCCGCCCTGCTGCTGGTCTGCGGGTTGTCCGCCCCCGCCGGTGCGACGGAGGGATCCGCCATCCAGGCGCACGCGGAGATTCTCGCGGCTGGCCGCAGCTTCCTGCTGGAAGCCGCGCGCGCCCGGCACAGCGGCAACGTGGCGGTGCGCATGGGCCGCCTCGACGCGCGTCTGCGCCTGGCACGCTGCACCCGGGCTCTGGAGGGGTTCCTGCCGCCCGGCGCACGCCTGAGCGGCAGTGCCAGCGTCGGTGTCCGCTGCCCGGGTGATGCCGGCTGGACTCTCTATGTAAAGGCACATATCGCCGTGTCGGCTCCGGCACTGGTGACCACCCGCCCGATCGCCCGCGGCGCCCCCCTGTCCCCGGCCGATGT
The DNA here is from genome assembly GCA_964458835.1 of uncultured Gammaproteobacteria bacterium. Lineage (GTDB taxonomy): Bacteria > Pseudomonadota > Gammaproteobacteria > Thiohalobacterales > Thiohalobacteraceae > JAHJQQ01. The sequence goes on along the minus strand of CAYWKV010000037.1, from coordinate 7,854 downwards.
CCAGATCGTGGAGAGCGACGTTTCTGCCAGCGGCTATGGCTACTTCCAGGCTCTCGACCAGATCGAAGGCATGCTCGCCCGCCGCCCCCTGCCGGCCGGCGCCGTCCTGAATCCCACCATGGTCAAGGCGCCGCGGCTGATCCGGCGCGGCGACCGCGTCACGCTGATCAATGCGGCCGGCCCGATCAAGGTGGAAATGGCCGCCGAGGCGATCAGCGATGGCACCAAAGGGGAGCGCATCCGGGTGAGGGCGCTGAACTCGGGCCGCGTGATCGATGGTTGGGTCGTATCCGCTGGCGTCGTAAAACTGACGCTCTAGGCGTCGGAAGCGGAAAAGCGACTAAAGTTATTGAACGGGTGGACGATACGCCATGCAACAGCAACAGGCAGAGTCTCCCGGAGTCTCAGAATGGCAACCGAAATCAACCATCTCCCCCCACCCTCCGCCCACGTCCAGGACATCGGCGGGCAGGCCCGCGACAGCGCGCAGCCGACCACGGCGCCGCCGGACCGGAAAGAAGCCGGAGCGACTGCCGGCGATCAGGTGAGCCTGACCACCGCCGCCCAGCAACTGCGCGACCTGGAGCAGAACGTTGCCGCCCAGCCGGTGGTCGACGCAGACCGGGTCGCGGCCGTCAAGGACGCGCTGACCAACGGCAGTTACGCGATCGACCCGGAGCGCATCGCCGGCAAGCTGATGAGCCTGGAAAAGGCGCTGGGCGATCTGAGCTGAACCACCCATGTCGGACCGCCGCCAAATCCATGATCGACTGCGCCTCCTGCTGACGGAGGAAATCGAGTGCGCAATCCGGCTGGAGGCGCTGCTGGAGGCGGAACGCGAGGCCTTGAACGGCCGTGACACCGCGGCGGTGGAACGTCTGGTGCAGGACAAGCAGGCACTGCTGCAGGCCTTCGAAGCCCTCGAAACACGCCGTAACGAACTGGTGGCGGCGGCCGGGTTCTCCCGGGACCGTGCCGGGCTCGAGGCCTGCATCGCCTGGTGCGATGAACAGGGACGTCTGGGCCGCCTCTGGTCCGAACTCATGGAACGTATCAGGCGGTGCCAGCACCTGAACCGCCGCAACGGCGCCGTCGTCGACATCAGCCGCCGTCATGTGCAACAGGCCCTGACCCTGCTGCGCGGCCAGACCCCCGTCACTCCGTTGTACAGTCCCGCCGGCAGCACCCAGGGCGCCGGCATCCCCAGCCGGACCCTCGCCAAGGCCTGAGCACTCGTCAATCTGCCCCGTGCCTGCGGCGGCCGTCCCAGACCTGTCGGACGGCGTCGCGGGGATCCCGATTTCCATTGGTGATCGGGGTGCGTATCATCCGCACCAGGACAACAACGGGTTGGATGACGGCGGGGGCGATGGCAGACTCACCCGAAAGCACCTCTGAATACCAAGGTCAGACCGAGAAGATCACGCACCCGCCGCAGATTGCCGGCCTCTTGCGCCGCATCCTGGACAACCGTGTGCTGCTGAGGGTCCAGGTGCCCGGCCACCCCGGCATCTTCAACAGCCTGCTGCTGCAGGTGAACACCGACCAGAAGTTCATCATCCTGGACGAACTGAACCCGACCGCCGGACACCGGTTCGCGCAGCAGACCGGCCGCCTGCAGGTTCACTGCCAGTCCCAGGGCGTGGAGATCGGCTTTGCCTGCGACATCGAGACCCGCAGCGATGCCTCGGGCGTGTCCTACTACCGCGCACCGCTGCCCGCCCTGCTTCATTATCTGCAGCGCCGGATGAACTACCGCGTCCGGGTGGTGCTGGACAAAGACATCCCGGTATACCTGCAACTGGACGCCGACACCGAAGTCGAAGGGCAGCTCTTCGATCTGTCACTGGGCGGCATGGGCTTCAATCTCGCCAGCGACATCCGGCTGGAGCGCGGCCAGGTGCTGGAACGGTGCACGATCCGTCCGCCCGCCGGCGACCCCCTGCGGGTGCAGTTGGAGATACGCTTCGTCCAGACCGACGAACGGCGCCCCACCCAGCGGATCGGTGCGCGCTTCGTCAGTCTGGGGCCGCAGCAGGAAAACGCGCTCCGCCGCTTCGTCACCCACCTGGAGCGCGAAGTGCTGCGCCGGAAGGCGCGCCGCTGACACCGCGCAAAGCGCTGGCACGACGACGGAAGGTGGTGCTAGAATGCGCCGCACCCGGGCCGGACCAACCGGCAAGACCACATGGGGCGGTAGCTCAGCTGGGAGAGCGTCGCGTTCGCAATGCGAAGGTCGGGAGTTCGATCCTCCTCCGCTCCACCATCTACCCGAAACGCCTCTGATTCACCCAGAGGCGTTTTTTTTTCGCCGCCACGCCGGCCCAGCGAGCAACCGTTCCGGGCGCGCAGTGATTCCGAGGAACTCATTTCAGCCACGGAAGCACACGGAAAACCCGGGCAAGATGCTAGGCTCCACCAACAGCCCGCATCACCTGACCGGTGCTCAGGCAGAGCGTCGTGAGCGGTTTCATTGTCAGTCAGTGTTGCCCGTGCACTTCCGCGGCACATGCGGTTTTCGGGTTTGAAGGAACCGCTGTGATCTGGTGGGTTTCGTAGGTTTCGTGGGATTCGTGGCCATCGTGGTGTTGTCCGTGTTTTCCGTGGCAGATTTTGGATTTCGTGGGTTTCGTGGATTTCATGGCTAAAAAACCTTCGCCCGTGTCGTTTCGTGTGCATCCGCGGCGGGTGCGGTTTTCGGGATGACGCATCCTTTTCCAGGCCGCGGCAATGTCCTGCTCCTCGCCACCTGTCAGGCGCTGGTGCTGTCGGCCATTGTCATGGCCATGACCCTGGGTGCCATCCTGGGCGATGCCCTGGCCGCCGACAAGCGGCTGGCCACCCTGCCGATCGCGGCGATGGTCATCGGTACCGCCCTCGCCTCGCTGCCGGCGGCGATGCTGATGCGCCGCCGCGGACGGCGCGGCGGTTTCATGCTCGGCGCCGCGCTGGGCGTGGCCGGCAGCCTGCTGTGCACGTGGGCGCTGCGGGAACAGTACTTCGCGGGCTTCGTAGCCGGACATCTCCTGCTCGGCGCCTATCAGGGATTCGCCAACTACTATCGCTTCGCCGCGGTCGAGGCCACCGATGCCGACCACGGCAGCCGCGCCATTTCCCTGGTGGTCGCCGGCGGGATCGTCGCGGCGTTTCTCGGACCTCAGCTCGGCCAATGGGGGCGCGACTGGATGGCGGAGCAGGCCTTCGCCGGATCGTATCTGGCGCAGGGCGGGCTCAGCCTGCTGGCGCTGGCGCTGCTCTCGCGCCTCGATCTGCCCAGGGTCGCAGCCACGCAGGCCGGCACGCCCCGGCCGTTGGGCGAGATCCTCGCGCAGCCGGTTCTGCGCGTGTCGATCTTCGGTGCGGCCATCGGCTATGCGGTGATGATCATGGTGATGACCGCCACGCCGCTGGCCATGCTCGGCTGCGGGCTGCCGGGCGCCAGTGTCACGCCCGTCATTCAGTGGCACGTCGTGGGCATGTTCGCACCCTCCTTTTTCACCGGCGCCCTGATCCGGCGCTACGGTGCGCCGCGCATCATGCAGGTGGGGTTCACGTTGCTGCTGGCACACGTGCTGCTGGCGCTATCGGGTGCCGAATTCCTGCACTTCCTGTCGGCGCTCGTGCTGCTGGGCGTGGGCTGGAACTTCGCCTTCATCGGCGGTACCGCGCTGCTGACCCGGACCTATCGGCCGGCGGAGCAGCTGCGCGTCCAGGCCGTCAACGAGAGCGCGGTGTTCGGGCTGGTCGCCCTGGCGACGCTGTCGGCGGGCTGGCTCTACAACCAGTTCGGCTGGGTCACGCTGAATCTCGCCGTCGTACCCCTGCTGCTCGCCGCCTTGCTGGCGGCCGTGGCCATCGGGCGGCAGGCGCGGGCCGCAGAGGCCTGAAAACCTCCTGACGCATGCGAATTCCGGCCCCGCCGTCCGCCCCCGCACCCGGCGGCCCGACAAAGGTCAAGCCCGCACCTGCCCGCCGCCCGGTGCGTTCGGCGGGCAATCTTGGCTATACTGCGGCGCCTGTCAGTCCCACCGTGAATCGAGGAAGAGATGGCCGAGATCGAAGCAAGAATCCAGAGCATTTTCGAGCAGGTCGTGCGACGCAACCCCGGCGAAAGCGAATTTCACCAGGCGGTGAAAGAGGTCGTCGAGACACTCGGCCCCGCGTTGCGCCGGCACCCCGAATATGCGGAGCACAAGATCATCGAGCGCATCTGCGAGCCGGAACGCCAGATCATCTTCCGCGTGCCCTGGCAGGATGATCGCGGCGAGGTGCAGATCAACCGCGGCTTCCGCGTCGGCTTCAACAGCGCGCTGGGCCCCTACAAGGGCGGCCTGCGCTTCCATCCGTCGGTCTACCTCGGCACCATCAAGTTCCTGGGCTTCGAGCAGGTGTTCAAGAACGCCATCACCGGCATGCCGATCGGCGGCGGCAAGGGTGGATCGGACTTCGATCCCAAGGGCAAGTCCGACGGCGAGGTGATGCGCTTCTGCCAGAGCTTCATGACCGAGCTCTACCGCCATATCGGCGAGCTCACCGACGTGCCGGCCGGCGACATCGGCGTGGGCGGCCGCGAGATCGGCTATCTGTTCGGCCAGTACAAGCGCATCACCAACCGCTATGAATCCGGCGTGCTCACCGGCAAGAGCCCGAAGTGGGGCGGCGCGCTGGTGCGGCGGGAATCGACCGGCTACGGTGCCGTGTTCTTCGTCGAGGAGATGCTCAAGGCGCGTGGCGCAGGCCTCGACGGCAAGACCTGCGTGGTCTCCGGTTCGGGCAACGTCGCCATCTACGCCATCGAGAAGCTGCACGCGCTCGGGGCCAAGGTCGTCGCCTGCTCCGACTCCAACGGCGTGATCTACCATGCGGGCGGCATCCGGCTCGACACCGTCAAGCGCCTCAAGGAGCTCGAACGGCGCCGTATCCGCCACTATGCCGACGAACATCCTGACGCCAAGTACATCGAGGGCGGCCATGTCTGGGACATCCCCTGTCAGGTGGCGCTGCCCTGCGCGACACAGAACGAACTGGACGAGAAGGCCGCGCGCAGCCTCATCGCCAACGGCTGCATCGCCGTCGGCGAGGGCGCCAACATGCCGACCACACCCGGCGGGGTGAAGGTGTTCCAGGAAGCGGGCATCGCCTACGGTCCCGGCAAGGCCGCCAACGCCGGCGGCGTCGCGACCTCGGCCCTGGAGATGCAGCAGAACGCCAGCCGCGACGCCTGGTCGTTCGAACACACCGAGGAAAAGCTGCGCGAGATCATCCGTGGCATCCACAACGACTGTTATGAGACCGCCGCGGAATTCGGCAGCCCCGGCAACTACGTGATCGGCTCGAACATCGCCGGCTTCCGCCGCGTCGCCGAGGCCATGCTGGCATTCGGCGTCATCTGACCGGTGCCGCCGTCATGGCCGACCGCCGTGCCGGCGAGCGCCGTTCGCCGCGCCCGTCCGGAGGAATCCCATGTCAGATACCTTCATGATCCTGCCTGCCCGCGATGCCGAGCGCATCCGGTTGGTGCGCATTCCCCCCGACCTCGAGCGCCACGAGGCCTTCCGTCATGTCACCGGCCTGATCGCCGGCGTCGAGGAGACCCGCCCCGACTGCCGCTGGGAAGACATCGCCGCCGTGCTGGAGGATCACGGCTTCGAGCCCGTGGACTTCATCCTCGGCCCCGTGCTCGACTGACCGTCACCGCCGCGACTCCCCGCCTTCCGGCATTCTCTCCACGCCACCCGGCAGCGCACCGCCCCGGTGCGCCGGCCCTCTCGGCACCCGCTTACATTCCCTGAATGACTGGCCCGGATGGGCCGGCAATCACCTACTCACGGGTCATGCGCGCCGGGATCGCGCGCGCCACCATGCCGCTGCACCCCCTCAACGATCCGAGCACACCTTTCAGGAGAATCAGCATGAAAACGCTGTCGACTCGCCGTTTGTTCCACCGCTGGTCCGCCCACCTGTGCGCAGCCGCACTGCTGGTGCCGCTGGCCTGCTCCAGCGCCTGGGCGGCGCGCGGCCCGGGAGGACCGCCTGGCAGCAGCGGCAACCCCAACGCCGGCGAGACCCTGTTCCGCAACACCTGCAGCGGCTGCCACACCTTCGGCCGCGGCGATCATCTCGGCCCCGATCTGAGCACCCGCGGGGCCGATGGCTGGGTCAGTAAGTTCCTGCAAGACCCGGTCTGGGCCACCGCCAACACCGGCTACGGTGCCCGCTTGCTGGCCACATGGGGCTACGTGATGCCCGACTTCGATCTGTCGACGCAGGACATCAACAATCTGCTGGCCTTCCTCACCCGCCAGGACGGACTGGGTCCGCTCGCCCCGCTCGACCCGGTGACACTGACCGATCCCGAGTTCGATCAGGCCAGGGATCTCTATTTCAACCGTTGCGCGGGCTGCCACGGCCTGTACCGCACCGGCGCCACCGGACCGGAGATCGGCGCGGTGCGCTCGCAGTGGATCGGCACCGACGGCCTGGCCGCGCTGCTGCGCCACGGCACGCCGCGCGGCATGCCGAACTTCGGCACCAGCGGAGTGCTCACCGAGGCCGACATCACCAAGCTGTCGGCCTTCCTGCAACTGCCCCCGCCGGAGGCCCCCGCGCTGCCGATGGAGGACATTCAGGCGAGCTGGCAGTTGCTGGTGCCGGTGGGTCAGCGCCCGACGGAGCCGCAGCACGACCGCAACTGGCAGAACTTCTTCGGGGTGGTGGAGCGCGATGCCGGCAAGGTCACCATCTTCGACGGCGACACGCATGACAGCGTGGTGCAGCTCGACGTCGGCTTCGCCGTGCACATCCTGCGAGCGTCGGCGACCGGCCGCTACTACTACGCCATCGGCCGCGACGGTCTCGTCACCCTCATCGATCTGTGGGCCGCGGTGCCGAACGTGGTGGCCACCGTGAAGGGCTGCCACGACGCGCGCAGCGTGGACGGCAGCAAGTTCGAAGGCTACGAGGACCGCTATCTGATCGAAGGCTGCTACTGGCCGCCGCAGTACGTCGTCTACGACGGCCTGACACTGGAACCGCTGGCGCGCAACGACCTGCCGATGGCGAGCATCACCGGCGAGGTGCTGCCGGAGGTGCGCGTGGCGGTCATCGCCGCCTCGCCGTTCGATCCGACCTGGGTCATGGCGATGAAGGAAAGCGGCTACGTCGGCCTGGTCGACTACAGCCAGCCGGGCTTCCCGCTGGTATCCAGCATCGCCACCGAGCGCTTCCTGCACGACGGCGGCTGGGACCACAGCGGCCGCTACTTCATCGTCGCCGCCAACGCCAGCAACAAGATGGTGGTCGTCGACGTCGCCGAGCGCGAGTTCGAAGCCAGTATCGACACCGGCACGACCCCGCACCCGGGCCGCGGCGCCAACTGGTACGACCCCGTCTACGGCTGGGTCAATGCCACGCCACACATCGGTGAACCGAAGGTATCCATCTATGGCGCCGATCCCGAGGGCCGTCCGGAGCATGCCTGGCAGGTGGTGCGCGAGGTGACGCTGCCGGCGGCCGGCTCGCTGTTCGTCAAGACGCATCCGAACTCGCCGTGGGTGCTGTTCGACATGACCCTGAGCGCGGACCATGACCGCCAGGTGTGCGCCTATGCCAAGGCGACCGCCACGCTGGACCGGTGCTTCGACGTGGCCACCGCGGGCAAGGCGACGCACTTCGAGTTCAACCAGGACGGCAGCGAGGTGTGGGTGTCCGACTGGGCGACCGACGGCGCGGTGGTCATCCTGGACGGGGTCACGCTGGAGGCGATCGACCGGGTGGACGGCCTGGTGACGCCGACCGGCAAGTTCAACGTGTACCACACGGCACACGAGGTCTATTGACCCCGGCCTGAGCCGA
>CAYWKV010000036.1:0-20414 GCA_964458835.1 uncultured Gammaproteobacteria bacterium | reverse complement strand
GTTGAATGGGGGTCGTGGGGGGGTTGAATGCGGGTGGTGGCGGGGTGGGCCCGGCAAGGGACACGGCCGCGCCTCAAGCATCGCAACCGGAAGGCCGATCTGCGTCAGAGCTGAGAGAGGGTAGGTTATGAGTAACGATCGAAACGGCAAGGGAGACGACGGCAAGCTCCTTTACTGCTCCTTCTGCGGTAAAAGCCAACATGAAGTGCGCAAGCTGATCGCCGGACCTTCCGTCTTCGTGTGCGACGAGTGCGTCGAACTGTGCAACGACATCATTCGCGAGGAGATGCAGGAGAAGGCTGCGGCGAGTAGCAGCAAACTGCCCAAGCCGAAGGAGATCAAGCAGGTCCTCGACGAATACGTCATCGGCCAGGAACGCGCCAAGAAGGTGCTGTCGGTTGCGGTCTATAACCACTACAAGCGGCTCGATGCGCGCAGCCGCAAGGAAGACGTCGAACTCTCCAAGAGCAACATTCTGCTCATCGGTCCGACGGGTTCCGGCAAGACGCTGCTCGCCGAGACGCTGGCGCGCCTGCTCAATGTCCCCTTCACCATCGCCGACGCCACGACCTTGACAGAGGCGGGCTATGTCGGCGAGGACGTCGAGAATATCATCCAGAAACTGCTGCAGAAGTGCGACTACGACGTCGAAAAGGCGCAGACCGGCATCGTCTACATCGACGAGATCGACAAGATCTCGCGCAAGTCGGACAACCCGTCGATCACCCGCGACGTGTCAGGCGAGGGCGTGCAACAGGCACTGCTCAAGCTCATCGAAGGCACCATGGCCTCGGTACCGCCGCAGGGTGGCCGCAAGCACCCGCAGCAGGAATTTCTGCAGGTCGATACCAGCAACATCCTGTTCATCTGCGGCGGCGCTTTCGCCGGCCTGGACAAGATCATCCGCGGCCGTTCCGAGAAGGGTGGCATCGGCTTTTCGGCCGAGGTCAAGAGCAAGGAGGACAACCGTAACATCGGCCAGGTCCTCTACGACGTCGAGCCCGAGGACCTGATCCGCTACGGCCTGATTCCGGAGTTCGTCGGCCGTCTGCCGGTGGTCGCGACGCTGGAGGAACTGGACGAGGACGCCCTGGTCCAAATTCTGGTCGAGCCGCGCAACGCAATCACCAAGCAATACGCGAAGCTGTTCGAAATGGAAGGCTGCGAGATCGAGTTCCGCGACGATGCCCTGCGGGCCGTCGCCCGCAAGGCCATGGAACGGAAAACCGGCGCCCGCGGCCTGCGGACGATCCTGGAGAATGTGCTGCTCGACACCATGTACGATCTGCCGACCATGGAGAACGTGCGCAAGGTCGTGGTGGACGAATCGGTGATTGGTGGCGATTCAAAGCCTTACATGCTATTCGATGCCACAGAGCAGCGCGTGGCGTCAGACTGATCCCGGACCCGGCCGCCATGGCCGGGTACGCTCTTTATCTCCCTGCTGATACGGCCGGTGTTGGCGCAGAACTTGCCTTCCTCCGGGAACGCGGGCTGCCCAGCCCTCATTGAAAGCGGCCGGCGGTGCCCACATATAGACCGGGTACGCGATCCGGATCTGAAGCGGGTCTTCATCCCGCCTATCGCGCAACCTTATACCCGCGAGAGGGACTCCTGATGGAGCATGACGACGAGAAGACCATGATGGCCGAGACGAGCAACCTGATCCCCGTTCTGCCGCTGCGCGATGTGGTGGTGTACCCGCACATGGTCATACCCCTGTTTGTGGGGCGTGAAAAGTCCATACGCGCGCTCGACACCGCGATGGCGCAGGACAAGCGCATCCTTCTGGTCGCCCAGAAGAGCGCGGACGTCGACGATCCTCAGGTCGAGGACATCCACCGCATCGGCACCCTGTCCAGCATCCTGCAGCTGCTGAAGCTGCCGGACGGCACCGTCAAGGTGCTGGTCGAGGGCGCCGAACGCGCCAGCATCAAGAGCTTCCACGAGACCGACGAATTCTTCTCGGCGGAGATCGAGACCCTGGAGAGCGGCGGCGGCGCGGAGGATCGCGAGGTCGAAGTGTTGATGCGTTCCCTGCTGGCGCTGTTCGACCAGTACGTGAAGCTGAACAAGAAGGTCCCGCCCGAGATCCTCACGTCGCTGTCCGGCATCGACGACGCCGGCCGCCTGGCGGATACCATCGCCGCGCACATGGCGCTGAAGATCGAGGAGAAGCAGCACATCCTCGAGATCGATTCTGTGCGCGGGCGCCTGGAACATCTGATGGGCCTGATCGAGGGTGAGATCGACATCCTGCAGATCGAGAAGCGCATCCGCGGCCGCGTCAAGCAGCAGATGGAGAAGAGCCAGCGCGAGTACTATCTGAACGAGCAGATGAAGGCCATTCAGAAGGAGCTCGGTGAACTCGAGGACGCGCCCAACGAGGTCGAGGAGCTGCAGCGCAAGATCGACAAGGCCGGCATGACCAAGGAGGCCCGCGACAAGGCACAGACCGAGCTGAACAAGCTCAAGATGATGTCGCCGATGTCGGCAGAGGCGACCGTCGTACGCAACTACATCGACTGGCTGGTCAGCGTGCCGTGGAAGAAGAAGACCAAGATCCGCCACGATCTGGCGCTGGCCGAGCAGGTGCTGGAAGAGGATCACTACGGTCTGGACAAGGTCAAGGAGCGTATCCTCGAATATCTCGCCGTGCAGCAGCGCGTGCGCAAGCTCAAGGGGCCGATCCTGTGCCTGGTCGGACCGCCGGGCGTGGGTAAGACCTCGCTGGGCCGGTCCATCGCGCGCGCCACCAACCGCAAGTTCGTGCGCATGTCGCTGGGCGGCGTGCGTGACGAGGCCGAGATCCGCGGCCACCGCCGCACCTACATCGGCTCCCTGCCGGGCAAGCTGGTGCAGAACCTGGCCAAGGTCGGCGTGCGCAATCCGCTGTTCCTGCTCGACGAAATCGACAAGATGTCGATGGACTTCCGCGGCGATCCGTCCTCGGCGCTGCTGGAAGTACTCGACCCGGAGCAGAACAACACCTTCAACGACCACTACCTGGAGGTCGACTTCGATTTGTCCGACGTGATGTTCGTGGCGACCGCCAACACCCTGAACATCCCCGGCCCGCTGCTCGACCGCATGGAGGTGATCCGCATCCCCGGTTACACGGAGGACGAGAAGATCAATATCGCCAAGCGCTATCTGCTGCCGAAGCAGATCAAGAGCAACGGCCTGCGCAAGAACGAGCTGACGGTCGGCGATGCGACCCTGCGCGATATCGTGCGCTACTACACGCGCGAGGCGGGGGTGCGCAACCTGGAGCGCGAGATCGCCAAGATCTGCCGCAAGGTGGTCAAGGAGCTGCTGCTCAAGAAGGAAGACCGCAAGATCAGCGTCACGCCGAAGAACCTGGACAAGTATCTCGGTGTGCGCCGCTTCCGCTACGGCCGTGCCGAGGAGCGCGACCAGGTCGGGCAGGTGACCGGCCTGGCCTGGACCGAGGTCGGCGGCGAGCTGCTGACCATCGAGTCGGCGATCGTGCCTGGCAAGGGTCGTCTGATCCATACCGGGCAGCTGGGTGACGTGATGCAGGAATCCATCCAGGCGGCCACCACCGTGGTGCGCAGCCGGGCGGCGGTGCTGGGTATCGATCCGGACTTCTACCAGAAATTCGACATCCACGTACACGTGCCGGAAGGCGCCACGCCCAAGGACGGCCCCAGCGCGGGCGTCGGCATGTGCACGGCGCTGGTGTCGGCACTCACCAAGATTCCGGTGCGCGCGGATGTCGCCATGACCGGCGAGATCACTCTGCGTGGCGAGGTGCTGCCCATCGGCGGCCTGAAGGAGAAGCTGCTGGCGGCGCATCGCGGCGGCATCACGACCGTAGTCATCCCGGAAGAGAATCAGAAGGATCTGGTGGACATCCCGAAGAACGTCAAGGAACATCTGGACGTGCGGCCGGTGAAGTGGATCGATCAGGTACTGCAGATCGCGCTGCAGCACATGCCCACGCCCGTGACGACGGATGCGGCCGAAGCCGAGGAAGCGGCCGGATCCGGTGAAAAGAAAGGCGAATCCAAAGGCAAGCGCAAGCGTTCTTCGGTGCGTGCGCACTGAGGATTTCCGTTTTTGTGATAGGGGCGGCAGCATGTCCATGCTGCCGCCTTACTCATGTTCAACCTTGGTTGACAGCGGTTTGTGCGGCTTGGTATAAAGTGCCGCGTGCCCGTCAGGCGCGCACTGTCGAATTTTTAGATTCCCGCGAGCCAGCACGAAATTATGTGGCGTCCCGCCTCGCCGGGATGCAGATCTCCACATCCATTCACCATGCACGATTACGGTGCAGCCCATCCCGTGGTACCCAGGGGGGAAGGAGCATTTATTCATGAATAAATCAGAATTGATCGACGCGGTTGCCGAAGCGGCCGACCTGAACAAGGCGGCAGCGGCGCGTGCCGTGGACGCGATGCTGAATGGCATCACGGAAGCGCTCAAGAACGGCGACCCGGTGACGCTGGTCGGCTTCGGGACCTTCGAGGTGCGCGAGCGCGCCGCCCGGACCGGCCGCAATCCCCAGACCGGCGAGACCATCAATATCAAGGCCGCCAAGGCGCCCGCATTCAAGGCTGGCAAAGCGCTCAAGGATGCCGTAAACTAGCGCGCTCGTTCCGGGGTGCTTAGCTCAGCTGGTAGAGCGTCGCCCTTACAAGGCGAATGTCGGGGGTTCGACCCTCTCAGCACCCACCAGTCGATGCCCGACAACGGAGTGGTAGTTCAGTTGGTTAGAATACCGGCCTGTCACGCCGGGGGTCGCGGGTTCGAGTCCCGTCCACTCCGCCATTAATGTCCGAAGGGCGCCCTTGATGGGCGCCCTTTTAGTTTGTACAGTCCCCGGACCACGGCCGGCGCGTACCGGCGTCCGGGAAAAGAAAAACCCAAAACCGCATTTGCCACGGAAACACACGGAAGAGCATCGACAAGACCCTACGCTTGACACGGCCGCGCTCCTCACCCGCCCGCTGCTGGGCCCGGGGCTTCGTGACGCGGTTCCATTTGAGTGTCTTCCGTGTGTTTCCGTGGCTGACAAATGTTTTTTAGGACAAACCCTCAGGACAATCATCATGCTGCAGGCCATTCGTGATCGCGTCACCGGTTGGATCGCCTGGATCATCGTCGGGCTGCTTGGCGTCACGTTCGCGCTCTGGGGTATCGACTGGTATCTGCAGCGCGAGGCGCACGTGTTCGCTGCCTCGGTCAACGGGGTCGAGATCCCGGTGCAGGAATACCGCTTCGCCAAGCAGCAGCAGGTACAGCGCATGCGGGGCATGCTCGGCGAGCGCTTCGACGGCAGCATGACGGCGTCGCCGGAATTCAAGCAAGCCATCCTCGACCGCCTGATCGAGGAGGAACTGCTGGTACAGGCCGCGACCGCGGCCAATCTCGCCGTCAGCGACGCCCTGCTCGCCGCGCGCATCCATGCCATCCCGGATTTCCAGGAGGATGGTCAGTTTTCGCAGGAACGCTACCAGCGCCTCCTCAGCCAGCAGGGGCTGACGCCGCAACGCTTCGAACAGCAGTTCCGCCGCGCTCTGCTGATCAATCAACTGGCCGGCAGCATCTCCGGGACCTCGGCGGTGGTGTCCCGGGACGTGGATCTGGGCATGCGCCTGCAGGGCCAGGAACGCAAGATCCGCTATGTGCGCATGCCCGCGACCGCCTTCGGTGACGGGGTGGAGGTCAAGCCCGAGGACGTGGAGGCGTTCTATGCCGCCAACAAGGCGCGGTTCGTGGAGCCGGAGCGCGTGCGGGTGCAGTACCTGGAACTGGCGGTCGACGACATCGCGGCCGGGCTGACGGCAACGGAGGAGGAGATCCGCGCGCTGTACGAGGCGGACCAGACCCGCCTGACGCGCGACGAGCAACGGCGTGCCCGCCATATCCTCATCCAGGTCGCCGAGGATGCCGGCGAAGACGAGGTTGCCGCGGCACGCAAGAAGGCCGAGGATCTCGCCGCCCGCCTGCGGGCCGGGGAGGACTTCGTGGCGCTGGCCAAGGAATTTTCCGACGATCCTGGCTCGGCCGCCGAGGGCGGTGATCTGGGGCTGTTCGGCAAGGGCATGATGGTGCCCGAGTTCGAGGACGCCGCCTTCACGCTGGCGCAGGACCAGATCAGCGATCCGGTACGCTCGCCCTTCGGCTTCCACATCATCCAGGTCACCGAGATCCAGGCTGCGCAGGCACCCGCCTTCGAGGAGGTCCGCGAGCAGCTGCGGCAGGATGCGGTGCGCCATCAGGCGGAGCAGCTGTTCTTCGAACGCGCCGAGACCCTGGCGACGCTCAGCTTCGAGCAGCCCGACACGCTGTCCACCGCCGCCACGCAGCTCGACCTCGAGATCAAGGAGAGTGGCTGGCTGACCGGCTCCGGCGGAGAGGGCATCGGCAACCATCCCAAGATCGTCGAGGCCGCCTTCGCGGACGATGTGATCCGCGGTGGCAACAACAGTCCGGTGGTGGAGATCGCGCCCGATCACGTCGTGGTGCTGCGCATGCTCGAACACAAGGAATCCACCCAGCTGCCCCTCGATGCCGTGCGCGATGCGATCCAGGCAACGCTGCGCAATCAGGCGCTGCGCGAGGCGGCGCAGGCCCACGGCCAGACACTGATCGAGCGCCTGCAGGCGGGTGCGCCGCTCGACACGCTGGCGAAGGAGTTGCGGCTGGAGGTGACGGATGCGGGTTTCGTCCAGCGCACTGCCGCAGACCACGATCGCGAGATCATCGCCGAGGCCTTCCGTATCCCGCGCGCGGCCGACGGCCGGATCGCCAGTGGGGGCAGGACACTGGCCAATGGCGACTTCGTGCTCGTGCAGGTCGACGAGGTGCGCGACGGCGATCTGTCAGCCGCCGGCGAGGACGCGCGGGCGGCCTTCCGGCGCAACCTCGATCAGCTGTACGGAACGCTGGAGACCACGGCGCTGCTGGGTCAGCTCAAGGCCCGCGCCGAGATCGTCCAGCATCCGGAACGCCTGGACTGACGGCGGCATCGCGGAACACCCCGAGCGGGTGAATCGCGGTGGATCGATCCGGAGAGACAGGCCCCGACATGGCTATGCTCCGAGTCAAACTGCATTGGCAGATCCTGATCGCGCTGCTGCTGGCCGTTCTCGTCGGCAGCGTGGCGGGCGAGACGGCGACCATCTTCGGCGTCGCCGTCGTCGCCATCCTCGATTTCCTGGGTGCGTTGTTCATGAACGCGCTCAAGATGCTCATCGTTCCCCTGATCGTTTCCGCCATCATCAGCGGCATTGCCGGCGTCGGTCACACCGGTGCCTTCGGCCGCCTGGGCGTCAAGACCCTCGCGTACTACGTCTCCACCTCTCTGGCGGCCATCCTGGTCGGCCTGGCCCTGGTGAATATCATTCAGCCGGGCACCGCCGACGGTGAACCCGTCAGAGATCAGATCGGCCTGATGGCGGATGGTGATGAGATCGCGGCCGATCTGAACGCGCGCGGGGCGGGCGAGATCGTCGACGTCTTCCTGCGCCTGGTGCCGCCCAACGTGGTGGCGGCGGCGGCCGAGGGGCAGATGCTCGGCCTGATCTTCTTCAGCCTGCTGTTCGGCTATTTCATGACACGCATCGGCGAGCCCTATGCGGGCAACCTGCTGGGCTTCTGGCAGGGCACTTTCGAGGTGATGATGCGCATCACCCACTGGGTGATGCGGTTCGCGCCGCTCGGCGTGTTCGCCCTGGTCGGCAAGGTCGTGGCCACCACCGGCATGGCGGCATTCCAGCCGCTGCTGCTGTTTTTCCTGACCGTTCTGGCGGGCCTGGCCTTCCATTTCCTGGTGGTGTTGCCGGCCATTCTGTTGTTCGTCGCGCGGGTCAACCCCTGGCGCCACTATCAGGCCATGGCACCGGCGCTGCTGACCGCCTTTTCGACCGCGTCGTCGTCGGCGACCCTGCCGGTCACCATGGACTGCGTGGAACGCCAGGCGGGCGTCTCCAACCGCACCAGCAGCTTTGTGCTGCCGCTTGGCGCGACGGTCAACATGGATGGCACGGCGCTGTACGAATGCGTGGCGGCGATGTTCATCGCCCAGGCGTACGGGGTGGAACTGGGCTTCGCGCAGCAGCTGCTGGTGGTCGTCCTGGCGCTGCTGACCTCGATCGGCGTGGCCGGCATTCCCGCCGCGAGCCTGATCGCCATCACTATCATCCTCACGGCCGTGGGTCTGCCGGCCGAGGCGGTGGGCATGATCCTGGCGGTCGACCGCGTGCTGGACATGTGCCGCACGGCGGTGAACGTGTTTTCCGATTCCTGCGGAGCGGTGGTGGTCGCGCGGCTGGAGGGGGAGCAGGGCATTCTGCAGTCACCGACGTAGGGTGCGCCGCGACATGGCCTGAAGGCCATATGGCCACGGAACCACACGGAAGAACACGGAATATGGAACCTGTGGCGCCGGTTGCCTTGCGTGTCTTTTTGTGTGGTTCCGTGGCCGATTTCGGTGTGTCAGGTCGCGTCTCGACGCGCCTTGCGGGTGCCTATGCCGGGTCTTCGAACGGTGCCCCGCCGACGATGTTGTAGCCGGCGTCGACGTAGGTGACCTCGCCGGTGATGCCGGCGGCCAGGTCGGAGCACATGAAGGCGGCGACATTGCCGACGTCCTCGATGCTGACGTTGCGGCGCAGCGGGGCGGTCTTCTCGGCGTAATCGAGCAGGCGGCGGAAATTGGCGATGCCCGAGGCGGCCAGCGTGCGGATCGGGCCGGCCGAGATCGCGTTCACGCGGATGTTCTCCGGGCCGAGGCTGTAGGCCATGTAGCGCACATTCGCTTCGAGACTGGCCTTGGCCACGCCCATGACGTTGTAGTTGGGCAGGGCCTTTTCCGCGCCGAGGTAGCTCAGTGTCAGCAGCGCACCGGCACGGCCCTGCATCAGCGGGCGGCCCGCCTTGGCGAGCGCGGCGAAGCTGTAGGAACTGATGTCGTGGGCGATGCGGAAGCTGTCGCGCGTGACGTTGGCGAGGTATTCACCCTCCAGCGCCTCCTTGGGCGCGAAGGCGACCGAATGGACGATGATGTCCAGGCCGTCCCAGTGTTCGCGCAGGCCGGCGAACGCGGCGTCGATCTGTTCGTCGCTGGCGACGTCGCAGGGCAGGGTGATGGTGGAACCGCATTCGGCGGCCATCTTCTGGACGCGCTCCTGCAGCTTCTCGTTCTGGTAGGTGAAGGCCAGCTCGGCGCCCTCGCGGTGCATGGCCTGGGCGATGCCCCAGGCGATGGAGCGGTTGCTGGCGAGACCGACGATCAGCGCCCGTTTTCCCGTAAGGAAGCCCATTGCTCGTCCCCGTTTTCGTTGCGTAAGGCCGGCTTACTATATAATGGCCCGCAGCCCTTGGCCAGACAGGCTGCAATGCCCGTCCGGCGAAGAACAACAGCCCGAACCGCCGGCGGGCGGTGCGGGCGCGTCAACGCACCAGGGAAGCATCGAGTGTCCGTGTTCCGAGCTGCAATCTGCTGGCTGCTGCTGGCGGTGGTCGCATCGCCCGCGGTGGCGTCGCCATCGGTCGCGCTCGGCTACGAGCCCAAATATCCGCCGGACTTCCGGCATTTCGACTATGTCGATCCGGATGCCCCGCAGGGTGGCGAGCTGGTGCTGTCGGGCTTCGGGAATTTCGACAGCTTCAATCCTTTCGTGCTCAAGGGCGTGTCCGCCGACGGCCTTGGCACCCTGGTGTTCGAGCCGCTGATGGTGCAGAGCGCCGATGAGCCCTACAGTCTCTACGCCCATCTCGCCGAGGACATCCGGCTGGCCGACGACCGGCTGTCGGTGACGTTCCGCCTCAATCCTAAGGCGCGCTTCTCGAACGGCGATCCGGTGCTCGCCGAAGACGTGAAGTTCTCCTTCGACACCATCAAGAGCGACAAGGGCCATCCGCAGTACCGCTTCTACTGGGCGGACATCGAGCGGGCGGTGGTGGTGGACGAGCGCACCGTGCGCTTCGAGTTCGCCCGGGTGAACCCCGAACTGCATCTGCTTGCCGCACAGATCCCGGTGTTCTCGCGCAAGTGGGTCGGCGACGCGGAGTTCGACAAGCTCAGCCGCGTGCTGCCCATCGCCAGCGGCCCGTATACGGTCGCATCCTACCGGATCGGCAAGGACGTCACCTACGTGCGCGATCCGGACTACTGGGCCCGGGACCTCAACACCCGGCGCGGCATGTTCAATTTCGAGCGTGTGACCTACAAGTACTACAAGGACGAGACCGTGCAGCTCGAGGCCCTGAAGGCCGGCGAGTTCGATTTCACGCTGGTGCTGCATTCGAAACAGTGGGCGCGCGACTACTCGGGGCCACAATTCGATTCCGGCCGCATCCGCAAGGAGGAGCTCAAGCACAGCAACAACGCCGGCATGCAGGGCTTCGTGTTCAATACCCGGCGGGACAAGTTCACGGACCGGCGCGTGCGCCGGGCGATCGCGCTGGCGTTCGACTTCGAGTGGTCGAACCGGAATCTGTTCTACGGCCAGTACGCGCGCTGTGACAGCTATTTCAGCAACAGCGAGATGGCGTCGTCGGGCCTTCCCGAAGGCGCCGAGCGGGCGCTGCTGGAAAAATACCGCGAGCGGCTGCCGGAGGCGATATTCGCCCAGGCCTGGCGTCCCGCCGACACCGCCGAACCCGGTTCGCTGCGGGCCAACCTGCGCGAGGCACGCGACCTGCTGGCCGAGGCCGGCTGGACGGTGCGCGACGGCCGTCTGCGCAACGCCGCCGGCGAGCCGCTGGACATCGAGGTCATCCTCGCCCAGAAGGGCTTCGAGCGCATCCTGGCGCCGTTCGCGCACAATCTCCGCAAGCTGGGTATCGAGCTCAGCTACCGGACGGTGGACGTCAGCCTCTACGTGCAGCGTCGCCGTACCTTCGACTTCGACATGATGGTGGCCTCGTTCCCGCAGTCGCAGTCGCCCGGCAACGAGCTGTTCGGCATGTGGCATTCCTCGACGGCGGACAAGGAGGGCTCCAACAACCTCCCGGGCATCAAGGACCCGGTGGTCGACGCGTTGATCGAGGAGCTGGTGTATGCGCCGGACCGCGAACGGCTGGTGACCGCCGCGCGGGCGCTGGACCGGGTATTGCTCCATGGCGAATATGTCGTGCCGAACTGGTACATTGCCACCCATCGGGTGGCCTACTGGGACCGCTTCGGCCACTCCCAGACGCTGCCCCTGTATTACGATGCCGAATCCTGGGTACTGCAGACCTGGTGGCGCGATCCGGCGAAGCCGGCGGAACGTGCGAGGTAAACGAGCATGGGTGCCTACATCCTGAAACGTCTGCTGCTCATGATCCCGACGCTGGTCGGGGTCATGCTGGTCACATTCGTCGTCACCCAGTTCGTGCCGGGCGGTCCGGTCGAGCAGCTGATCCAGCAGCTGCAGGGCACGGGCACGCACGGCGAAGCCTCCGCCGGGGCCCAGCGGCTGTACCGCGGCGACGCGGGTCTGGATGCCGAACGGATCGAACAGCTCAAGGCGCTGTACGGTTTCGACAAGCCGGCCCCCCAGCGCTTTCTGGAGATGCTGCGCAACTACGCCGTGTTCGATTTCGGCGACAGCTATTTTCACCAGGAATCGGTCATCGGCCTGATCGTCTCCAAGCTGCCGGTGTCCATCAGCCTCGGCATGTGGACGTTCTTCATCGTCTACCTGACCTGTATCCCGCTGGGGATCGCCAAGGCGGTGCGCGACGGCACGCCTTTCGACCTCATCACCAGCACCATCATTCTGGTTGGCTATGCCATCCCGGGTTTCGTGCTGGGCATCCTGCTGCTGGTGCTGTTCGGCGGTGGCAGCTTCTGGGACGTCTTTCCACTGCGCGATCTGGTCTCGGACAACTTCGCCGAGCTGCCGTGGTACGGCAAGATCGCCGATTATCTCTGGCACATCACCCTGCCGGTGATCTCGCTGGT
This sequence comes from uncultured Gammaproteobacteria bacterium, assembly GCA_964458835.1. Lineage (GTDB taxonomy): Bacteria > Pseudomonadota > Gammaproteobacteria > Thiohalobacterales > Thiohalobacteraceae > JAHJQQ01. The sequence continues at coordinate 8,491 of CAYWKV010000036.1, read as the reverse complement.
GGTCGGCAGCCTGGCCGTGATGACCATGCTCACCAAAAACAGCTTCATCGAGGAACTGCGCAAGCAGTACGTGCTGACCGCACGCGCCAAGGGGCTCACGGAACGGCGCGTGCTCTACCGGCACGTGTTCCGCAATGCCATGATCCCGCTGGTGACCGGCTTCCCGGCGGCCTTCATCAGCGCCTTTTTTGCCGGCAGCATCCTGATCGAGACCATTTTTTCGCTGGACGGGCTGGGGCTGCTCGCCTACGAGTCCATCCTCAAGCGCGACTATCCCGTGGTGCTCGGCACGCTGTACCTGTTCACGCTGCTGGGCCTGATCGCCAAGCTGCTCACGGACATCAGCTACGTGCTGGTCGACCCGCGCATCCAATTCGAGTCCGCTCGCTGATGAACGCGACCGCCGCCGGCAAATCCGCGATCGACCGCAGCGCCGGCTGGCGTGTTTCGCCCCACCGGCGCAGCTGGATGCGCTTTTGCGCCAATCGCCGCGGCTACTACAGCCTGTGGATCTTCGCCGTGCTGTTCGTCATCAGCCTGGGCGCGGAGTTCCTGTCCAACGACCGGCCTATCGCGGTGCAGTATCAGGGCGAGTACTTCTTCCCGCTGTTCGTCGCCTACCCGGAGACGACCTTCGGGGGCGACTTCGAGACCGAGGCGGACTACACCGACCCTTACGTCCGGGAGCTGCTCAGCCGGGACGGCAACTGGGCCCTGTATCCGCCCAACCCCTACAGCTACAACACCATCAACTACTACACCGATCATCCCAATCCGGCCCCGCCGTCGGCGGACAATCTGCTCGGCACCGACGACCGCGGCCGTGACGTGCTGGCGCGGCTGATCTACGGCTTTCGGCTGTCGGTGCTGTTCGCCTTCGCGCTCACCGCCGTCGGCGTCGTGCTGGGCGTGGTGGCCGGCGCGGTGCAGGGCTATTTCGGCGGACGCCTGGACCTGTTCGCCCAGCGTCTGATCGAGATCTGGAGCTCCATGCCCGAGCTGTATCTGCTCATCATCTTCGCGTCGCTGTTCAACCCCAGCATCCTGCTGCTGCTCGTGCTGCTGTCGCTGTTCGGCTGGATGGGACTGGCCGACTACGTGCGCGCGGAATTCCTGCGCGGGCGCAACATGGACTACGTGAAGGCGGCGCGCGCGATGGGGCTGTCCAACCGTCGCATCATGTTCCGGCATCTGCTGCCCAACAGCCTGACGCCGGTCATCACCTTCCTGCCGTTCCGTATCAGCGGCGCCATCCTGGCGCTGACCAGTCTGGATTTCCTCGGCCTGGGCGTGCCGCCGTCGACGCCCAGCCTGGGTGAGCTGCTGGCGCAGGGCAAGGAGAACATCGAGGCCTGGTGGCTGTCGATGACGACCTTCGTCGTGCTGGTCGGCACCCTGACCTTGCTGATCTTCATCGGTGAGGCCTTGCGCGAGGCCCTGGATACCCGCCGTGGCTGATTCCATGCACAAAGATACCGGCCGTCTGCTGGAGATCCGGGACCTTTCGGTCGCCTTCCGCGATCCCTCCGGCGGCTTCGACAGCGTGGTGCAGGGCGTGGATTTTCACGTCGCGCCGGGCGAGAAGGTCGCGCTGGTCGGCGAGTCGGGCTCGGGCAAGTCGGTGACGGCCCTGTCGGTGCTGCGGCTGCACGATCCGGTGCAGACGCGGTTCCCCAGCGGGCAGATCCTGTTCGAGGGGCGCAATCTGCTGGCACTGGACGATCCCGCCATGCGGGCGCTGCGCGGCCGGGAGATCGCCATGATCTTCCAGGAGCCCATGACCTCGCTCAATCCGGTCCAGCCCATCGGCCGGCAGCTCATGGAGCCGCTGATGCTGCACACCGGTGCCACGCAGGCGCAGGCCCGCCGCCGTATGATCGAACTGCTCGACCGCACCGGCATCACCGAACCGCACAAGCGCTTCGATGCCTTCCCGCACATGCTGTCGGGCGGCCAGCGCCAACGCGTCATGATCGCCATGGCGCTGGCCTGTTCGCCCAGGCTGCTCATGGCCGATGAGCCGACCACGGCGCTGGACGTCACCGTGCAGGCGCAGATCCTGACGCTGCTCGAGGATCTGCAGAAGGAGTTCAGCATGGCGGTACTGCTGATCACCCACGATCTCAACCTGGTGAAGCGCTTCGCCGGGCGCGTCTGCGTCATGCAGAAGGGTTCCATCGTGGAGCAGGGCCCCGTCACGGAGGTGTTCCGTACCCCGCAGCATGCGTACACGCAGCAGCTCATCGACGCGCAGCCCAGGCGCATGCTCGGCCCCGAGGACGCCGTCGGGACGCGCGCGCCGCTGCTGCACGGCCGTGCGCTGCGCTGCCATTTTCCGATCAGGGCGGGCTTCTTCCGCCGCCGGATCGGCGAGGTGAAGGCGGTCGACGACGTCGATATCGATCTGTCCGCCGGCGAGACCGTCGGCATCGTGGGCGAGTCGGGGTCCGGCAAGTCGACGCTCGGCATGTGCCTGCTGCGGCTGCAGGACTGCAGCGGTGAGATCGCCTTCCAGGGCCAGCGCCTGGACCGCCTCGACGGGCGGCGCCTGCGGTCGCTGCGCAAGGAATTCCAGGTGGTGTTCCAGGATCCGTATTCCTCGCTGTCGCCGCGCATGACGGTCGAGCAGATCCTGCGCGAAGGGCTGGAGATCCACTTTCCCGGGCAGAGCGCGGCACAGCACCGTGAGCGCATCCTGAAGATCCTCGCCGAAGTGGGGCTCACCGAGGACATGCTGTGGCGCTATCCGCATGAATTCTCCGGTGGCCAGCGCCAGCGCATCGCCATCGCCCGTGCCGCCGTGCTGGAGCCCAAGCTCATCCTGCTGGACGAGCCGACCAGCGCCCTGGACGTGTCGGTGCAGAAGCAGGTCCTGGAGCTGCTGCTGCGGCTGCAGCACCACTATCACATCAGCTATCTGTTCATCTCGCACGATCTCAAGGTCATTCGCGCCGTGTCGCACCGCATCATGGTCATGCGCGCCGGCCGCATCATCGAGCACGGCGAGACCGAACAGGTGTTCAACCAGCCACGCGACGCCTACACGCAGACCCTGCTGCACGCCTCGCTGTTCAGCGATCATGTCGACCACAGTACTTCCAACTGAGCAGACCCTCGCGGAGATCCTGATCGGCGTGAGCGATCTGCGGATCCGCATCAGCGGGACCTATCCGGTCGACGGTGTGAGCTTCAACATCGCCCGGGGCGAGACGCTCGCGCTGCTTGGCGAATCCGGTTGTGGCAAGTCCATTACGGCGCTGGCGCTGATGGGACTGCTGCCCAACGGTGCCGAGATCGTCGGCGGCCGCATCGATTACCGTGGCCGGGACCTGCGCACCCTCACCCCGCTGGAGCGGCGCCAGCTGCGCGGCCGGCGCATCGCGATGGTCTTCCAGGAACCCATGACCTCGCTCAATCCGGTGCTGTCCATCGGCTCCCAGATCGCCGAGGCGGTGAGCCTGCATCAGGGGCTGGCGGACGCCGCCGTACGGCAGCGCGTGGTGGAACTGCTGGAAGCCGTCGGCATCGCCGACGCGGACGCGCGGTACGGCGATTATCCCCATCAGCTGTCCGGCGGCATGAAGCAGCGCGTGATGATCGCCATCGCCCTGGCCGGCGATCCGGATCTGCTGATCGCCGACGAGCCGACCACGGCGCTGGACGTCACCATCCAGGCCCAGATACTCGAACTGCTCGCGCACCTGCAGCGCGAGCGCGACATGGCGCTGCTGCTCATTACCCACGACCTGGGTGTGGCGGCGCAGGTCGCGGACCGGGTCGCCATCATGTATGCGGGGCAGATCGTCGAGCAGGGACCGCGCGAGGCCTTCTTCGCGGCGCCCGCCCATCCCTACAGCCGGATGCTGTTCCGCGCGCTGCCCGATCTGGAACAGCGTGGCCGGCCGCTGGCGGCGATTCCGGGGCAGGTGCCGGTACCGTCCACCGGCCAGGCCGGCTGCCGCTTCGCCCCGCGCTGCGACCGGGTCATGCCGCGCTGCGAGGCCGAGGCGCCGCCCTGGTACGGCACCTGGGAATGGGGCGTGCGTTGCTATCTGGGCGAGCAGGCCGCCGTGGAGGCGGAACCGGCCGTGCCGGAACCCGCGCCGCCGGAGGTGTTGCCGCACGCCATCGAGGCCCGGCCCTTGCTGCAGGTGCGCGACCTCCAGGTCAACTTCGCCGTATGGCGCGGCTTCGGACGGCCCCGCCAGACCCTGCACGCCGTGGATGGCGTGTCCTTCGAGCTGGCGACCGGCCGCACGCTGGCGCTGGTGGGTGAATCCGGCTGCGGCAAGTCCACCGTGGCCAAGGCGGTGCTCCAGCTGCAGCCGATGGATGCCGGCACGGTCGTGTTCGACGGGCTGGATCTCAGCCGGCTGCCGCCCGAGGAATTGCGCCGCGCCCGCGCGGGCTTTCAGCTCATCTTCCAGGATCCGTTCGCATCGATGAATCCGCGCATGCGGGTACGCGACATGCTGGTCGAGGCCATGGAAGTACAGAACATCGGCATGACACGTGCCGACCGCCTGGCGCGGGCCGCCGATCTGCTGCAGCAGGTCGGTCTGCGCACCGAACAGCTGAGTCTGTATCCGCACCAGTTCTCCGGTGGCCAGCGCCAGCGGCTGTGTATCGCGCGCGCCCTGGCGGTGAACCCGCGCCTGGTGGTGTGCGACGAGCCGACCAGCGCCCTGGACGTGTCGGTGCAGGCGCAGATTCTCAATCTGCTGCGGCGCCTGCAGCTGGAGCACGGTCTGTCCTACCTGTTCATCAGCCACGATCTGGCGGTGGTCGGCTATCTGGCCGACGACGTGGCGGTCATGTACCTGGGGCGCATCGTCGAGCGCGGGCCGACCGATCGCGTGCTGGCGAACCCGCTGCACCCCTATACCCAGGCCTTGCTGCAGGCGGTGCCTTCCGCGCATGCGCCGCACCGGCCTGCCGAGGTCCGTGGCGATCTGCCATCCCCCCTGAACCGGCCCAGTGGCTGCCATTTCCACCCGCGCTGTCCGCGGGCCCGGCCCGAGTGCCGGCTACACTATCCCGAGAATGTCCACGTCGGTGACCGTCATGAGGTGAGCTGCGTGCTGTATCGGCCGGGGTGAGCAGCCGGGACGACCGGGGGCGCAGTCGGTCGATCTGAGCGGGGCGGCAGCGGATTTCCGTCGCAGTGTCATTACAGGGAGTGAATGACGATGCAGAAGGTTGTCAGAACACACTGGCCCGGCCTGCTGGCCCTCGGCGCGGTCCTGATCCTGGCCGGCGCCCTGATGTTCGTCGCCGACGAGCATGGGCGCGCTGTCCAGCGTCTCAGCCTGACCTACCCGGGCATCGACAAGCTGGGTCATTTCCTCACCCACGTGATCCTGACACTGATCGTCTACGGCGTCATGCGGCTGTCCTTGCCGGGCCCGGGGCGCGCGACCCGGGTGACGGTCGCCGCCGCGGTCTCGCTGCTGCTGGGGCTGGCGGACGAGACTCAGCAGGCATTCGTCGGCGGGCGCGAGTTCGATCTGCTCGACCTGCTCGCCAACGTCTGCGGCACGACGACCGGCGCCCTGCTGCTGGCCGCGCTGCAACCGTCGGGCCGGCGCGGCAGCGCCTGGATCCTGTTGCCCGTGGGCATCCTCAGTGCCCTGCTGGTCCATGCCTATACCTCAGGTAAATATTACGGCGCCGGCCTGCTGCAGATCCGTGCCGGCGATCTGACGGGTGCCCGGCGCTCGTTCCTGGAGGGCATCACCCGCGGTCACGCGACGCCGGCACTCTACAACGAACTGGCCTGGCTGGAGCTGGAGTTCCTCGGCGCCGATCCCGCCGCCGTCCTGCGGCATTCGGCCCTGGCCGTGGCGGCCGAGCCGGACAATCCTGCGTTCCTCGATACCCACGGCTGGGCGCTGTATCGCGGCGGCCGCTATGAGGAGGCGCTCGATCACCTGCTGCGGGCCTTCGCCGCCAGCCCGGACCTGGTCTGCATCCATTACCATCTGGGCGCCGTCTATCATGCGCTCGGCCGGCCGGAGGCTGCCCGTGCACATCTGCTGCGCCAGCTGGAAGTGGATGCCGAGGGGGACTATGCCGATGCGTCGCGGGCGCTGCTTGCCGCCATGACCCCGCTGCACGGCACGCCGTAACCCCGGCGTCTCAGCGTCTCAGCAGCAGCGGCAGACACTGCGCCGCCCACACCAGCAGCGCCGCGAACAGCAGCACCCCGGACGCGTATGCAAGCGCGCCGGAGGCCATCGGCTCGGCCACCATCCGCAGCAGCACGGCACCGTTCAGCGCCCAGAACGCCAGCCAGACCGGCGTGACGGCGACCGGCGCCAGCCCGCGGTGCACCCGGGCGATGCGCGTGACCATCGCCAGCGTCATGCCCAGGGCGAAGCCGATGCCCACGGCGTGCAGCGGCGCACGGCCCAGCCGGTCGGGCAGGCCGAGCAACAGCAGCAGGCTGCCGCTGCCGTAGAGCAGCATACCGGCGGCGAACCAGGCGAAGGCGATATGGAACATGGCCAGCAGCCGCGCATGCAGACAGCGGGCGAAGGCCCAGCAGCGCAGATGATGGGCGGCGAGCAGCGCCAGCGGCAGGTCGGCGAGCCACAGCCAGCGTGGCTGCCCGGCGAGTTCGAGCAGGCCGTGCAGTGCGACGAGACCGAGCATGGCGTGCGGTCCGCCGCGTGGCTGCGTGACGGGATCGGTGCCGTCGACGCAACTGGTCAGGAAGGGCAGCATGCGATGGCTCATGGTCACCAGCACCGGCACCAGGAAACCCCACAGGCCGAGCGCGCGCGCCGGTGGCCAGAGCTGGGGCCGCCCCTGCAGCGCCAGCGCCGCGAGCAGGATACCGGCCGCCCCCAGCAGCAGGCCGATGTGCAGATAGCGCTCGTACAGACGACCGTGGACGCGTCCGCGGCGCCGGGTCTCCCACAGTCCCAGCACGGCCAGCAGGTAGCCGCCCAGAAACACCAGCAGCCCGGCCGTCGCCAGTATCGCGGAAGCGTACATGCCCGCATAGAACGCCAGTGCTCCGGCGCCGAGCAGCAGCGCCGCCGGCAGATAGCGCGTGCGCGGCACCGGCGGTGCGTCCGACCAGCGCGGATAGGTCGTCATCAGGAAGCCGAAGACGAAGAACGGGAATACCGTGAAGAGCATGAGCAGGCCATGGATGCCGCCGGGCGGCAGCGGCGGGGCGGTCGGCGCCGGGAGGCCCGCGGGTCGTCCGATCAGCTCGACGCTCCAGAAGAGCAGGGCGGCGAGGAGCTGAAGCGTGCCGAAGCCGAACAGGATGCGATAGGGCTCGGCCGCGAGCGCGGCCCACGCGGCGCGCGGCTTCATGCGGCGCCCCGTCCGTCAGTCGCCGTCGCGGCGCGGCCGCCAGCCATCGAGGAAGGTGGAGATCATCAGGTCGGCCTGCTCCTCCAGCACGAAGCGGAACTCGGACAGGATCCAGCGGAAGGCCAGCCCCTGCACCGAGGCCACCAGCAGGCAGGCCGACTGCAGCGGATCCAGATCGGTACGCAGCTCGCCGCGCGCCTGTCCCGCGCGGATCTGGGTATGGAGAAACTCCAGGAAGAAGCCGATCAGCCCGTGCATGCGTTCGCGCAGCGCCGGGTCGCCCGACTGCAGTTCCTCGGAGAACAGCAGCCGCGGGATGCCGGGCTGCCGCTGGATGAACTTCAGATGGAAGCGGATCACCGTCCGCAGCCGTTCCAGGGGTGTGAGCTGCTGCAGGTTCTGGCCCTGCAGCCCCAGCTGCAGCTGCTCCTGGACATGGTCGATCAGCGCCAGCAGCACCTGGGTCCTGTTGCCGAAATGCAGGAACAGCGTGGGCTGGGCGATGCCGACGGCCTTGGCCAGTTCGCGCGTCGTGAGGCTGGAGACGCTCTGGGTGCGCAGCAGGTCCATCGCGGCGTTGATGATGTCGTGGCGCCGCACCTCGGCGGATTTGCGTTTGCGCCTCTTGGGGGTGTCCACGCCTGCTCCCTTATGCTGCAGCCGGCCAGGGTCGGTGCCGGGCTGCAGCGCTACTTTAACAGTCCGATCCGGTTGGAGAAAGGCGGGCCGGGCGGCGTGCCCCCCGGCCGCCGTCCGTCAGCAGCAGCTGCCTTCGCGCACGGCGCCCTTCTTCAGCATGAAGGCCAGCGGGCAGAATTTCGTGAAGCCGCTCTGGAACAGATTGGCGCCCACGAACACCACCAGCCAGATCCAGTTGGGATGCACGAAATGGCTCAGCGCGACACCGACGAGAATGGCGATGCCGGCGAAGATATGGACGATGTTGTCGACTGTCACAGCGTTACCTCCTGATCAGAATTTGTAGGTCATCTGCAGATTGACGATGTTCTGCTCGAGTTCGATGGTGGTGGTGCCGGTCGGATCCGTCACATCGTTTTCGAACGCGTGCACGTAGGACAGCGAACCGGCCACCTTGTCGTTGAAGAAGCGGGTCACGCCCAGCGCCAGGTGATGCTCGGTGACCGCCAGCGAGCCGAGGTTG